>JAFMRC010000304.1 GCA_017354375.1 Nocardiopsaceae bacterium | reverse complement strand
GTCTCAGGCCGCTGCCGACTGGCCTTGCCGTCCGGCGCGCTTGGCGGCCCGGCGCTCCGCGGCCGCCGCCGCGCCCGCCTCGGCCTTGCGCATCTGCTCGAGCGTCGGCGCCTTGCACAGGAAGTACACGACGAAGACCGCGAGGAACGCCAGCACCGCGCCGAAGACGAACCCGCCGACCCAGTCGGCCGTGCCGGCGACCACCACCCCGCCGGTCATCACCAGCGCGGCGATGCCGCCCGCGAAGCTTCCGCCGATGGCCTTGAACGAGTAGATCGTCGCGTAGTTGATGGCGTTGTTGTTGGAGCCGTAGTAGTCGGTGATGAGGGTGGACGTCATCGGGAAGTTGGCGCCCGACAACCCGCCCGTGACGACCGCCAGGACCGCGAACAGCCACGGGATGTGGGCCTCGCCCGCCCACAGGGTCAGCAGCACGAAGACGCCGTCGAGCGCGTAGGCGTACGTCATCGTCATCCGCCTGCCGATCCACTGTGACACGTAGCCGTAGATCGGCCGGAAGATCCCGTCCGCCAGGGAGAATCCCGCGAACCCCCCGGCGGCGGCCCAGATGCCGATGTGCATCGCCTCCCCGAACGGGAACAGGTAGGACACCCCGAACAGCGACGCCCCGACGAACAGGGCGAACTGGATGCCGATCCACTTCGGCTGCGGGGTGCGCCACATCTCCCTCGTGCTGTACTGCTTGAGCGCCGGCGGGTTGGCGTGCAGGTCGTGCGCCTGGCCCTTCTTGTACTTGGACCAGTTGAGGGGGTCCACGTTGGCCGGCCACCAGTTCTTCGGCGGGTCCTTCATGAAGAAGGCCGCTACCAGGGTGATGCCGGTCAGGCAGATGCCCTGGATCCAGATGAAGGCGGTCAGGAAGCTGCCCAGGTTGGCCCCGCCCGCCTCGCCGGCGATGCCGCCGATGGCGATGATCCACGGGACCGCGCCGTAGGCCCAGCCGCCGTCGACGAAGCCGTTGCGCCAGCCCTGCTTGTCCGGATACCACTTCCCGGTCATGTTGATGCAGCTGCTGTAGATCATTCCCGAGCCGATGCCGCCGAAGAAGGCGTACCCGAGGTAGATCTGCCAGATGCTGGAAGAGGTGGCGGTGAGCCCGTAGGCGACGATGCCGCACAGCACCGCGCCGATGGCCACCGCGTACCGGACCTTGAGGATTCCGTGGTCGCGCAGGAAGCCGGTCATCGGGTGGCTGGCCACGGACTCGAAGATGATGTAGACGGAGAACATCCAGAACACCGCGGTGAGGCTCCAGTGGTGCTGAGCCTGCATGGAGCCGGACAGCGCACCCCAGGTGTATTCCAGGATGCCGGCCATGAACATCGCGGCCCAGGCGGCCAGGATGGGAACCCACCGGCCGTAGCCGATCAGCTGTTTAGGATCCTCGCCGACACGGTACTGCTTGCCGGTCTCGGGATTGGTGATGATGCGGTAGGGCAAACCCCCGGCGGCTTCGGCTGACGCTGACACGGGGCTTCGCCTCCTCTCTGTGACGAAGGGCTCTAACACGTCTGTAGCGCCATGCTGGCGGCGGTGTCCAGGAGGGTGCAGATGCCCATGTGGCGGTGCTGCGCGGCCACACCGGCGACCTCCTCGGACTCGGCCACGGCGAGTGCCCGGCTGGCTCCGGGACGCAGCAGCTGCGCCAGCCGGGCCGTCCCGGTCACGCAGACCGGGCAGGTCTCGCAGGTCTCGCGCGCGAAGAAGGCGGACACCCGCGCCGCCGCCAGCCCGAGCCCCTGCCGGGCGCCGACCACGATCACCGATGCTCCCAGCCCGGTGCCGGCCGCCTCCAGGGCGTCCGCGCTGAACGTCACGTCCAGCTGGTCGGCGCGAAGCCAGGGCAGCGAGTACCCGCCCGGCAGCACAGCCTCCACCTGGTCGCCCGCCAGCGGACCGCCCGCCTGCTCGATCAGGTCGCGCACGGCGATGCCGAGCGGCAGCTCGAAAACCCCAGGACGGCTGACATCCCCGGTCACCGAGAACAGCGTGGGCTGGTGCTCGCGGTACCAGTCCGGGCCGCGCCGGATGATCACCGGGACATGGGCGAGCGTCTCCACGTTGTTGACGACCGTGGGATGGCCGTCGTAGCCGCGCTCGGTGGGGTACGGCGGCTTGGGCCAGGGCCAGGCCGGCCGCCCCATGAGCACGGAGAGCAGGGCGGTCTCCTCGCCGGCGATGTACACGTGGTTTTCCGGCTTCAGCCGGATGGGCACCAGCGCGCTCGCGAGATCCGTCGCCCGCAGCGCCTCGATGGCGTCGGCCAGGGCGCGGTGCGCGGCCTGGAACTCGCTGTTGATGTAGACGAGGATCTCGCTGGCATCGATCGCCCTGGCCGCGATGAGCATGCCCTCCAGCACCTGGTGCGGCGCCCGCGCCATGAGATGGCGGTCCTTGTAGGAGCCGGGCTCGCCCTCCGCCCCGTTGACCACGAGGTACCTGGGCGCCGGGCCCCGCCGGGCCGCCTCCCACTTGGCGGCGGCCGGAAAACCCGCGCCCCCGCGCCCGGTCAGCCCGGCCTCGCGGACCGCGGCGATGATGTCGTCACCCGATTTATCCCGAACGGATCGTAGTGACTCATATCCCCCACGTGACTGATACTCTCGCAGGGACTCGGCCGGTCCCAGCGCGTCCAGCTCGGTGACCGGGGCGCCCGGTAGCAGTTCAGCCACGGCTGCCTCCCGGCCCGAACGGGGTCTGGTTCACCCGGAGCACACCGGGGAGGATCCAGTCCTCCCACATCTCGTCGATCCGGGACTGGAAGAAATCGATGTCCTCGTCGGCGAAGTGCGCGAAGCGGCCCTGCCGACGCAGGTAGTCGGCGACGGGCCTGCGCCGCAGCTTGCCCTCCACCTGCTGGCGGCTGATCCCCTGGTAGCGCAGTTCTCCCTCCAGGCAGTCCCACAGCACGGTGATGCCGCACTCGACGGCCATGACCGCCAGCTCGTGCGACATGCGCGGGTCGTAGTCCCACCCCTTGGGGCACGGGTCGTGGGTCTGGACGAACGTTGGCCCGTCCATGTCCAGGGCCGTGCGGACCTTTTCCATCAGGTCCATCCCGAAGCCAGACGAGGTGTTGGCGAAGTAGCGGCCGGTGGGGTGGCCGGCCATGAGCAGCGCCGGCACGTTCTTCTTCCACCGGTGGTGCGTGATCCGCTGCCGCTTGCCCGAGGGGGTGAACGCGGTGACCGCGCCCCACGGGGTCATCCCCGACGCCTGGATGTCGGTGTTGGCGTAGGACTCGTTGTCGTAGAGCAGGATCAGCAGGTTGTAGCGGGTGTCCTGCATCGCCGCGGACAGCGTGGCCAGCCCCATGTCGCCGCCCCCGCCGTCGCTGCAGAACGCGATGACGTTGATGCGCTCGTCCGGGATCTTGCCCTTGCGCATCAGAGCCTTGAGCGCGGCCGAGGTGCCGATGGCCGACGAGCCGGACGAGCCCAGCTGGGTGTGCGCCCAGGGCAGCGACCACGGGGTGGAGTTGTAGCTGGTATTCGCCACGTACATGCAGCCCGTGGTCCCGGTGACGAGCGTCCGCGGGCCCGCCACCTTCGCCATGTACCGCATGACGAGGGCGCTCTCGCAGCCCTGGCAGGTGCGGTGGCCGGAGGTGTAGTACTCCTGCAGCGGCAGGATGGTGATCCGCCGGTTGATCTCCAGGTCGGGCACGGTCAGTTCCGGTGCGGCCATCAGCGCGCACCTCCTTCCGCGGTTCGCGGGTTCTCGCCTTGTTCGTAGCGCGGGTCGGTCGCGGGTCCCCGGACGCCGATCCACTGGCAGGTGGGGTCCAGCTCGCCGGCGGCCGTCACCCGCTCGACGCTGTCCTCCATCTCCAGCATGTTCTCGACCGACACCTCGCGCCCGCCCAGTCCGGCGATGAACGGGGCCACCACCGGCCGCCGCGGTTCGGGGTATAGCGCGGCGGTGACCTCGGTGTAGAGGACGCCGGCGTGAGAGCTGGAGCCGAAGGAGTAGTCGCGGTCGACGATGCCGACGCCCTTGACGTTGCGCAGCAGCGCCCGCAGCTCGGGGCGGGGGAAGGGCCGGAACCACTTCACGCGGACGAAGCCGACCTTCTTCCCGGCCGCCCGCATGCGGTCGACGGCGACCTTGCCGACCATGCCCACCGTTCCCATGCCGATCAGGGCGTACTCGGCGTCCTCCATCCGGTAGGCATCGACGAACGGGTCCTCGGGTTCCCGGCCGAACAGGCGCTGGAAGTCCGCGGTCGCCTCACCGATCACCGTCCGCGCGCGGCGCATGGCGGCGTCGGACTGGCGACGTGCCTCCATCACCCAGTCCTCGTTGAACTGCGGCGCGATCGAGACCGGGTTGTCAGGGTGGAAGCGCCGGTCGCCCAGGTCGTACGGCGGCACGAAGCGGCTCACGCGCTCTTCGTCCGGCACCCGCACGATGTGCTGGCTGTGGGTGAGGAACGCGCCGTCCATCGAGAGCGCGCAGGGCAGCATCACCCGCTTGTCCTCGGCCACCCGGTAGGCCAGCAGCGTGGTGTCCAGCGCCTCCTGCGCGCTTTCCACCCAGTACAGCAGCCAGCCCGTGTCCCGGACCATGAGTGCGTCGTTGTGCTCCACGCCGAAGGCGCCGGGGTCGTCGAGGGCGCGGTTGCCGACGAGGGCGATGACCGGCAGCCGCAGCGAGGCGGTGACGACCAGCGCCTCCATGCCGTACATCCAGCCGACGCCCGCGGAGCCGATGAAGGCGCGGGCTCCCACCAGCGACGCGTGCTTGCCGATCTCGAACTGGGAGTGCTCGGACTCCGCGACGATGAACTCCGCGTCCATCTGCCCGTTGGCGATCATCTTGCTGACCGCCGACATCACGCTGTCGTAGGGCCGGATCGGGTAGCCGGCCAGCACGTCCACGTCCAGGAGCCGGAGCGCCTGGGCCACGGCGTCGCATCCGGTGATGATCTCCTCGTGCCCGGCCTCGTGCCCGGCCGGCGCCGGCGTGCCCGAGGTTGCCTGCTCCGTTGCCGTCATGGCAGTCCTCCCTTCACCGCCCGCGGTCAGAAGATCCCGTAGTGGGGTATGGGCCCTCCGGCCTTGGCCAGCTTGTCCTGGCGAAGTTCCTCGTACTCTTCACGGTTGTTCTCGTACACGCCGTGCAGGGGCTCGTTGGAGTCGAAGACGGCCTCGTCCACCATCTCGATGCAGCCGGTGACCGGGCAGGATTGAGCGCAGATGCCACATCCGCAGCACGACTCGTACCTGATGTCCCAGTGGCCCTCGGGCGTCGGGATGAAGCACTCATCCGGGCAGACCGTGTAGCAGATCTGGCACTTCACGCACGCGTCGAACTTGACCAGCGGCCGCGCGGTCCGGGTGGTGTACTTCTTGAACAGGGGGTTGGTCTCGCCCACCGGGACGGCCGGGATCACCAGGCCCTCGCGCATCTGGGTCCAGCCGGGCATCTCGACCGGCTCGTAGGTATCCTCGGCGCCCACCCCCGCGTCCACCGGGTAGGCACGCACGCTGTCATGTCCCTCGCGGAGCTGCTCGGCCCGCAGTTCCCCGTCCTGGCCGCTGGCGGCCTGGGCGAGCAGGCTGTCCAGCGACACCAGGTCGCCGGCGACCCGGGACACCGCGCCCATCGTCCGGTAGTCGGTGCCGTCGTCGTTGTAGACCCACAGTCCGCCGAAGGACGGTTCGCCGGGCAGGATCGCCAGGTTCCACGCGTACTCGCGCCGGGGTATCAGCTCCAGCAGTTCCTCAGCCGAGCGCCTGGAGATGACGAGCAGCGTGCCGCCGGGGGCCAGGTTGAGGTTGATGGGCCGCACGCCATACCAGGCCCACGACTCCACGCCCTTGGTGAGCGTGTCATCCATCACGGCGACCACGACCACGTTGGACGGCTCGTACTTGGTCATCTCGACCCGCAGCGAGTCCGCGTCATCGGCGATCACGGAGAATTGCTTCGCGGGTATCCCGTTGCGCTCGGGAGAATCCCCGTAACGCTGCACCGTCCCGCCGATCTTGTCCTCGTGCCGGGCGGCCTTGACTAGTTCCTTCGTGATGACGCCCGCGAGGTTCTTCTGGAAGATACCGCGGTACGTGATATCAACCGCGCCAACAGACATCCGTTCATCCCTCCGCCTAGCAGCCTGCAGGGGAGCCAGATCGCATCCTGTATACAGGGGCTTGTATACACTCGTGCTACACCCCGATCCGCCGCGCGTCAAGACAGGCCAGCGGGTGGTTTCGCCACGCGTCAATCGAGGCCAGCGGGCGGTATGGTCCAGCCGGGCGGTTCAGGCGCCTTCGCGGAAGGCGATGGCGGCGGCCTCGGTGCGGCTGGCGGCGCCCAGCTTGGCGAGGATGTTGGAGACGTGCACGCTGGCCGTCTTCGGCGTGATGAACAGCTCCGCGCCGATCTCCCGGTTGGAGGCGCCCCTGGCCAGCAAACGCAGCACCTCGCGTTCCCGCCCGGTCAGGCCCGAGAGCCGGCTCGCGCCCGTAATGCCGCCGGAGCCACGTCCGCCGGTTCCGTGCGAGGCGTGGCCGACGTCGAGCCGGGCACGACGGGCCAGGTCGTTGAGGGCCGCCCCCAGCGGCGCCG
>JAFMRC010000094.1 GCA_017354375.1 Nocardiopsaceae bacterium | reverse complement strand
GCCGGCACTGGGTGGAGCGGGCGGACGGCGGCGTGACCCCGATGGCCGGCTGCGACTCGGCGCGCCTCGCGCCGGGCGACGTCCTCGTCGTGGAAACCCCCGGCGGCGGAGGCTACGGCCCGCCCCAGTGACAGCACCGCCGGCGGCGGAGGTGGTGGTGTGGCGGAGGACTTCTGGGGAATTGGGCAGGAGCTGGTGACTGGACAGGCGCGACTACCCGTTAGGTATGGCTAGGGTTCGAGGTCGTCGAACTCGGTGTCGTCAATGCCGGTGGCGAGCGCGCGCAGGGTCGCCTCGAACTCGGCCTCGTCGCCGTCGGCCGTCTCCAGCGCCTCCATCAGCGCGTGCAGCACCAGGTGCCGGTCGGAGTCGGAGTCCAGCAGCCGCTGCGCGGCATCCCAGAGCGCGGGCGGCGTGCCGCGCCAGAGCCGGTCGGCGATCTCCAGGTGGCCCTCGATGTGCCGGCCCACGCCCGCGGCGCTGGGACTACCGGTCCGGGTGTCGTGATCGGCGGCGAGCAGCAGCCTGCGGTCGGCCGGGTCGGCCGGGTTGAGCCTGGACAGATCCACACCACCGTGCTTGCCCTCCAGCACGGGGAAAGCGAACACGCGGCGCGGCAGGGCCGCCAGGTCGGAATCTGGCAGCAGCCGGGCTACCAGCTTCTCGTCCAGGCCGAACTCCGAGAAGTCCCGGTAGACCTTGGAGAACGCGCCGATGGAGTCGAAGACCATGTTCTGGATCTCGCTGATGTCCGCCTCCGACAGCCTGCGTCGGCGTCCCGCCCAGCGGACCCAGGCCACCAGCACGTGCGGCATGGCCTCCCGGTCGGCCGACGATAGCATCACCCGGCGCGGCACCCAGGACAGCAGGAAGCGCCGGGCCTTCAGCGGGCTCACCCGCAGCGGCCGGCCGCAATCCTGGTCGCAGCCGAAGTCGATGATGCGATCCGCGCACCGGCTGGCCGCGTTCCGGTCCGACAGGTCCTCCGCCTCGTCGGAGGCGAGGAACTCGGCGGCCAGCAACGCCCGGCGCTCCCGTGTCCAGAAGCGCTGCGACGTGCGCCCGGAGAGAGGCCCGGGAGACCAGTCGGGGGTGGTCGGCTGGGGGAAGCCGGGAGCCCGGGAACCCGGGCGGGAACGTGCCGTGCCGCGGTCCGCCGCTGGCGGCAGCGTCCTGATCCGCGCGCGAATGAACGCGTGGTACGAGGCGAAGGAGTCGCCAACCGGCGGATCGGTCGCATCGTCGGTGGCATCCAGCGCGGTCTTGAGCAGCCTCCGGGCCAGCGGCGAGTCGATCTCCCTGAAGCCGGAGTCACCGTCGGCCGCCTTCCCCTTCCCCGGCAGGGGAGTTCCGCGGGAGTTGGGGGTGGTCCCGCCGGAGGAAGACGCCTCGCGGCAGTGCTGGAGGAGCTTGCTGACACGGGAGGTAACCCAGCCGTCGCGTAGCATGCCGTCGGCGTTGTAATCGACGACGCACACCAGGGCGTGCGGCTCCTCGCCCGCGTAGCTGAAAACGCAGATGACCTCGTACTGATCCCCCCACCGGTCGGGGTTGACATAGCACTCGGCGGGGGTCACCGCACCAAGGTGGTCGGCCCAGCCCGGTGCCCGGATCCCCGCCTCCATCATCCCGATGGCGGCGCGCTCGGCCAGCACGGCCTGGTGCGGCGTCCCCAGGCAGGCGATGCCGGACAGCAGCGCGAGCGCCGCGGGGGAGCGCTGCCCGGCCGCGTACTCTACCAGGCCCTCGCCGAGCACCCGCTCGACGCCGCCGCCGCCCACGGCGCGGTGGCGCTCTCCCCACCAGGTGCCGAGCAACTCGCTGACCATGAGCTCGGCGTCCAGCGGGCTGCGCACCGCGAGCAGTTCCCGTGCCGCGCGCAGCAGTTCGCGAAATAGCTCGTCGGGGGGCTCAAGGCCACCTGGCCGCTTGCGACGTGGGCTCTGCGGGCTCACCCTGATAGCCTCTCAGATCTGGACATGTTGACGCCACGCTACTCCTGCTTCCCTCGGTGTGGCGAGGATCGGCAGGTGAGCACCTTATCCGCTTACCTACAGAATCTACCTACGTCGAGGCGCGATCGGAGGCGCGTGTCGCGGGCCGGGCGGAAATGAACGGTGTTAGGTGCTGTTAGCTGGCAGCATCTGTACCCGGAATGTGGCACGCTTAATCTGAGTGACTGTCGTGCGGGCGGTGCCGATCGCGCTCACGGCGGTGGGTCGGCTGGCCGGGCGGGACTTTCGCTGGCCGACGCGGTGGAGGCAGGAAGGAGCCGCCGGTGGCAGGCGCCTGCACGGTAGGTTGGTGCTCGGCATGAGTACCAATACCTCTGTGCCCCAACAGCAGGAGGCCGGGTTGGACCGATCCGAATCCTGGCTTTCGGAAGCCGTTCTGCGCGACTCGCCCGCCGGGATGGGCTTTGTAGATACGGACCTGCGCTTCGTGAGCGTCAACCCCGCTCTCGCCCGGATGTACGGCCGCGACCAGGCGGAGTTTCCCGGGCAGCCGGTGTCCGTGATGTGGCCCGCCGTGGACGCCGCGCGGGCCGAGGCGGTGCTGCAGCAGGTTATCGGCGAAGATCGGCCCGCCATCGAGACCTTCCCCGAGGGGGCCGGTGCGGTCGCGGAGCGGGGCGGTCAGTTGTCCGGCCCCTGGATGTTCCACTGGTTCCCGGTGCACGGCCAGGACGGCGGCGTGCGCGGCGCGGGCCTGGTCGTGGTGGCCGGGGGCCCGCTGCAGGCCGCCGAGGAGGCATTGCGGCGCAGCGAGGAGCGGTACCGGGCGCTGGTCCAGGGCGGCGCCCAGGTGGTGTGGGTCGCCTCCGCCGAAGGCAAGATGATCGAGGACTCGGCCGAATGGCGTTGGATCACCGGGCAGTCCGAGGAGGAGTTCCTCGGTGACGGCTGGCTGGACGCGATTCACCCCGAGGACCGGAACCGCATAGATGCCGCCTGGCGGGAGTGCCTGCGCACCGGGCGGAGCTTCGATGACCGGTGCCGGATGCGTACCAGGGACGGCGCCTACCGGCACTACGACGTGCGCGCGGTGCCGATCGAGCGGGACGGCCAGATCGCCGAGTGGGCTGGCGCCTGCACCGACGTGACCAGCCAGCGTGAGGCCGAGGAGATGCGGGGCCGCCTGACCGAGCAGCTGTCGGCGGCCGCGCTGCGCACCGCCCGGCTGCAGCAGGCGACGTCGATGCTGGCCGAGGCGCTGACCGTGGAGCAGGTCGTCGAGGTGATCACCGAGGTGGGCCGCACCGCCATCGGCGCACTGCGGTCGGCCGTGGCGTTGCTGGATCCGGAGACGCTCAGGCTGCGGGTGGTCAACTCCGACGAGCTCGCGCCGTCCGGCCCGGACGGCGCGGCCGACCGGCTCACCCTCGACACTCCTAGCGTGGTGACCAGGGCAATCGCCACCAGGCGCTCGGTGCTGATCCCGGATCCGGAGGAGTTGCGCCGGGAGTTCGACACGGACTCCGAGACCGACCGCACCCGGATCGCCGACACCGGCGACGAGCGCTCCTGGGTGGGCCTGCCGCTGCTCGCGGCCGGCACCACGCTGGGAGCGCTGCGGTTCTCGTTCGACCGGCCGCGGCAGATCACCGGGGATGAGAAGGTCTTCCTCGAGGCTCTCGCGGGCCAGTGCGCGCTTGCCGTGGAGCGGGCCGAGATGTATGAGCGGGAGCACACCACGGCGGAGACGCTGCAGCGCAGCCTGCTGCCGGACAAGCTCCCCGTGGTGCCGGGCCTGGAGATGAACGCGATCTACAAGCCGGTCACCCGGAACATGGAGATCGGCGGGGACTGGTACGACGTGTTCTGGCTGCCGGACCGGCGGCTGGCCGTCACAGTCGGCGACGTCATGGGCAAGGGGCTGCAGGCGGCGGCAGGCATGGGCCGGGTGCGCAACGCGCTGCGGGCGCTCGCGCTTACCGATCCGCGCCCGGCCGCGGTGCTCGCCGGGCTTGACCGGCTGTTCAGCGCCACCGAGCTGGACGAGCAGGTCACCACGGTCTCCTACCTGGTGATCGACCCGGAGAACGGAGAGGGCCTCGCGGGAAACGCCGGGCACCTGCCGACCCTCCTGCTGCGGCCCGGCGCGATGCCGGTGCTGGACGAGGCAGAGGCGGGCACGCCGCTCGGCTGGTCTTCCCCTCGCATGCAGCACGCGTTCCGGCTGCAGCCGGGCAGCACGGCGGTGTTCTACTCCGACGGGCTGGTGGAGAACCGGGTGCGCGGGCTCAACACGGGCCTGGACGAGCTCGTCCAGGTGGCCGCGAGCGCCCCGGAAAAGCTCGTCGGCCAGCCCGCGCAGTTGCTTCAGTACTTGCTAGACCATATGCTCGCCGGCCATGAACAGGACGATGACGTGACTCTGCTGGTCATGCACGTCCCCGGAGGATCCCAGCTGCGCGTACAAGGCACTCCCGGATGCCACTTATGGTGGTGAGAAGGAGGAGGCGGGCGGGCCGATGTTGATGTCAGCAGGAGCCAGAGCCTGCTTCCCTACACGGTCCAGGCGTCGATACCCTCGCGGGAGGGGCCGATTATCGCGATGCGTATGCAGCTCAGCCAAGCTACCCAGCGAAGGAAGAGGTGACCGTGGTGGTGACCGCTGCCAACTCCGCGGCGCGCAAGCGCTCTAGGCCGACTGGCTCCGCGGGCCGGGACTCGCGGGGCTCCGAGCTGGACCCCGAGCGGGTTCCTGAGCGGGGAAGCGGAAGCGATGGCTCGACCGAGATGACTGAGCGGCAGCCGGCGCCCCCGGGTAACGGTCGCGCGGCCAAGGGCAAGGGCCGCGGTCGCTCCGGAGGGGCCGGGCGACGTCCGGCCAAGGCACGCGAGGAGCTTTCCGCCGTGGGCACGCAGGCGCCGGGAGCCACGCCGGTACCGGTAGCAGCGCCAGTACCGGTAGCCGCGTCGGCGACCGCCGCGGCCGTGGTCCCATCTCAGGAGGAACCCGACGCGTCCGGCGACCTGGCGATCGTGGATGATCTCGGCGAGGCCGGCGGGCTCGACGACCTTGAGGACTTCGACGGCCTCGGGGACGACGAGATCGGCGATGCCGACGAGCTCGCGGACGAGGACCTGGAAGTCGCGGACTCGCCGGACGCCGATGCGGACGACGCGGATAGCGAGGGCGACGAGGGCGACGCCGAGGACGATGGTGACGAGGAACCCGATGGTGACGCCGTCGCCACCGTGGCGGCCCGCGGCGCGGGAGCGGCCGATGCCAGCCGGGCCAAGGTGGCGGACGTGGTCGGCCTCGTCGGCGGCATCCTCGACGGCAAGGCCGCTGAACCCGGCGAGGACGAGGAGATCTTCGTCTTCAACGACGATGACGACGACCTGCCAGCCGCTCAGGTGGTCGTGGCCGGCGCGACCGCGGACCCGGTCAAGGACTACCTCAAGCAGATCGGCAAGGTGCCGCTCCTCAACGCGGAGCAGGAGGTCGAGCTCGCCAAGCGAATCGAGGCCGGCCTGTTTGCCGAGGAGAAGCTCGCCGAGGGTGCCTCCGGACTGGACACCGACCAGCGAATCGACCTGGAGTGGATCGCCGAGGACGGCCGCCGGGCCAAGAACCACCTGCTGGAGGCCAACCTCCGCCTCGTGGTCTCGCTGGCCAAGCGGTATACCGGCCGCGGCATGCTGTTCCTTGACCTGATCCAGGAGGGCAACCTGGGCCTCATCAGGGCGGTCGAGAAGTTCGACTACACCAAGGGCTACAAGTTCTCCACGTATGCCACCTGGTGGATCCGGCAGGCGATCACCCGGGCCATGGCCGACCAGGCCCGCACGATCCGCATCCCGGTGCACATGGTCGAGGTGATCAACAAGCTGGCCCGGGTGCAGCGCCAGATGCTGCAGGATCTCGGACGCGAGCCGACCCCGGAAGAGCTGGCCGTCGAGCTGGACATGACCCCGGAGAAGGTCGTGGAGGTCCAGAAGTACGGCCGCGAGCCGATCTCCCTGGCCACGCCGCTGGGTGAGGATGGTGACAGCGAGTTCGGCGACCTGATCGAGGACTCGGAGGCGATCCAGCCCGGCGAGGCCGTGTCGTTCACGTTGCTGCAAGAGCAGCTGCACTCGGTGCTCGACACGCTGTCGGAGCGGGAGGCAGGGGTGGTCTCGATGCGGTTCGGCCTCACCGATGGCCAGCCGAAGACCCTGGACGAGATCGGGAAGGTCTACGGGGTCACCCGGGAACGGATCCGGCAGATCGAGTCCAAGACGATGTCCAAGCTGCGGCACCCGTCCCGCTCCCAGGTTCTCCGCGACTACCTGGACTGACCGCGCATCAGATGGGCTGACCGCACGTCAGCGCGGCCCCCGGCCAGGCTTCCCGCCCGGCCCGGGGCCGCGATCCTTGCTCCTTGGCCTTAGCGCTTTAGCGCTGCTCGGGGTTCTCCGAGTCGGTGAGGCGCTGGGTCTCGTCCTGGATGTCAACCGCGACCTCTGCGAGCGCCTTAGCGTGCTCCCTGCCGTGGTGGGCGCAGAAGAGCAGCTCGCCCGAGTTCGGGAGCAGGACGCGGACGTATGCCTGCGCGCCGCAGCGATCGCAGACGTCCAGTGCGGTCAGCGGCTTGGTGGGGGCTATGGCTCCGGTCACGTCGCCTTCCTCATCTCGTGCCGTCGGTCTCTGCGTCGGCTGGCTCGGGTCAACTGCTTATGCATTACAGCACAACACAACACATACCCCGGCGTGTGACTTCCCCACGCGAAGGGGTGTACGCCAAAAGCGAAACGACACGCCCAGGGGCCAGCGCCGGAACGCCAGCCTTCGGTAGAGTGCTAACAGCCGTATGTACTTTCGAGAGGAGACTCGCCGACCGTGCCGCCGCTTACCGTAGATAAAGCCCGGGTGGCCGCGAACCACGCCTCGGCGGACTCCTATACCGCCAGGCACTTGTCGGTTCTCGAGGGCCTGGAAGCCGTCCGCAAGAGGCCGGGCATGTACATCGGCTCGACCGACAGTCGAGGCCTTCAGCACTGCCTGTGGGAGATTTTCGATAACGCTGTCGATGAAGCCCTCGGCGGGTTCTGCAGCCGGATCGAAGTCGTCCTGCACGCCGACGGATCCGCCGAGGTGCGCGACAACGGCCGCGGCATCCCCGTCGATACCGAGCGCAAGACCAGGCTGTCCGGGGTGGAGGTCGTGTACACCCGGCTGCACGCGGGCGGGAAGTTCGGCGGCGGCTCCTACACGGCCTCCGGCGGCCTGCACGGCGTGGGCGCCAGCGTGGTGAACGCGCTGTCGGCCCGGCTGGACGCCGAGGTGGACCGGGACGGGAAGACCTGGGCCGTCAGCTTCCGCCGCGGCGTGACCGGCGAGTTCGAAGCCGAAGGACCCGACGCGAAGTTCGCCCGCCGCTCTGGCTTGCGCCAGGTCGGCAAGGTCAGTGCCAAGAAGACGGGAACTCGCGTCAGGTTCTGGCCGGACCGGGAGGTGTTCATCGCCGGCGCGAGCTTCAGCTACGCATCCCTCGACGAGCGCGCCCGCCAGACCGCCTACCTGGTGCCGGGCCTGGCGATCGCGATTCGCGACGAGTCCGCGGGAACAGCGGAGCCGAGCGAGGCCGAGTACCGCTTCGACGGTGGCATCAGCGAGTTCTGCCGGCACCTGTCGTCCAGTGACCCGGTCACCGACGTGCTGCGGCTCACCGGCGCCGGAACGTTCACCGAGACGATCCCGGTGCTCGACGATCGCGGTCACATGACGCCGACCGAGGTGCAGCGCACGCTGGAGGTGGACGTGGCGGTCCAGTGGAACACCGGGTACGACACCGCCACCCGCTCGTTCGTGAACGTGATCGCGACGCCGCACCACGGCACCCACGTCACCGGCTTCGACCGCGCCATCGTCAAGACCCTCAACGAGCAGCTGCGCGCCGCCCGAGTCCTGAAGAACGGCGACGAGCCCGTCACCAAGGACGACATCCTGGAGGGCCTCACCGCGGTCGTCTCGGTGCGGGTTCCCGAGCCCCAGTTCGAGGGCCAGACCAAGGAGACCCTCGGCACCCCGGCGGCCACCAGGATCGTCCAGCAGGTCGTCAGCGGCCAGCTCAAGAACTACTTCGAGAACCCGCCGCGCGGCGCGAAACAGCAGGCCCGCGCCGTTCTGGACAAGGTCGCCGCCGCGGCCAAGACCCGCATCGCGGCCCGTGAGCACCGGGAGAACCAGCGCCGCAAGTCGGCCCTGGCCAGTTCCAGCCTGCCCGCCAAGCTCGTCGATTGCCGGTCCGCCGACGACCGCAGCGAGCTGTTCATCGTCGAGGGCGACTCCGCGCTCGGCACGGCCAAGCTGGCCCGCAACTCCGAGTTCCAGGCCCTGCTGCCGATTCGCGGCAAGATCCTGAACGTGCAGAAGGCCAGCACGGCCGACATGCTCAAGAACGCCGAGTGCGCCTCGATCATCCAGGTGATCGGCGCCGGCTCGGGCAATACCTTCGACCTGGACTCGGCCCGCTACCAGCGCGTGATCTTGATGTCCGTCTCTCCCGCTGAGCCTGTTCTCTTCACGGACGAAGAAGGACGCTTCACTCTCCGGCGCATTGGCCCCGCGGTCGACGAGCTTATTGGAACCGGGGATCCGACGCGGCTGGGCGATACCGTCAGCGTCGATGTCGCGCGCAGAAGTACCAGGATCAGCCCGGTCAAGCAGTTCATCCGCCACCACTACCGCGGCGAGATGTACCATCTCGTCACCGATTATGGTCGTTCGGTGACGGTAACTGGCGGGCACTCCGTTTTCACGTACGAAGACGGAGAACTTACGCTCAAGCCGGCGAGCGAGCTTAAAACAGGGGATCTCGTGGTGGCCCCGCGGCGGCTGCCGCGGCCCGCGCAGCCGCAGCAAGAGATCGATCTAGCGACAACGTTGCTCCGAACGGGGAATCATGACGCCATCCGTATTGAGGGCGAGGCAGTCCGCCGGTTGCTGGCCGCCAAGGCGGTCGCACGTCAACCGGGCCACCTTCGTCGTGAGGCGAGGCGGATCCGTCCGGAATCGGGGAATGAGCGGTACCGCCGCAGTGGGCCTGCGGCCTGGCTGGGGGAGCTGACCGCGGAGGATCTGGCCTGGCTTGCGGCCCAGGACGACGGCCGCGACGTGAAACTCTATGTCCGCGCGCACCGCGGTAATGCTGTCCCGCGCTTCATGCCAGTTACAGAGAGCCTGTGCTACCTACTTGGCTGGTACCTGGCTGAGGGATCACTCGGCTCTCGCGGCAGTCGGATCAACTTCTCCCTGGGCGCGGACGACGATCGCTACGTCGGCGAGATCTCCGCGGCGATCGAGGCGGTGACCGGGCACCAGCCCACGATCGCCAAGGTGAACCCTGAATTGCCCAATTCACGGCACCTATACGTCCACGCCCCTGTATTGGCACGACTCATCAAGGCCATGGGCATGAGCGGCCATGCGACTCGTAAGGTCGTTCCCGACTTGGTCCTAAACTGCACGGAGGACGCACAGCTAGCATTTCTCGAGGGCTACTTCCTCGGCGACGGGACGAAGGTTCCAAGCGGGGGCAAACTGGTCTTCGCGACATCGTCACTCGACCTCGCCAACGGTTTGCTGTACATGCTCGGGCAGCTTGGCGTCGTGGCTGGGCTTCATCATCGGCGCAGCACACGTTCAAGTATCCGCGGGCGCGAAGTGCGCTCACGATCAAGTTGCGTGGTAACCGTCACTGGGAAGGAATCGATCGCGCGACTTCGGCGGCTATGGCGTGCGGCACCATGCGCCGAGGCATATGAGTCGTACGTTTCGCGGCCGGGCACACGTCCTGGTTGCGAGCAGATCTCGCCGGACCTCGTAGGCCTGCGGATCCGGAAGATCCGCAGGCTGCACTACAACGGGGACGTCTACGACCTGTCAGTGCCCGAGGACGAGAACTTCATCTCGGGTACCGGCGGCCTGCTCACCCACAATACTGATGCCGATGTGGACGGTGCGCACATCCGGACCTTGCTGCTCACGCTGTTCCACAAGACCATGCGGCCGCTGCTGGAAGAGGGGCGGGTACTCGCCGCGGTGCCGCCGCTGCACCGGATCGAGCTGTCCAACCCGCGGAAGGGACAGCAGAAGTACATCTACACGTACTCTGACTCCGAACTGCACCGGACGCTGCTGGAGCTCGAAGGCGAAGGTCGGCGCTGGAAAGAGCCCATTCAGCGGTACAAGGGCCTGGGCGAGATGGACGCGGGCCAGCTCGCCGAGACAACCATGGACCCGCGGCACCGCACCCTGCGCCGGATCCGGATCGAAGACGCCGAGGCCGCCACGAGCGTCTTCGGGCTCCTGATGGGCAACGAGGTCGCGCCGCGCCGGGAATTCATCATCGGTGGCGCCTCCGAGCTCGACATGTCCCGCATCGACACCTGAGATACCTGACGAGAACCCGACGTCACGAGGAACTCCATGCCACCACGACGCGGCGGGACGGCTGCGACGCCTCCCGAAGATCTGAGCGAAGAGAACATCGTCGACATCGACGTATCCGAGGAGATGCGCGGCAGCTACCTCGAGTACGCCTACAGCGTCATCTACTCCCGTGCGCTCCCCGACGCTCGCGATGGCCTCAAGCCCGTGCAACGCCGGATCCTCTACCAGATGAACGAGATGGGGCTGCGCCCGGACCGCGGCCACGTCAAGTGCGCCCGCGTCGTCGGCGACGTGATGGGCCGCCTGCACCCGCACGGCGACTCGGCGATCTACGACTCCCTGGTGCGGATGGCCCAGTCCTGGGCGATGCGGCTGCCGCTGGTCGACGGGCACGGCAACTTCGGCTCGCTCGGCGGTGACGACTCGCCTGCGGCGATGCGGTACACCGAATGCCGTCCAACCCAGGCCGCCATGTCGATGGTCGAGTCGATCGACGAGGAGACCGTCGAATTCGGCCCGAACTACGACGGCCAGGAGGAAGAACCCCAGGTTCTTCCCTCCGCCATCCCGAACCTGCTGGTCAACGGCACCTCCGGCATCGCCGTCGGGATGGCCACGAACATGGCGCCGCACAACCTCGGCGAGGTCATCGCGGCCGCCCGTTACCTGCTCAAGCACCCGAACGCCAGCCTTGAGCAGCTCATGAAGTACGTTCCCGGCCCCGACCTGCCCACTGGCGGCCGGATCACTAACCTCGACGGGGTCAGGGAGGCCTACGCCACCGGACGCGGCATCTTCCGCACCCGTGCCACGGTCAAGATCGAGCAGATAACAGCAAGAAAAACCGGTCTCGTCGTGACCGAGCTGCCCTACGGCGTGGGCCCGGAGAAGATCATCACGAGGATCAAGGACCTGGTCCAGGCCAAGAAGATCACCGGTATCTCCGACCTGAAGGACCTGACCGACCGGACCAAGGGCCTGCAGCTCGTCATCGAGATCCGCAGCGGCTTCAACCCCGAGGCGGTCCTGGCCGAGCTGTACCGGCTGACGCCGATGGAGGAGACGTTCGGCATCAACAACGTCGCCCTCGTTGACGGCCAGCCGCGCACGCTGGGCCTGCGGGAGCTGCTGTCCATCTGGGTCGATCACCGCCTCGACGTGGTCACCCGCCGCAGCGCCTACCGCAGGCGCAAGCGCGAGGAACGGCTGCACCTGGTCGATGGCATCCTGATCGCGCTGCTGAACATCGACGAGGTCATCCGGCTGATCCGCTCCAGCGACGACTCGGCCGAGGCCAAGCGCCGCCTGAAGGACACCTTCGACCTGTCCGACGTGCAGGCCCAGTACATCCTCGACACGCCGCTGCGCCGCCTGACCCGGTACGACAAGCTGGAACTGGAGCAGGAACAGGAGCGGCTGCGGGCCGAGATCGCCGATCTGACCGAGATCCTCACCTCCGACGAGAGGCTGCGCGCGGTCGTCGGCGCCGAGATGGCCGAGGTGTCGAAGAAGTTCGGCACGCCGCGCCGCACGGTGCTGCGCGACGGCGGCGAGGCGGTCCCCGCCGCGGTCCCCCTGGAGGTGGCGGACGACCCGTGCGGCGTGGTGCTGTCCGCGACCGGGCTGGTGTCGCGCTTCGCCGATAACAGCAACAAGAACCCGGCTGATACCGAACGGATCGAGGCGGCTGCCGAGGCCTCAGCCGGTTCCGGCGCTGACGGCATTGTCGCCTCGGCGGTCCGCACGACCGCGCGGGCGGAGATCGGCGCGGTCACGACGGCGGGCAGGATGCTCAAGATGAGCGTTATCGAGGTACCGCCGACCGGGTCACACGAGATCACGGAGTTCGTCGCGCTGGACGAGGGCGAGGAGGTTCTCTGCCTGGCCACCCTTGACCCCGACGCCGGCGGCGTCGCGCTGGGAACGGCCAGCGGCGTCGTGAAGCGCGTGCTCCCGGACTACCCGGGCAACCGCGACGACTTCGAGATGATCACTCTCAAGGAGGGCGACCGTGTCGTCGGCGCGGTCCAGCTCGCGAGCGAGGATGCCGACCTGGTCTTCATCACCAGCGACGCCCAGCTCCTGCGGTTCGGTGCCGCGTCCGTCCGTCCCCAGGGCCGCCCGGCCGCCGGCATGGCCGGCATCCGCCTGTCCGAAGGCGCGGACGTCATCTGGTTCGGCGCCGTTGCTCCCCCCGGAACGGCGGGCGCCCAAACCGCTCCCCCCGGAACGGCGGGCGCCCAAACCGCTCCCCCCGTTCCGGAAATATCGGGTATGCCCGTTTCGGGGGAGGTAGTCGTCGTGACGGCGGCGGGTCAGTCGGACGGCTTGCCCGGCACGGGCGGGATCAGCCTCAAGGTCACGCCCTTCGCGGAGTACCCGCCGAAGGGCCGCGCGACCGGCGGCGTCCGCTGCCAGCGCTTCCTGAAGGGCGAGGATCGCCTGGTCCTGGCCTGGATCGGCCCGGAGCCCCTCCTCGCCCTGACCGAGAGGGGAATCCAGGTCGACATTTCGGGCATGCGAGGCAAGCGCGACGGCTCCGGCACCCAGATCACCCGCCCCCTCGCCCACGTCGGCACCGCCCCCCGCCCCGCCTAAGCCCCGCTGCCCAGCCCCCTCGCCCCGCGGCCCAGCCCCTCGCCCCGCGGCTCCAGTCCCCTCCGCGGGCCAGCTCCGGGGGCCAGCCCGCCTCTTCGCGGCCCGAATGCGCATTTGGGCCGGCTCTATGCTGCCCAAGTGCGCACCTGGCACGTTAAGGCCGAGGTGCCCCGTTTCGCGCCGCCGCCCTCCCGAAGCGAGCCGAATGCGCGTTTGGGCCGGCTCTTACCTGCCCGAGTGCGCACCTGGCACGTTGGGGGAAGGCCGCGGGTCACGGGGCCTGGCACGTTGGGTGTAATCGGCGGCCGCGGGGCGCCGATTACAGGACCGGGCGGGCTCCGATTAGGTTCAGCGCGTGGGCCGCCAGGCGGCAGCCGCTGCCGAGGGCCTCGGGCGGCGGCTTCTTGTCCAGCCACGCGGGCAGGAATCCGGCGACGAACGCATCGCCCGCGCCCGTGCCATCGACGACCCGGTCCACGGCCGGGGCCGGGACCCGTACCGGGGGGCGGCCGTTGGCGAAGAACAGCGCGCCGTCGGTGCCTAGCTTGATGACCACCTGCGGGTACCAGGCGGTGAGCACCCGGGCCGCCTGCTCGGGATCGTCCCGGCCGGTCATGATCTTCGCCTCGGCGGCGTTCGCGAACAGCAGCACCACGTTGCCCGACAGTTCCAGGAACGGCTCGGCGCCGACCCTTTCCAGCGGCGCCGCCGACGCGGCGTCCACCGACGTGGACATCCCCGTGCGGCCCGCGAAGTCCAGCGCCGCGAGAGCCGCGGCCCGCGCGCCCTCCGACAGCAGCGTGTAGCCGGAGACGTGCAGGTGCGCGCCGGGGACGAACAGGTCGTGCGGCAGGTCGTCGGGGGATAGCGCCGCGTTCGCGCCCGGGTCCGACAGCATCGTCCGCTCGCCCTTGTGAGTCACCATGACGACGCAGGTGCCGGTGGGACGTTCGGGGTCCATGACGAGGCGGGCGTCCACGCCGTAGCCCATCAGCTCCATGTCCCGGTTCCGGCCCGCGATGTCGGCGCCGCGCCTGCCGATGAACGCCGCGTCCGCGCCGTCCGCGCCGAGCCACGCGGCGACGTTCGCGCCGGAGCCGCCGCCGTGCGTCGTGACCTTGGCGGGGGTGTCGCTGCCGCGAGCGAGCGGCAGCGTCGCGTGGGCAACCGTGTCGGTCATCAGATCACCGATGACCACGATGCGGGCCATAGCCGTCTTCACCTCATCATCAACGGATCGCCAGGAGGCGAGCCGCGCCCGGCAGCGGCGCGCGGGCAACGACGTAAACCTGAGCGGGGGTACTCCTACCGTACCGGGGCCCTCCCGCGGGCAGCCACCGTGTGGCCTGCACCCTTATGAATCTGTTAAACACCGCGCCCGGCGGAGGGCAATCAGCCGCCGGGCGATCAGGCGAGGAATGACAGGCGGACCTGGCGGTCCGGGTTGTCCACGTTGAGGTCGATGAGCGCGATGGACTGCCAGGTGCCGAGGGCGAGCCGGCCTTGCAGCACCGGAATGCTCGCGTACGGGGCGACGAACGCCGGGAGCACGTGCGACCGGCCGTGGCCCCGGGTGCCGTGGGCGTGCCGCCAGCGGTCGTCGGCGGGCAGCAGGTCGTTGAGCGCGGCGAGGAGGTCGACGTCGCTGCCGGCTCCGAGTTCGATGAGCGCGACGCCGGCTGTCGCGTGCGGGACGAAGACGTGTAGCAGCCCGTCGCCACCGCCGGAGGCGGCAGCGGTGAATTCCTTGCACTCCCCGGTGAAGTCGGTGACCGCTTCTCGCCCACCGGTGCGTACCTGGATGATCTCGCTCTTCATACGGCTATTATCGGGTGCCGTGGCAGAGGGGGCGCTGATGGCTGGCGCGCGGCTGCGGTTGGCGAGGCAGGCGCGCGGGTTCTCCCAGCAGCAGCTCGCCGGCGTGGCGGGCGTCAGCCGCCAGGCGGTTTCGGCGGTGGAGTCGGGGCACTCCGATCCGTCGCTGCGGGTCGCGCTCGCGCTCTGCGAGGCGCTCGGCATGACGGTAGAAGAACTGTTCGGGCCGGGGAACCCGGCAGCGCCCGTCACCGCGACCGCCGTGGCACCGACGGGAGCCTCGGGGACACGGGTCGCGCTCGCCGTCGTCGGTGACCAGTTCGTGGCGCTGCCGCTCCGCGGTGACCTGGCGGTCGGCACCGGATTCGCCCCGGCCGCCGGGCTGACCGTTCACCCCGAGGCGGCCGGCGCGGATCGGTATGAGCGGGTAGCCGTGCGGCCGATCGGGCCGACCCCGCCGACGCTCGTGGTCGCGGGCTGCGATCCGGCGCTGCCGCTGCTCGCCACGCCGCTCAGCCTGCTTGACCCTCCCGTCGCCCTCACCTGGTGGCCCTGCTCCAGCGGGGAGGCGCTCCGGCTGGCCGCGGCGGGCCTGGTACAT
>JAFMRC010000093.1 GCA_017354375.1 Nocardiopsaceae bacterium | reverse complement strand
GCCGCCCCCGGCGGCCGCGGCGACCGCGGCCCCGGCCAGCAGCACCGCTCCGGTTGCCGCCTTCAATGATCTCTTTCGGTGCATGCGCCACTTCCTCGCGGTTGTCCGCCCGCGGGCCGTTCCGTCCGGCGGGTACTGCGCTCGCTTGTCGTCGTGATGTCAGTGCGCTACTCGTCGGCCAGCGTCCGCGGGTCGAGCAGCGTCTGTCTCGCCCGGCCGCGCACCGCGGTCACGGCGAGCAGCGTCGCGGCGAGGGCCGCTATGCCGCAGATCAGGTAGCCGATGGAGTAGCCGTGGCTGAGGGCGTGGAAGGCGACGTCCCGCAGCGGGTTGAACGGCACCGGCTTCCCGCCCGGCCCGGGGACGGTGGCGGGTACGGCGTTGGCGCCGAGCGGCCCGGAGTTGACCGCGCCGACCGCGGCCGAGACGGACGCCCGCTGGGCGGCGGGGACGTGAGCGGGGGCAGCGTTGAACGCGGCGAGCGCGGAGCGCAGCGCGGGGCTGGCGGCCAGCGATGCGGCGATCCGGGAGGCCGCCTGGCTGAGCGCGACCGCGCCAACGATCGCCGGGCCGAGGGTGAAGCCGAAGTCGCGCAGCATGTTGGTCGTGCCGCTGGCCATGCCGGCCAGGTGGTTGGGCACCGTGTTGACCGCGACCGCGGTCACCGAGGCGACGGCCAGGGCGAACCCGGTGCCGGCCAGGATAAACGGCACGATGACCGGCCCGAGCGACAGGTCCGTGGCCGGGACGGCGGCCAGCCACAGGCCGCCTGCCGCCATCAGCAGGCAGCCCGCGGTCAGCGGCCACTTCGGGTTGAGCCGCTCCAGCAGCCGGGACGTGACCGGGAGCAGGAGCAGCGCCATGCCGTTGAGGAACAGGAACGCGATGGAGGTCTTCAGCGGCGAGAAGCCCTGGATGGCCGACAGCCGGATGCTGGTCGCGTAGGCCAGGCCGAGGAAGGCGAACATCGCCAGCACGGTGACGGCCGCGGCGACCGCGAACGCCCGGTTGGCGAACAGTCCCAGGCGCAGCAGCGGTGCGGACGACCGGCGCTCGGCGGCGATGAACGCCGCGGCGAAGACGGCGGCGGCGATGAACCCGGCCACCACCCACGGGCTGCCCCAGCCGCTGGTCGGCCCCTGGACGACCGCGAACAGCAGCGCGAACAGCGCGATCGCGATCGTGACCTGGCCCGGCCAGTCGAGCGACCGGCCGGCGGGTGCCCTGGAATCCCGGGCGGCCAGCGCCGAGATCACCGCGCTGATCACGGCCAGGACGGCCACCACGACGAACGCCCAGCGCCAGCCGGCGTTCGCGTCGCCGCCGAAACGGGCCCTGGCGACCAGCCCGCCCAGGACGCTGGAGATCGTCCCGCCGAACGACAGGGCAGCCGCCCAGGCCGCGACCGACCCGGCGCGATGACGGGTGGTGTGCGTGCCGGCCGCGACCATGGCCAGGCTGGTGGGGAACAGGGCGGCGGCGCCGACCCCGGCGATGGCCTGCCCGATCCACAGCACCGCCACCCGGTCACCGGTCGGCGTGCCGACGCCCGGCGTCGCGATCGCGATCGCCTCGCCGGCCGCGAGGATCACCGCGCCGATGACGAGCAGCCGCTTGCGGCCGAACAGGTCGCCCAGCACGCCGAACGTCAGCTCCAGCAGGCAGACCGGAACCAGGAACGCGTCGGTGATCCACGTCAGCTGCGCCGACGTGGGGCCCAGGTCCGTGGTGAACAGCCCGTTCAGCACCGCGGGGATGGCCAGCGCGATCTGCGCTAGGCAGACGGCGATCGCCGCGGCGGCCAGCGTGCCCTTGGTGAGGATGTGAGTGCCCGCGCCGCTTCGGACCGCTTCCGGATGAGTCATGGATGCCTCCCCGCATCCTGGGAACCGTGAGGTTCAGTTCCCTGTGAAGCGTGTCACATCGGGATATATGTGTATATGTTTCCTGGTGAATCTTCACAGGGAACGTGTTGAATGCCCGCGGTGGCTCACGGGGGTGTGCAGGCAGTAACCCCCTCGCGACCTGGCCGGAACGATGGTAGTGGCGGTCGGGAATCAGTCTTCGATGGCCGCTCGGTGCCGGTCGCGCATGGTGATGATCCATCGTCGGCGTTCGGAGGCCAGCAGGCTAGCCGGGATCGGCCGGATGACCGAGTAGTCGTCCGATATCCGCAGGCCTGCCGCCCGGATGACCTGGTACCCGCGCTGTGAAACCGTTGATCCCGTGATGCCGAAGAATCCGGTCACGTCTTTGACCTTCAGCTCGCCCGGTCGTGTGCCGAACCGGTGGTTGCAGCGGCCGATCACCCAGCAGACCGCGGCCGCGACCAGCTCGGGTTTGCCCGAAGCCAAGGAGGTACCTGGGATACCAGGCGCGGCCCGGGCCAGCAGGCGGCGGCAGGCGGTCCGGTACTCAGGGCCGAGCAATTCACCGGCGCACCGGTCGCACTGGTTCAGCACTGCGGCGACCTGGTCGCGTGCGTCAGCCGGAACGCTGTCCCAGGCGAAGTCCTCGTCGGGGAGCGCAGCGTCGTCGAGCGAGTCCAGCACGTCGTAGCCGCCCATTTCCTCGGCAAGGCCATCGAGCAGATGCTGGTGGGCTGAGGCCAGGGGATCCGGTTCGCCGGTCAGGCCCACCGCGGTGAGCAGCGCTTGCGGTCCCTGCGGCCGGGAGGAACGGATTGCCCGCTGGTAGTCCGGCTCGCAGCGATTCACGGCGGCCAGCGTCTCCTGGGTCAGCGACGAAGCGATGCCGTGCTCGCCGTGGCAGAACCGGATGAGCTTCCGCAGGAGCTCCGGCGCCTTGGCCAGGAATGACGCGTCCGCCGCGATCATGCGGGGGATCCAGTCCGCCAGCAGGATCTCGACCGCGACCGGGGACCAGCGTGTCGGGTCGCCCGGACCGGAGTCGGTGCCGAACGACAGGAGCAGGCTCAGCAGCTGGCGGTTGTCCTCGTCGTCGAGCCCTCGCCCGAACGGAGAGCCGAAGAAGCGGTTGGTGAGCGCGCGCAGCGCTGCCTTGCTCCACTCCGGCCGGGTATAGCCGGTACCGCCCGCTGGCAGCAGGCGCAGCAGCCACTCGGCCAGCGGGCGGGACGCCGGCCAGGTTTCGGACTCCAGCGGAGGGAACAGGCGGGTGCCGTTCTCTAGCGCCTGGGAGATCCGGGCGCGGGCATCCGCCAGGGAAATATCGCCGTAGTGCATCCCCAGGTCTCCGGCAGCATGGTCACCGGCCGCTGCGCGCAGTCGGCTGACAACGCCATCGACATCGGCGGGTGCCGGGAAACCGTCCTTGACGACCGTGCCGAGATTGTGGTCGATGTAGACGACCATGGTCAGGTCGTGGTCCGGCAGACGGACGTTCAGCATCACGTTGTCCCCGTCACCGAGCACGTGGGTGCACTCCACCGCCCGGTCAACCGACGTCTGGTCAAGCCGGGCGAGCCAGTCCGGCACCGGGTGCGGGCTGGCCTTGCATGCCTGCCTAGCCCTGGCCCGGCCGAGCTCATCAGGAGTGAGCACGGCGAGAGCGGCAAGCAGCGCAGCCGTTTCCGGGAGCTCGACATCGGCGAACGACCCGATGAGTTCCGACAGCGGGACCGTGGGCTGCCGGCTGGCACGCTCGAACGGATTCTTCGACCGTGGATCGAGGGCGGCGACCAGGGTGCTCACGTACGCGAGGAAGTCAGCCGGTTCGCCCGTGGCCAGCTTCCGGCGCACGTCCGTCATCAGGTCGCCCGGGTCCCCGCGCCGCGTGCGCTGCACCGGACGCTTTGAACCTGCGGTCTTCCGTTTTCGCCGCCCTCCGGTCTTCGCCATGACGGCAACCTACCTGACCTGGCCCGGTGGAGTGAGCCGCGAAGCCTGGCGCGTGATTACCGATGCGGTCGCGGCGAGGACAGCAGGTAAAGGGCCGCGCCGTAGCCCAGCAGGGCCACCCCGGTCAGCATGGCCATCGTCATGGACGCGTCGGCGGGACCCTGGCTAGCGAAGCGGACGCCCTCCGCGGCCGCCCCGATGATCGCGATCAGGGCGACGGCCGCCGGCGCTAGGACGGCCCAGAGGCGGGCGATCAGGGCCTGGACCAGCACCCCGATGGCGGTCAGGACCAGGAGAAGGCCGAGCACCGCGTGCGCGCTGAGTGCCGTCGGCCCGTTCGAGATGGCCGTTCCGATGTCCTTGCCGTGGTCGGCCCCGGGGACGGTGACGTAGAGATTGACGTACATGCCGAGCCCGTACTGGACGGTCAGGATCACGAGGGCCGCGAGGCTGGCCCGCCGCAGGCCAGTCAATCGGCGGGCCGGACGCTCACTGGTCATGCGGGCCGGTTCGGTGCTCTCTCGCTGGCTCATCGGGGGTCCTCACGTGTCGCTCGGCGGCTTGTTCCGGGAGCGATGATGACATGGCCGCGCCGTCGCGTCGTCAGCCGTGAGCCGATATCGCCCTTCCGCCGGAGACGACCCCGGCGTGCCGGTCAGCCCGCCCAGCCGGGACGGACCAGCCCGGACTCATAGGCGATCACGACCAGCTGGGCCCGGTCCCTGGCACCCAGCTTGGTCATCGCCCGGGTGGCGTGCGTCTTGGCGGTGGAGACGCTCACGTACAGCCGGACGGCGATCTCCTCGTTCGACAGCCCGGCGGCGATCAGCGTCACGACCTCCCGCTCGCGCGCGGTCAGGTCGGCCAGGCCGGGGACAGGGCGGACGCCGCGGCTCCGCGAGGCGTATTCCCGGATCAGCCTCAGGGTGACCTTCGGCGACATCAGCGCCTCGCCGCCGGCCACCACGCGGACCGCCCGGATCAGCTCGGCCGGGTCGGTGTCCTTCACCAGGAATCCGGCGGCTCCCGCTCGCAGTCCCTCGAAGACGTATTCGTCCAGGTCGAAGGTGGTCAGGATGACCACGTGGGTGCCGCCGAGGCCGGGTTCGGCGCCGATGCGCCTGGTCGCCTCGATCCCGTCGAGGCCCGGCATGCGGATGTCCATCAGGACGACGTCGGGCTTGACCCGCTGGGCGAGCCGCACCGCCTCGCGCCCGTCGGCCGCCTCCCCGGCCACCTCGATGCCGTCCTCCGCGTCGAGCAGTGCCGCGAACCCGGCCCGGACCAGCATCTGGTCGTCGGCGAGGATGACCCGGATCATGATGCGTCCTCCGCGAGCGGCAGGAGGGCGCGTACCCGGAACCCGCCGCCGGCGCGCGGCCCCGCGGTGAGGGTGCCGCCGAGGGCATGCGCCCGCTCGGTCATGCCGGTGATGCCGTTGCCCGGGCCCGTGCCTCCGCTTACGCGGGGAGCGGATCCTCCGGGTCCGTCATCGTCCACGTCGATGATCAGTTCGCGCTCGCCGCGGGAGCGGGAGATGCGCACCACGGCGCGCGTGCCGCCCGAGTGGCGGGCGCTGTTGGTGAGCGCTTCCTGGATGATGCGGTAGGCGGCGAGGCTGACCCCGGCGGGCAGCGGCAGGTCCTCGCCCTCGTTCTCAATGTCGACCGTAAGCCCGGCCGCCTCCGCGTTCCGCACCAGGTCGCCGAGGCGGGCGAGCGTCGCGCTCGGCTCACGGGGAGCGCGCTCGTCGACCGCCCGCAGCACCCCGAGCGTGGAACGCACTTCGGCCAGGGCCTGCTTGCTGACCTGGTTGATCGTCTCCAGGGCGGAACGGGCCCGCTCGGGCTGGCGGTCCATCAGGTGCAACGCCGTGCTGGCCTGCACGTTGATGACCGAGATGTTGTGCGCCACCACGTCGTGCAGGTCCCTGGCGATGCGCAGCCGCTCCTCGCTCGCCCGCCGCAGTATCTCTTCTTCCCGCCGCTGTTCGATCGCCGCGGCGCGCTGCCGCCACAGCCGGATCAGCTCCGCGGCGCCGAGCAGGAATGCCAGCCCCGCGCCGAGGCTCTCGGCGAAGACGACGCTCGGACCCGGCTGGCCCGCCAGCAGCGGGCCCCACAGCGCGGTCACGTAGCAGGCGGTCAGGAAGGCGACGGCCGCCACGCGCTTGCCCTGGAAGATGGCGGTGCAGAAGGCGACCGTCGATCCCAGCCAGGGACTGCCCGCCTGCCCGGTCACGGTGAGGACGAAGACGATGACGTAGGTGGCGCCCAGCGTGATCACCGGGAGCCGGCGGCGGAGCACCAGGACGGCGCCGCCGAACGCCAGCAGCGCGACCGCGCCGGGAGCGGCCGGCGCGACGTGATGGTGCCAGGAGCCCACGTAGGCGCTGCCCGCCTGGACCGCCGCCACGACCGCGGCCACGATGGCATCGGCCGTCCAGCCCCGGGCCGCGCGCGGCTGGCCCGCTGATGCCGAACGCGTCGTCACCGTCCCTGCCTCCCTGCGCAACCCCGTGCGGATGAGGCTACGCCGGCGGCGGCCCGGCCCGCGTCGTCCGGTGGACCATACGGCCTACTCCGATCGTCGTACGCGGATTCCGGGTAATCCGCGCCGCTGGCTGACGCCGCGCCATGACCCGCCGGGCACGCTGGAGCGCGACATCACCGGGAGGTAACCGACCATGTCCGCACCGAGGCATGTCATCGAGAACCCGCTCAGCGGCGAGCGGATCACGATCACGAAGCGGCCGCGCGTCACCGGGGACGCGCTGGCCTGGGAGCTAGTGCTCGCGCCCGGCGGCCGCGTGCCGGGCAGCCACAGCCACCCGGAACAGGAGGAGCGCTTCACCGTGCTCGACGGCACGATGAGGTTCCGGGTCGGCTGGCGGCGGACGCTCGCGCGTCATGGAGACGTTGTCGTGGTCCCGCCCGGGACGGTGCACCATTTCGCCAACCGGGGCCTGGCTCCCGCCCGCGTGGCGGTGGAGAGCACCCCGGCGCTGCGCACCGAGGCCATGCTGGAAACCGCCGCGGCGCTTGCCCGCGATCAGCAGGCGTCCAGACGGCCCTTCCCGCGCCTGCTCGACGTGGCGCTGTTCATGGGCGACTTCGAGCGTGAGGTGCGCGCGCCGTACCTGCCGGCGTCCCTGGTGCGGGCCGCCCTGTGGCCGCTCCGCGGCCTGGCCACGTTCCTGGGCCGGGACGCGCGGTACCGCGATGCCCGCCATTGAGGTCCGCGACCTGGTCAAGCGGTATCGCGGCGCGGCGGGCAACGCAGTCGACCAGATCAGCTTCGACGTTCCGGACGGGCAGCTGTTCTGCCTGCTCGGCCCGAACGGCGCGGGCAAGACGACCACCGTCTCCATCCTCACCACGGTGCTGGCCCCCACCTCGGGGCACGTTCGGGTCGCGGGGCGGGACCTGGCCACCCAGCGGACCGGCATCCGGGCGCGCATCGGCATCGTCTTCCAGCAGCCGGCGCTGGACGCCAACCTGACCGCCGAGGAGAATATCCGCCTGCACGCCGTCCTCTACGGCCTCTACCCATGGCGGCCGTCGCGTCGGCTGATGCCCGCGGCCTACCGGCGGCACGTGGGCGACCTCGCCGAGATCCTCCGCATCACCGGCGCGCTCGGCCGCCCGGTGCGAGCCCTGTCCGGCGGCACCCGCCGCAAGCTGGAGATCGTCCGCGCCCTGCTGCACCAGCCACGGGTGCTGTTCCTCGACGAGCCCACCACCGGGCTCGACCCGGAGAGCCGACGGAGCCTGTGGTCGCATCTGCGCGAGACCCGGGCCACCTGCGGCACGACCATCGTGCTGACCACGCACTACCTGGAGGAAGCGGAGGCGGCCGACGCCGTGTGCGTGCTGGCCCGCGGCCGCGTCATCGAACGGGGCACCCCGGCCGGGATCAGGGCGCGGCACGGCAGCCGCACCCTGGAGGACGCGTACCTGACGATGCTCGGGAACCCGGGATGACGGCCCGCGTCGGGCGGGAGCTGTCAGCGCTGGCGGCCATCGCCCAGCGTGACCTGACCAAGCTGCTGCGGGACCGGCCCCGGCTCGCGGTCAACCTCGCCTTCCCGGTCCTGCTGGTGGCGGGCCTGGGCAGCGTGCTGCAGCCCACCGTCGGAAAGGTGACCGGGATGTCCGCGGTCGCTCTCGCGTTCACCGGCGTGCTGGCCGCCACCTTGTTCCAGTCCGCCGCCGCGGGCATGATCTCGATCGCCGAGGACCGGGAAACCGACTTCTCCCGGGCGCTGTTCGTCGCCCCGGTCACCCGGCGCACGCTGGTGACGGGAAAGATCTGCGGGGAAGCCCTCGTCGCGTGCTTCCAGGGCGGCTGCGTCATCGCGTTCGCGGCGGCGATCGGCGTGCGGATGAGCGGGGGGCAACTCGCCGCCCTGGTGCTGCCCTGCCTGGCCTGCTGCCTGCTCGGCGGCGCCTTCGGGCTGGTCACCATGGTGTCGCTGCCGAGTCAGCGGTCGGCGATGGACGTGTTCCAGTTCCTGATCATCCCGCAGTACGTCCTGGGGGGCGTCCTGGTCCCCCTGCACGGGGTGCCGCGCTACCTCGACGTCATCGCCGGGGCGATGCCGCTGCGCTACGCCGTGGACCTCATCCGGGGCGTGTTCTTCCGCGGCATGCCCGGCTACCCGCAGGTCGTGACGACCAGCCCGGCGCTGGACGCCGCCGTCATCGGCGGCCTGCTCGCGGTGGCGATGACGGCGGGGACCCTGATCTTCGATTACCGCGAGCGCACTCGCTGACGCGTCCCCTCAACCCGACAGGAGCGCCATGACCATTCTCCGGCGGCCGCCGGCGGCTAACCTGCTCCCGCTGGTCTCGGAATTCCGGATCGCGCGATCCGGGCAGCGCCCCACCGGGCGGTGGCGCGATGTCCCCGTCGAGCCCCGCGGACCGGCGCTGCTCGGCCTCAGCTTCCGGCCGCGGCAGGCCGAGGCGTTCGGCCTCGACCCGGAACAATCCCTGCGCACGCTGCTCGGCTACCCCTTCGGCCTGCTGCGGCTGGGCGCCTACTGGGACCGGATCGAGCCGGAGCCGGGCCGCTTCGATCCCGGCGAGCTGGACTGGCAGGTCGACGCGGCGCGGCGTGCGGGCAAGCAGGTCATCATCTGCCTCGGCCCGGTCAAGACCTTCGGCTACCCGGAGTACTTCGTCCCAGGCCACCGGCTGGACGGGCCGCTGCCCGAAGGCGCGCTGATCGAGCCGTCCACCCATCCGGCGCTGCTCGCCGCCGGGATCGATCACGCCAGGCGCCTCGTCGAACGCTACAAGGAATGCCCCGCGGTCGTCGCGTGGCAGGTAGAACACGAGGCGGTTGACCCGCTCGGGGTGGAGCATTCCTGGCGCCTGTCGGCCCGGTTCGCCGCCGAGGAAGTCGCGGCGGTGCGGGCCGCCGACCCCGCCCGGCCGGTCATGATGAACGGGTTCCTGCCCACGTCGGCCCCTGTCCGGGCGATGCAGTGGTGGCGCTCCCGGGACCAGGGAGATTCCCTGAAGGTCGCCCAGCGTCTCACCGACATGGTGGGCATTGACTTCTATCCCCGCCACGCCGTCGCCGGGACCGGCCGGTGGAGCCTGTACCTGGACGGCAGCCGCAGCCCGGGGCAGCGGACCCGGTGGGCGGAGGTCCTGCGCTGGGCGGTGGCGGCGCCCGGGCGCCGGGTGCTGGTCGCCGAAGGCCAGGCCGAGCCCTGGGAGGCGGTCACCCTGCCGCCCGATCCCGGCGGCCGGGTCATGTACAGCTGCCCGCCGGAACAGGTCATCGAGACCTTCAACCACTGCATGCGCGAGTTCCGCCGCGCCCGCACCGAGCCGTGGGCCTACCTGTTCTGGGGCGCGGAGTACTGGCTGCTCCGCGACCGGCACGGTGACCCCAGCTACCTGCGGGCATTCACCCGCGTTCTGGAACACGGCTCCGAGATCCCGTCCGCTGGCTAAATCAATACCCTTCCTCCCGAACGGATCGTGGCGCCTGCCCCGTGACAACTGACTCAGGCGTCCCGTGAGCGACGCCAGCACGTTACGAGCCAGGCCCAGAACCGTTCCCCGATGACGATGACGATTCGGGGCTGCCATCGACATAGCGGAGCAGACGGCTGATGGCGGTGTCCATGCTCCGGTTGAGGTCGAAGAGATCGGCCTTCTGGTAGGTCTCGCAGGCCTTGCGGAGCTGGTCGATGGCCTGCTCATTGCTGGATACGTGCTTGGCCATGAGTTCGGTGACCTTATCGGGGTTACCCGCGAGTTGGACGGAGAGGGAACCGAGCGGGTCCTTGTCGGTTCTCCTGAGGAAGGCGAGCCAGCGTTCCGCTTCCTCGCGTCTGGCATCGGCCTTGACCTGTTCGATCTTTGCCTCCCGCAGTTCCTTGCGGAGCCTCTCGTCCTGCTCGACGCAGAGAAAGAGCTTGCAGGTGAGGCCGGGGTTATCCGGGAACTTGAATTCCTTGCAGGATTCGACGACCTCGAGCTCGAACGCGCGGATTTCCTCGGGCCAATAGCGTCGGGAGATATTCCGCAGTTTCATCACCATCGTGTTGCGCATCCGTTGCGCGTGGCTGGAGATGACCGTCATGAATTCATCTTCTTCGGCCCGGTGAGACCAGGTTGCCTTGAGGAGAACCTGGAAGTTGAAGGCGTCCCCCTTGCAGGGGGCGAGGATGGTGAAATCCTCATCCATGGTCCGCAGGGGAAGCGGCTCTGGAATGAACGCCGGGAATTCGGGTTGGCTGAGGACAAACCAGCCGCGCATGCGGGACCAGAGCGAACGGTATCCCTCGGCTTCATCATCCAGCATCGCGGACCTCCATCGGCATCGGGCGGGTTTCCCGCAGGAGTTCTGGATGCTGATGAGCCCAGAACCGCAGGTAGAAGCGGATTTCTTCCCTGGTGGTCGCGGACCGCTGGACCAGGCTGGACAGCAGTGTCCCCAGCGCGGGTTCCAGCTCTGGACGCCCGATGACGAGGGAAACGAGCCTCTCCAGCGCGGCCCAGGCGTCCGGCCGGGTCTCCGGTTCGTCCAGCGCCGCCGCTAGCGTCGCCGCGGTGTTCTCCCCGACCGCGGGATCGCCGAGCATGACCCGAAGGAGAACCGGCTCCCCGCATTCGCCAGTTACGTATGCCAACGGCAGGATGCACCGCCGGACCAGCGAATACAGCCGGGGGTTGCCATCCCCGGCCCATTGGGCCAGCGCCCGGAGGACTGCCTGGGGATGATTGCCAGAGAACAGCTCGGTCACGCCGCGCCGGACGGTGGTGGCCATGAGCTGAGCCGTGCGCCCGGTGTTTCGCAGCGCGATCTGGCGGAAGCGTTCAAGGATCTCATCGGGATCCTTCCCGTGAAGCCCGGCGCCGAGCGCGAGTATCGCGGTCCGCTGCTGAGCCGGGGTTCCGCGCTCGCACCAGTCCGATATCAACCGCGAGGCGTGGGTCCGCAAGGCGGGCGGGACCGCGTCGAGCGCGGCGACCGCCGCTTCCCGGGGCTTGTTGGCCTCGGCCGTGGCCCAGCCGAGAATCAGCCTGTGACAGATATGGCCGAAGTCCAGGGCCGTGAGCCGCCCGGCGATCTGGGCCGCCCGGACGCGGACCGGCTCATTGAACCGGTCAACCGCAAGGTCTCGCAGCCAGGTAAGGAGCGGGCTTCGGACGGCCTCGAATTCATCCCAGACCGTCTCCAGGAGGACGGAACTCAGTTCCGGGTCGGTGAAACGGACCCGCGACGGATTGACCGGTCCCCAGGGGCCAGTCAGTTCCGAATCGTCCGGAACGATGTCCGGCTCGCGGAGCAGTAGTTTCCGCCAGGGAACGAAAAGCTCATGCTTTTGCTTCTCGAACTCGATCTCGATGAACTTCCGGGCGAGCGACTCGGCCGCTTCCACCGCGTCGGCGTGGGGAAGCCCGGTGAACACCGCCATGGAGATCAGGGTGGCCCGGCGGTATAGCAGCTCGGTGCGGTCGCGCTCTGCCTGCTTCGGGCTGCCGACCCGCAGCAGATGTCGTGCGCGACCTCGGCGAATCCCAACGAGAGCCGGACGAAGCGCGTCAGCGCTCTGGCCTTTTCGTGCGGCATCCAGCGCGAGCTTCGCGAGTTGGAGGCCTTCTCCGGGAGTGGCCGCGCAGTCCAATGCGGAGGCGTCCTCAAGCAGTCGCTTCGCGATGCCCGCGTACCCCGGATCCTGGAGGAGGCGATGCTCGAGCACTTCATGGCCGGTGGGAGGGAGATGCTCGACGACGAACTGGCTCTCGACATCGGCGTCGGTCATCGTCTCGACGGACGTTGTGATGACCAGGTATGACTCGTGCTTCTTGAGATCGGAGGCCAGGGCGGCGAGGCCGACGTTTGTGAGCCTGGTTTCCCGGATGTCGGCGAGATAGCCGGACTTCTCGGCGATCCATGAATTCTCCTGCGCATCCAGGATCTTCGTGCCATCGACCACATGGACGTGATCCTTGGTTAGTGCCTCCATCATGTGCAGGGCGGCGGTGCGCTTTCCCGAGCCGTCGGTGCCGCGCAGGACGAGGAGGTGGATGGTCCTCAGCTTGCTGTCCGCCTTGTGATAACTGTCACCGGGGATGTGGCTGGCCCTGACCTGGCACAGCCGCTGCGAGTCCACCTTCCCAGTCGCCAGGACGATTCGCGGGACGGTCGTGTAATTGACGTTGATGTCCCGCCCGGCCGCGTTCCCGCCGAAGCTGGCCGGACCTCCGAACCAGTTGCCCAGGCTCTCCAGGCTTTTCAGGCCGCTCTGCCGCAGGCGCCGGTAAAATTCGACATCCCCGGCCAGTGCCGAGTCGCCGGGATCATCGAAGTCCGTATCGGCGGTTTCCGCACCGTCGCTAGATTCGCCTGGGTCGTGTTCCACCTCGGGATCTTCCGGCGGCGTGCTCTCTTCGGGGCCGGGATCAGCGTCTGGGGAAACTGCTGGCCGCTCAGACATCGCGCGGGCGCTCCCCAGTGCTCAGGTCCCGGCCTGAGATGTTGACGTCCCTTCCGGCCGCGTGGCCGCCGAAGCTCGTGGGGCCGTTAAACGTCGCGGGCCAGGTGAGGGGCATGCCGCCAGGCACTGGGGCGGGCGGCTGAACGCCGGATCCGCGCGGCTCGGGGGGACGAGTTCCCGGCACCCGGATCCACGCGGGCTGGGCGAACTCCTTACGCGATGCGTGCACCCGCGCGTAGTCGGACGGGTCGATACCCCGGTACCCCTGACGGACAACGTCGCGGTACATCTGCTCGGAGACGATGACGGCGAGGTCATCCGGTGCGGTCCGCAGAGCATCCTTGAGCGGATCTGCCTCGATCAGGCGCATGACCGCGACCACCGATTCGCCGGCGTATCCGGTGCCGTCCAGGTGCACCTCACCCGCGTGCACGGCTACGCGCAGCCGCATTCGCGCTTCCGGCCGCCAGTTCCGGTTGGACAGCCGCAGGGCGGTGATGAGCTCGCGGACCAGGTCGCTGACGAGGGACGCCTTGGTCACGTCCGGCCGGATCAGGAAGAGGAACGCGTCGCCCTGGTCTTGCCGCGCGTCGGGAGTGACCCCGATTCGGGTGAAGGCTTCTTCGCACACCCCCCGCAGCGCCTTCCGGAGTTCCTCCTGTCCAAGGTTGTCCCGGCTGCTGTACTTCTCGATGTCGATGGCGACAAGGGATCGCGATACCGGATCGAGCGTCATCGGACCTGCCTTCGCTCATGGAGGAGGCGGCGCTTCCGGCGCGCCGCCTGGCCGTTCACCGAGAGCAGTCCAGCATGGGTGGCAGGGCTCGTAGTAGGGAAAAATACGGCTTCGCGGCTATTTATTGCCCGGCGATTTGCTGGAGCGCGGCGCAGTCCAGGATCGTCACGTGCCGGCGCCGCGTCCTGATGACGCCCTGGCTCGCGAGTTCCCGGATTGCCTTCGCGGCCGCTTCGAGTGACGATCCCACCAGGCCAGCGAGATCCGCCTGGGATAGGGCCAGGTCGATGTCACGCCGGTTCTCGTCCCCGGGCTCGCTTACTCCATGCCATCGCTCCAGGTCCACGAGGATCAGAGCGAGGCGTCGGCGCACTGAGAAGGCACCGAATTCCAGCCGCCGCCTGTTGGCGGCTCGCAGCCGCGAGGCGATCAGTTCGGCGAGCGCGAGCCCCGCACCCGGCTCCCGGCTGACGAAACGGCGAAATTCGGTGCCGGAAATGGTCCGGGCGAGCACCGGATCTAGCGCACTGACCGTGGCCGACCTGGGATGCCCGCCGAGACAGGCCATTTCCCCGACGACATCTCCAGGACCCCGGATCCCGAGGACGACCGCGTAACCGTTGTCCGCCGCGCTCGTCGTCTTCACCCGTCCACGGACTAGGAACAGTACGTGATCGGAGCGGTGGCCCTCGTGCAGGAGGAAGTCTCCGGGCCGGAAGCGGGATTCCGGCCCGAGGGCAAGCAGGCGGTCACGCGCGGCGGGCGTTAATCTCCGGGCGAAGCCGCACGCGAGGACAGGACGGTACACCGTTGCGGGCTGCTGTCCCGCGTGCCCTTTCATGCGGATTGGTGCTCGCATGAAGTCATCATGTCCCGCAGCGCCGTGATGTCAACCGCCGCCGGATGTGGCCAGTGGCCCCGCAGAACGCCTTAGCTGTGTCGTTTAGGGGCCAGGGAGACCCAAAGGACACAGCTAAGTGCCCAGCGTGCCTAAATGACTGAACTTAAGGTTCAGGCTTAATTGTATTTAACGGGTCATAGCGTCCCGGTGAGCGGAGCGAGTACCCCCAACGACACAGTTAAGGATGGTCCGGCAGGCCAGGCGCTGGCGGCGGGCAAGTTCCCATTAGGCGGAGCGGCGGGACAGGCGGGTCATCTTGGCGAGGGCGTCCCGGGTGAACTGGGTGTCGGGGTGGTCGGGGCCGAGGGCACGGGTCTGGTCGGCCAGCAGGGCGCGGTACTCCGCTTCCGACTCATCCAGCTTGCCCTGCATGAGGAGCATCCTGGCGATCTGCAGGCGGGCGACGAACACCGACATGTGGTCCGGGCCGAGCAGGCGGACGCGGGCGGCCAGCGACGACCGGTATTCCAGCTCCGCTTGGTGGTACTTGCCTTGCCGGGCGAGGGACCGCGCGAGCTGGTGCTGGGTGTGCACCGCGGTCACGTGGTCGGTCCCCAGGACCCGGAGCTGCGCGGTGCGCAGGTGCCGGTAATGGCGCTCGGCCTCGGCGTGGTCCCCGGCCTGGGCCAGCTTCCTGGCCCGGTGGTGCCGGTGCGCGAGGGTGCTCAGCGGCGGCGGGTGCCTGCGGCCCGCCCGCAGGTGCGCGACGGTGATCGCCAGCGCCCACACGACCCCCGCGAGCCCCAGCCCGCCCCCGACGGCCAGCCACAGATGGGTCGCGTTCACCCCGCAAGGGTAACCGTCCGGGATGGCCCGATGGGGTCGGCGGCGTTATCGCTCTATGAGCGGACACGTGGGCACCGGGCCCGGAGCGATCACGAACGACGGGTGCGCGGTGGAGTTCTACGCCCTGCTGCCGGCCCTGGGCGAGCCGGAGATCGTGCACGCGGCGGTGCCGCCGGGCGCGTCGATCCTGGAACTGGGCTGCGGCACCGGCCGGATCCTG
>JAFMRC010000531.1 GCA_017354375.1 Nocardiopsaceae bacterium | reverse complement strand
CGCGCCGCTGGCGCCGGCCCCACTGCCCTATGGCCCGTGCCCGGCGGCCCGGGTCGGTGTAGGCCTGACTGAGCAGGGCGAGCGAGCACGCGCCGAGCAGCGCCGCGCCGATGCCTTGCACGGCCCGGGCCGCGATGAGGACGACGATGCCAGGTGCCAGGCCGCAGGCGACCGAGGCGGTCACGAAGACCACGAAGCCCGCGCACACCACCCGCCGCGCGCCGAACCGGTCGCCGAAGGCTCCGGCGGCCAGGATCAGCGCGGCGAACATCAGCGTGTAAGAGTCCACAACCCACTGCAGTTCGGCGACCCCGCCGCCGAACGTCGCGCCGATCTGCTTCATCGCGACGTTGACCACTGTGACGTCGAGCTGGATCACCCCGAAGCCCAGACTCGTCCCGATCAGGGTCGCGACCCGTGGCCGCCTGCTGGGCTGCCCGGGCGCCGTCGCGTGCGTGCTTGCGTCAGGGGAAGCCATGTTAAGGGAAGCCATATCGTCACCGTATGGCCGCAATACCTAAACGGTTATTGAACTATCCAGCGGGTAGGGTCGAGCTATGCTCGCGGACGCAGACCTCGCCACCGTCGGCCGGGCGCTCGGTGACGATCACCGGGCCCGGTTCGTGCTCGCCCTGCTCGGCGGCCAGGAGCTCACGGCGGGAGAACTGGCTTCCCGCGCGGGCGCGTCCTCCTCGCTAGCTAGCGCGCACCTGGCCAGGCTCCTGGAATCAGGCCTCGTCAGCGCCAGCAAGCGGGGTCGTCAGCGTTACTTCCGGATCGCCAGCCCCGGCATAGCGCAGGCCATCGAGGCGCTACTCGCCATCGCGCCACGCCAGACCGCGACCGGGCTGACCGGCGTGACCAGGGGCAAGGCGCTGCAGCGTGCCCGCACCTGCTACGACCACCTGGCCGGCCGGCTCGGCGTCGCGCTGGCTGATGCCTTCGAGCAGCACAAGGTAATCACCGCCACCGACAGCGGCTGGACGCTCACCAGCCAGGGCGAGCGCAGGCTCGGCGAACTGGGGCTTGACGTGGACGCCCTGCAGCGTGCCCGCCGCCCGGTCCTGCGGCCTTGCCTGGACTGGACGGAACGCCGCCCCCACATGGCCGGGGGGCTTGGCCGGGCCCTGGCCGACCGCCTGCTCGACCAGGGCTGGATCCGCCGCGCCGCCGCCACCCGGGCTGTCATCATCACGCCACTCGGCGAGCAGCGACTCCTCGCGGAGTTCGCCGTCAGGGTCTGACAACCACGCCTCTGAATCGCCGGGGGAGAGGGGCTCCTTTGACTGGTCCCGGGCACTTGCGCCCGTCGGGGGCTATTCCCAGGTGTCAAGGGACATTAGGAAATGCCCAGTGGCGGTCATGAGAAGTGCCCGCTGGTGGCCATCAGATCTGCCCAGTGATGGCCACCAGACGTGCCCGGCCTGCTAGTTCAGCGGGACCACCCCCTGCCCGGCGACGGCCTGGGTGAGCCGGATGCTCTCGCCGGCGGTCTGGCAGACGTGGGCGTGGTGCATCAGCCGGTCGACGGTGGCGGTGGCCAGGGTCTTGGGCATCAGCTCGTCGAACGCCGACGGGTGCAGGTTCGAGCTGACCGCCACCGAGCGGCGCTCGTAGGCGGCGTCGACCAGGCGGTAGAGCCCCTCGGCGGCGTCGGGCCCGACGGGGAGCAGTCCGATGTCATCCACCACGACCAGGTCGGCCCGCAGGACACGGGCGATGGCCTTGGTGACCGAGTCGTCGGCCCGGTGGCGGCGGACCAGGGCGCCGACCTGCTCGAGGGTGAACCAGGCGACGTTCTTCCCGGCCTCGACGGCGGACTGCCCGAGGGCCTCCAGCAGGAACGTCTTGCCGGTCCCGGACGGGCCGCAGACGACGAGGTTCTCGTGCCGGCCGACCCATTCCAGGGTGCGCAGCGCCGCCTGGGTCGGGGCCGGGACCGAGGACAGGGTCTCGTCCCATGCGTCGAACGTCTTCCCGGTGGGGAACGCGGCCCGTGCCCGGCGGGTGGCGAGGGAGGACCGGTCGCGGCCGGCGACTTCCTCGGCCAGTAGTGCCCGCAGGACCTCGGCTGGGTCCCACCGCTGGGCCTTGGCCGTGGCGAGTACCTCCGGCGCGAGGCGGCGCATGTGGGGCAGCCGCATCCGGCGCAGCAGCTGCTCCAGCCCGGGGTCCAGCGGCGGCGGCGCCGGCGCGGCGGCGGTCACTGCAGGCCCCCTTCGGGCAGGACGGCGCCGAGCCGGTCAGCGGCGGCGCTGACCTCGTAATACAGTTCCCCTGCGGTCAGCTCGCGCCCGGCATCGCGGGTGAAGGCGCCCACGGCCTCGCGGTAGCCCGGGCCGCCGTGCGAGCCGCACCAGGCCAGCAGGTGCGAGCAGGCGGCCAGCGCCCGGACGGCCCCGGCCAGGTCCGGGGCGGG
>JAFMRC010000303.1 GCA_017354375.1 Nocardiopsaceae bacterium | reverse complement strand
CGCGTAGAGGGCATCGCCGCCGTTGTCGCCAGGCCCGGCGAGCACGGCGATCCGGGCGCCGTAGACCCCTCCGCGGCCCTCGCGCAGCAGGCCGACGCAGACGGCCGCGAGCCCGGCGGCCGCCCGCTGCATCAGCGTGCCGTCGGGGACGAGCGCCATCAGCGCGGCTTCCGCCGCTCGTACCTTGGCTACCTGGTAAGCGTCACGCACACACCTAGCCTAACGAGCGGACTCGATGTCACATCGCCCACGTACAGCCCGCATTCCGCGCCGACTCGATGTCACACCGCCCACGTTCCGAAGATGCTCGAATACTCAACGACCGAGATGGTGGGGGTGGCCGGTGCCGGGGGTATGCGGGGCCGGGGCGGGGCGCATGCCCCGTTCTGTGGGGGTATGCCCGGGGGCCGGGGGCGTGCCGGGCGCGGTCGTGCTGGGGCGGGAGGGCTTCGCGTGGAGGATATGTGAGCGTGTAGCGCACTTATCCTCCACGCGGGCGTGATCGCGGCCCCGCAGATACCCCGGCTGGTATTTCGAAGATCGTGAATTGGCGCAGGAGCGGAAGCTAGCTAAAAACTCACGGATTGAATCGTTTAAACTAGCCATCTTCCGTCCCGAGACCCTGATGGCAAAGCGAGTTGGAGCCTGACGGCGGATCAGGCGCGGAGCAGGGGCAGGCGCGGAGCAGGGGCAGGCGCGATGGGAAGGCTGAGCTTCCAGGGGAAGGGGCGAACGCGAGCGGCGATTATCGGCTGGTGACGGCCTCGGCTGGCTCGCCGTTCATGGCGCGGCGAACCGACTCGGCCAGTTGCCGGGCAAGGTGCCCGGCCAATTCGGATTCGCGCGCTTCGACCATGACCCGGATCGCGGGCTCGGTTCCACTTGGCCGGAGCAGCACCCGGCCGGAATCGCCGAGCCTGTCCCGCACGGTCCGCACCGCCTCGTCCAGCCCGGGGTTGGCCATGCCGCGTTCCTTGTCGCCGCGCACGTTGATCAGCACCTGCGGGTAGCGGGTCATCATCTTCGCGGCGGCGGACATCGGCGCACCACTGCGGATCACCGCGGCCAGGAGGTGCAGCCCGGTGAGGACGCCGTCCCCGGTGGTGGCATGGCCCATCTGGATGATGTGCCCCGACTGCTCGCCGCCGAGCACGTAGCCGCCGTCGCACATCGCGGCGTACACGTGCTTGTCGCCAACCGGGGTCTCGATGACGGTGATGCCGTTGTCGCGCATCGCGTCGTGGAAGCCCAGGTTCGACATCACCGTGACGACGACCGCGTCGCCGGCCAGCCGCCCGGCCGCCTTCAGGTCGGCGGCGAGCACGGTGAGGATCTGGTCGCCGTCGAGGGACTCTCCGTTGGCGTCCACCGCGAGGCACCGGTCCGCATCGCCGTCGAAGGCGAGGCCGGCGTCCGCGTGATGCTCGGCGACCGCGGTCCTGAGGGCGTCCAGGTGGGTGGACCCGCAGCCGGCGTTGATGTTGAGGCCGTCCGGCGCGGCGCCGATCGCGATTACTTCCGCGCCCGCGCGGCGCAGCGCGCGGGGACCGATGCTGTAGGCGGCACCGTGCGCGCAGTCCACCACGACTCGCAGGCCCGCGAGCGGTGCGCTGCCGTCTCCTTGCGCCGGCAGGGTACCGAGCAGGTGCTCCAGGTAGACCTCGTGCTTGGAGTAGGCGTCAGTGACCCGGCCGAAACCGGCGGGCTCGGGGGCCGCGGCGGTGTCGCGGGCGGCCAGCCGCTCCTCGATCTCGTCTTCGGCCTCGTCGGGCAGCTTGGCTCCCCCGCGACCGAAGAACTTGATCCCGTTGTCCTGCGCTGGATTGTGACTCGCGGACAGCACGACGCCAAAATCGGCACCCAGCGCCCCGGTCAGGTACGCGACCCCCGGGGTCGGGATGATCCCGAGCCGGAGCACATCCACGCCCGAGGCCGCCAGGCCTGCGACCACGGCCGATTCCAGGAAGTCACCGGAGGCACGAGAGTCTCGGCCGATCACCGCGACCGGGCGGTTCGCGCGCCCGGCCGGAACCGCGCCGTTCTTGCCCCCGCCAACCGCGGCTTCCGTGCCCGCCGTGCCGCTGGCGAGCACCGGAGCCGCCGCGACGGCGAGGTCCATCGCGAGCTGCGCGGTCAGGTCGCGGCCGGCAACCCCGCGCACGCCGTCAGTACCGAAAAGCCGACCCATATCGGGCGGAGACTAGCGCTTGGAGTACTGCGGAGCCTTGCGGGCCTTCTTGAGGCCGTACTTCTTCCGCTCCTTCACCCGGGCGTCACGGGTGAGGAAGCCGGTCTTCTTGAGCGCGGGACGGTTCTCCGGGTCAATGACCGTAAGCGCCCGCGCGATGCCCAGGCGAAGCGCCCCGGCCTGGCCAGTGGTACCGCCACCGCCGATCCGCGCGACCACGTCGAACTGGCCCTCGGCGCCGAGCGTCACGAACGGCTCACTGATTATCTGCTGGTGGACCTTGTTCGGGAAGTACGCGTCCAGGGGCCGGCCGTTGATCTTCCACTGGCCGGTGCCCGGGAAGATCCGGACGCGGGCGACGGCCTCCTTGCGGCGGCCGGTCCCGGTGCCGTGGCCGGTGACGACCTGGCGCTGCCCGGAATGCGGAGCCGAAGCGACCTCCGGAGTCTCCGTCGTGTACTCCGAAGGAGCATCCTCGGCGTCGAACGCCTCATCCGTGGCGGGATACTCCTGTTCGGGGTAACCCGCGTCGCCTGCGGGCGTCTCTACGCCAGTTGACTCGGCCACGTTGCTATTCCTCACGCTTCTACTACTGGGCGATCTGGCGAATCTCGTATGGCTGCGGCTTCTGCGCCTCATGCGGGTGCGTCGGGCCCGCGTACACCTTGAGCTTGCTCATCGTCTTACGGCCAAGGGAGTTCTTCGGCAGCATGCCCTTCACGGCCTTCTCAACGGCCCGCTCCGGGTGCTTGGCCATCAGGTCGCCGTAGCTCACCGCGCGCAGGCCGCCTGGGTAACCAGAGTGCCGGTACGCCTTCTTCTGCTCCAGCTTCGAGCCGCTTAGGGCGACCTTCTCGGCGTTGATCACGATGACGAAGTCGCCGGTGTCCACGTGCGGCGCGAAGACCGGCTTGTGCTTGCCCCGCAGCAGCTTCGCCGCGTGGGTGGCTAGACGGCCGAGCACGACGTCGGTGGCGTCAATGACATGCCACTGACGCGTGATGTCGCTGTCCTTCGGGCTGAATGTACGCACAGTAGTAAGCCTTCGCATGTGGTTCGTGATCCAGGAGGCCCGGATTACATCCGGGCCAGGCCCGCAGTGCTTCCCGGGGAACACCCCGGACCCCCACTGCCGGCCCATCACGGCTGGCGTGATCGCTGTACTCCTCGCCGGGACTCCTCGCCGGGAACGACGCCCATGCATCATACTGCCAAACGGCCCGCGGTGCCAAAGCGCGCCAGGATGTCATCGGGCTAGCCGTCGCGATATGTGATCATAATGATGCGAGACGTTGAAACTTTCGCGACGTCCCGTGGGGCACCAGCTTGAACGCTACCCTCGATGACATGGGATACCGGGGTGACGATGCCTCCCGCGCATGGGCGAACGCGCGGCGCGACGGCTACGGACGCTACGGTGGCCAGCACGACTACCCGGGCAACGGCCAGCCGGACGGGTACGACGAGGATTATCATGGCGCCGGCCCCTACCGCGACGCCGATCCTTACGACGACCCGGCTGGTTACGACGACCCTGACGGTTACGGCGGCCCGTACGGCGGCCCGGCCGGTTACGGCGACCCAGGCGGTTACGGCGGCCAGGGCCAGGGCGGCTTCGGGAGCCACGACGACTACCCCGGCGCGGCCAACGGCAACGGGTACGGCCTGCCCGCCGGCGGCTTCCCGGACAACGACTGGTACGGCGACAGCAGGGCCGGCGGCTTCGCCGACACCAGGATGCACGCAAGGCCGCAAATCCCGGAGGGCTACCGCCCCGGCGATTACGATCCCGGCTTCCAGGCTCCCGGAGGGACCCAGGTCCCCCGCACGGCTCCGCCTCTTCCCCGCACGACTCCACCTCCCGGATCGATGCCGCCTCCAGGACCGCCAGCGCTTCGCGGGCCGGCACCCGAACCCCCCGAAGGCTCGTTCACGCATGACGGCGGGCTCACGCAGACCCGCCACCAGCGGATGCTCGACGACGGCCAGTACGCCGTGGGCTACCCCGGTTACGAGAACGTCGACGACGACGGTCCGTATGGCGCCACCTACCCGGGCTACGAGAACATCGATGACGGACCGGGCAGTGGCGGTTACCCCGTGCAGCAGGGGTACGACGACTACGACGACTACGCGGACTTCACCCCTGATTACGCGGCACCCCCGCCCACCGTGGCCAATCGCCGTCCCGGCTACGCCGTCCCGGCGCCGACCGCGAGCAACCCCGCGTACGCCGAACCGGAACCGGGCTACGCCGAACCCGATGAGTTCGACGACGGCCCCGACTACGGATACGACGACGGCTTCGATGACCAACCCGCCGGTGCTTCCCGGGAGGCGGGCGGCCAGGGGGCAAGCCGCCGGGGGATAGGGGGTCGCGCCGGGCGCAAGAGCGGCAGCACCCGGCCCGGCGCGCGGCAAGGTGCGCTGCTGGGCAAGGCAGGCAAGGCAGGCAAGGCAGGCAAGCCGCGCCTGCCAGGCGTGCTAGGCAATGCCACGACCCGCCGGAAGATCCTGATCGGCGGATCGGCGCTGTGCCTGGTCGTCGCGCTCGCCGCGGTGTACGTCTTCCTGATCAAGCCGAGTGGTAAACCGGGGTCCACTGCCGACGCCCCGTTGCCGAAGCCGGGATCGACGTCCGCCGCCAGGGCCGCCTGCGTGAAGAAGTTCGGCCAGTACTGCCACATCGAGTACCGGAAGGACGATCCCAAGCCGCTGACGATTTCCGAGCTGTACCCGCCTGTGGTCTCGGACCCGAAGACAAAAGCCTCGTTCCAGCGGATCGGCACCCGGTCCGACAAAACGTGCTCCGACGGCGTCCTCGGGCACAGCCTGATCAAGGAGCTGAAATCCGGCAAGTGCACGCAGGTGCTGCGCGCCAGCTACACGTCCGGGAAGGGCAGCAACGAGATCATGGGGACGATCGGCGTCGCCAACCTGGAGACCACCAACGAGGCGCACTACGCCGGCAAGGTGGTCGGGACGAGCAACCTGGTTCACCCGCTGGCCACCTCCTCGGGCGTCGGGGCCAGCATGGGCCAGAGCACCGGCATGGTGCACGCGACGTTCAAGGGCCACTACCTGATCATGACCTGGGCGGAGCTCGCCGACGGCCCGAATTCCTCCAGCAAGCCGACCCAGGCGCAGTACCAGCAAATCCAGCGGTTCGCGACCAACCTGGTGGCCATCACGGCGAACATCGCCCTGAGCCATCGCATGGTCACGGGCAAGCCAGGCACCGGCACCTAGGCCGGGGGGCCACCGAGGACCCTGATGCGGCGGGCCTGATCGGCGCGGGAGGCCAGGTCGGCGTCGGGCGGGTAGCGCACTTCCTCCAGGCACAGCGGGTGCGGCGGCGCCACGCGGACCGCGGGGTCACGGACCCCGGCCGCCAGGAGGGCGGCCGGCCATGACACCGGCCGGGCACCCTCCCCTACCGGCAGCAGCGCCCCGACCAGCGACCGCACCATGTTGTGGCAGAACGCGTCGGCGATCACGCGCGCGACCGCTATCCCGTCCGGGTCGCGGTGCCAGTCGAGCCAGCGCAGGGCCCGTATCGTCGTCGCACCCTCCCGCCTGCGGCAGAACGCCGCGAAGTCGTGTTCCCCGGTCAGCCTGGCCGCGGCGGTGTTCATCGCGTCCAGGTCGAGCGGTTTGAGGTGCCAGAGGGTGTCGTGCCTGTGCAGTGGGTCGGCGGTGGCGGCAGTGTCGCAGACCCGATAGGAGTAGCGCCGCCACAGGGCCGAGAATCGGGCGTCGAAGCCCTCCGGGGCGCGCCCGAGCCCGCGGACGCGGATGTCGGGAGGCAGGGCCCCGCCCAGGCGCCGGAGCAGTCGGCGCGACGCCAGCTCATCGATCTCGGCCGCCAGCGGCAGCGCCCGGCCCCGCTGCCGGGAGGCCTCCGCCCAGGCGTCGGCGGGCAGGTCCACGTGCGCGACCTGCCCCCGGGCGTGCACCCCCGCGTCCGTGCGCCCGGCGACGGTCAGCGTCGGCGGTTCCGGCAGCCGCAGGACCCGGCCCAGCGTCTCGGCAAGCACACCGGCCACTGTCCTGAGCCCCGGCTTCGGCTGCGGCGCCCACCCGGAGAAGTCCCGCCCGTCATAGGCGATGTCCAGCTTGATCCGGATGACGTCCGCGGATCCGGCAGGGGAAGTGGGGTCGTCCACAGTAAGCATTATCCGTTCGGAAGAAAAATGGGCGCCCCCGCAAGCGGGGACACCCATTGATCAGTTGTACCGGAATCAGGCCTCGGGAGCGTCCTTGGTCTCGGCCTCGGAAGCGTCCTCGGTCTCGGCATCGTCGGCGCCGGCGGCTTCGGCGTCCTCAGGCGCCTCGTCCTCCGGAGCATCGTCGGCGTCGGCCTTGCCAGGCACCTCAGCGGCCTCATCGGCACCGGCAACCTCGTCGGCCTCGTCGGCCTCGTCGGTCGTGACAGCGGCTGAGGCCTCCGCAGCGGGCGCGGCGGGCGCGGC
>JAFMRC010000092.1 GCA_017354375.1 Nocardiopsaceae bacterium | reverse complement strand
GGCCGCGGCCGCGACCAGGTGCGGCCCGAGCACGTAGGGATTGTCCGGGTCGAGCACGGCGGGCTCGACGGGGTGGCCAAGCAGGGCGTCCGGATGGTGCACCAGGTACGCGTCCAGGGGGTCATCGCCCGCGATGAACACCGCGACCGCCGGGCGCCCGGCCCGGCCCGCGCGCCCGGCCTGCTGCCAGAGCGACGCCCAGCTGCCCGGCCAGCCGGCGATCAGCACGGCGTCCAGGCCGGGGATGTCCACGCCCAGCTCAAGCGCGGTAGTGGCGGCCATGCCCGCGATCTGGCCGTCACGAAGCCCGGCCTCCAGCTCCCTGCGGTCGTCGGGCAGGTACCCGGACCGGTACGCGGAGATCTCCCGGGTGCGGGTTGCTCCCCGGGCCCCCCGGGATCCCCGGGCCAGCAGCGCGACCGACTCGGCGCTGCGGCGGGAGCGGGTGAAGGCGAGGGAGGGGACGCCCGCGCCGACCAGCTCGGACAGCAGGTCGGCCGCCTCGGCGGTGACCGTCCGGCGCGCCCGCTCGCCGGGCCGGGTGTGGGCCAGCGGCGGCTCCCACAGCGCGAACGTGAGGGGGGAGCGCGGCGATCCGTCGGCCGTCACCGGGACCGCGTCGAGGCCGGTCAGCAGCCGGGCGCACCGCTCGGGAGCGGTGACCGTGGCCGACGCCAGGATGAACACCGGGGCCTCGGCGGCGTGCGCCCCCGCGGCGTGAACCCCGGCGACCCGGCGCAGGCGGCGCAGCACCTGGGCCACGTGCGAGCCGAAGACCCCGCGGTAGGCGTGGCACTCGTCGATGACCACGACCCGCAGCCGCCGGAAGAACCCGCGCCAGCGGTGGTGTGCGGGCAGCACCCCGCTATGCAGCATGTCAGGATTTGTCAGTAGATAGCTGGCGTGCGATTGCGCCCAGGCGCGTTCGGCGGAGGTCGTGTCGCCGTCGTAGCGCGCGGCGCGCACTCCCGGTACGCCCAGCGCTCGCACCGTCCGCAGCTGATCGGCGGCGAGCGCCTTCGTCGGCGCGATGTACAGCGCCGTCCCGCCGTCGCCGATGGCCGACAGCGCGGCGGCCAGGTAGCCGGCCGACTTGCCGGACGCCGCCGGGGTCGCGATGATCACGTGCCGTCCGGCCCGCGCCAGGCCCGCGGCCTCCGCCTGGTGCGTCCAGGGGGCCGCGATGCCCTGGCCGGCCAGCGCGCCGGCCACCTCGGGGCGGACCGATCCCGGCCAGGATGTGGTTTGCCCGGCGCGGCCGGGTATGTGCCTTAGATGCACCAGCTCGCCGGCACGTTGCGCCGCCCGCAGGATCTCCAGCGCCGTGCCGTCGTGAGCGACGGTGTTGTCAGTGACGATGGACATAGCTTGCCAAGTCTGTCACCCGCTGGCCGGATGTCTGACACCATGATTTCGTATAGACATAGCCCCGGAGCGTGGTTGAATGCCGAGCAGGGGTCGCCCTGCGCACCGGGAGATGTCTGCCCGCGCACCGGGCGGGGGGCAAGAGGAACGACAGGACGCCTTCATGGCGCTGGAGGATTTGTGGATCTGAAGCTGGGGCACTACAACAAGGACGGCATCGAGGTCGTGGACGTCGAGGGCGAGATCGACGTCTATACCGCGCCGCGCCTTCGGGAGCTGCTCATCGATCTCGTCAACAAGAAGAGCTACCAGCTGGTAGTCAACATGGAGAGGGTCGAGTTCCTCGACTCGACCGGCCTGGGGGTGCTGGTCGGCGGCCTCAAGAGGGTGCGGGCGCACGACGGCTCACTCGACTTGGTGTGCACGCAGGAGCGCATCCTCAAGATCTTCCGGATCACCGGACTGACGAAGGTGTTCGGCATCCACGACTCGGTGGACGACGCGATCGCAGCCCGGAAGGCCGAGAAGTAGCCAGGCACCTTCCATGCCCACCGTCGAAGTCACCTTCACTCCGCTGCCCGCGCACGTACGGACCGCGAGGCTCGTCGCCACCGCCGTCGCGCGCCGGAGCGGCGTGGACGAATCGCTGCTCGATGAAGTGCGCCTCGCGGTCGGCGAGGCGTGCTCCCGCGCCGTGGAGGCGCACCGCACGCACTGCCCGCGGACGCCGATCCGGGTGGCGCTCACCGACGACAGCGAGCGGTTCGAGGTCGTGGTGACCGATGCGGCGCCCGCGGAGGAGATGCCGGCCGAGCTGGCATCCTCCTCCGTGGCGCCGGAGCCCGTTCCGCTGGAAGGTGGCGGCGTGGTCCACCAGCTTCCCCCCGGGGTGGGCCTCGCCGTGATCAGCGGCCTCGCCGACGACGTGCGGATCTCGCCCGCGGGCGACGGCACCAGCGTCGCGATGAGCTGGAAACGGCGGGCGGAGTGAGGGGTGAGTTAGGGACCCGGGCGCCAGCGGCGGCGCCGTCCGGCGGGGATCGTCACCGCGGCGGCGATCACCAGCACGGCTATCCCGGCCGCCCCGCCGGCCAGCGACAGCGCGACCGTCCGCTCGTCCGGGTTCGGCTTCGGCCGGTCCACCGTCGCGTTGCCAGGCTGCGGCGCGGCCGTGGACGGCGGCCCGGACGGCTCCACCGCGGTGACCGCCTGCACCGGGTTGATCATCCCGTAGCCGGTGCCGGTGCCGGACGGCCCGTCGGCCGTCTTCTCGATCTGCTGGATCACCTGCGTCGCGTTCATGCCCTTGGCGAAGAGCAGCGCGGCCAGCCCCGAGACGAACGGCGCGGAGAAGCTGGTCCCGTTATCGGCGGCGTGAGCGTCGCCGGACGGGCTGGGGAACGTGCTCGTGATGTTCCCGCCCGGGGCGGTCACGCTGACGTGCGTGCTCCTGTCCGAGAAGCCCTCCAGCGCGCCGGTCTCGTCCACCGCCCCGACCCCAATCACGCCCGGATAGCTCGCCGGGTAGGCGGGCCCGTTCTTATTGCTGTTGCCGGCGGAGGCGACGAGCACGACGCCCCGGGAGAGCGCATAGTTCACGGCATATTGCAGGGCAGTATTGCTGACGTAGGTGGCGATCGACATGTTGATGACCTTCGCGCCATCGTGGACCGCCTGGATGATCGCCAGCGCGAGGGTGTCGGGGGAGATGCCCTCCTTCTCGCTGTTGGTGACCTTGTAGGACAGGATGTCGGCCTTTGGCGCTACTCCCTCGAACGCCGTGCCCTTCATATGAGCGGCCGCGATGATGCCGGCCACCTCCGTCCCGTGGCCCGCGCAGTCGCCCCATGCCGGCCCGGAGCCGGAGGGCGAGCTCGCGTACGTCTTGCCGACGGTCACCCGGTTGCCGAACTGCGGGTTGGCATCCACCCCGCTGTCGATCACCGCCACCTTGATGCCCTGGCCCTGCGTGATCCCCCACACGCTCTGGTAGTCCAGGGCCTGCTGCGCCCACGGCGTTCCCTTCTGCGGCTTGTACTTCGGCTGCGGGTCACACTCTTGCGTCGTGGGGTTGGGCAGCGTGGTGCCGGCGGCGCCCGGCTGCCCGCCCGCGCTCGGGGCATGGCTCGTATTCGCGGTGAGCGCGGACGCGGCCGGGGCGGCGGACGCTGGCGTCGCGAACACGCACAACGCGATCGTCAATCCGGCCGTAGCCGCTCCAGTCGCTGCGCGGAACACGCTCCGCCTCCTCGTGGTCAATAATCCGTTACCCCCATAATGGCGGATAGGGGGCAGGATACGCGGTTCCCGGGGATGTTTCCTTCCGGTAACGTGCGGTCCATGCGGATCGGCCTGTTCGTGACGTGCCTGACCGACACGCTGTACCCGGAGACCGGCAAGGCGGTCGTCACGCTGCTGGAGCGGCTCGGGCACCGGGTGGACTTCCCGGCGGGCCAGGCCTGCTGCGGGCAGATGCACTTCAACACCGGCTACCGGCGCGAGGCGGCGAGAATGGCCCGCGGGCTGGCCGCCGCCTTCCGCGGCCACGAGGCGGTCGTCACCCCGTCCGCCTCCTGCGCCGCGATGATCCGCGAGTACTACCCGGCCCTCGCGGGGGAAACCGGGGACGCGGGGTTCGCCCGGGACGTCGCGGAGCTGGCGCCGCGGGTGCACGACCTGGCGACGTTCCTCACCGATGTGATCGGCGTCACCGACGTAGGCGCGTATTTCCCTCATAAGGTGACATATCACCCTACGTGCCACTCGCTGCGCATGATGCGGGTCGGTGATGCTCCCTACCGGCTGCTCAAGGCCGTCCGCGGCCTGGACTTGGTGGACCTGCCGGACGCCACGACGTGCTGCGGCTTCGGCGGCACCTTTTCCCTGAAAAATCCGGATATATCAGCCGCGATGTGCGCCGACAAGGTCGCGGCGATCCGCCAGTCGCGAGCGGAGGTGGTCACCGCCGGGGACAACTCCTGCCTGATGCACATCGGCGGCGCGCTGAGCCGGCTCCGCGCCGGCGTGCGGGCCATGCACCTGGCCGAGATCCTCGCCAGCACCGGAGACGCCGGAGCCGCCACGGGAGGCACCCCGTGACCACCCCGGCAGGCGCGACCCCCGCCCCGAACGGCTCGATGCCCACCTACCTCGGCATGCCCTCCTTCCCCTCCGCGGCCAGGACCGCCGTCGCGGATTCCCAGCTTCGCCGCAACCTCACCCACGCCACGACCGCGATCCGCGCCAAGCGCGCGAACGTCGTCCGCGAGCTGGATGACTGGGAGGAACTTCGCCAGGCCGGGAAGGCGATCAAGGAGCACACCCTCGCGAACCTGGATACCTACCTGCTCCGCCTGGAGGAATCGGTCACCTCGGCTGGCGGCCATGTCCACTGGGCCCGTGACGCCGCCGAGGCGAACGCCATCGCCATCGACCTCATTAAGCGCAAAAATGCCGATAAAGCGGTCAAGTCGAAGTCCATGACCACCCAGGAAGCCGGGCTCAATGAGGCCCTGGCGCAAAACGGGATACAAGCCATCGAAACCGACCTGGCCGAACTGATCGTCCAGCTCGGCGACGACCTCCCGAGCCACATCCTCGTCCCGGCGATCCACAAGAACCGCGCGGAGATCGGCGACCTGTTCCGCCGCACGATCAGCGAGGCGCCCGGGGACCTCGCCGACGACCCGCCGAGCCTCACCGCGACCGCCCGCGCCCACCTTCGCGGCGAGTTCCTCGACGCGAAGGTCGGCATCTCCGGCGCCAACTTCGCCGTCGCCGACACCGGCTCGCTCGTGGTCGTCGAGTCCGAGGGCAACGGCCGGATGTGCCTCACCCTTCCCGACACGCTGATCTCCTTCGTGGGCATCGAGAAGATCATCCCGTCCTGGCGGGACCTGGAGGTATTCCTGGCGCTTTTGCCGAGAAGCTCCACCGCCGAGCGAATGAACCCGTACACCACGATCTGGTCGGGCGTGGCGAATGCCGACGGACCCCGCGAATTCCACCTGATCCTCCTCGACAACGGTCGAACCGCCACGCTTGCCGACGAAACCGGCAGGCAGGCGCTGCGCTGCATCCGCTGCTCGGCCTGCCTGAACGTGTGCCCGGTCTACGAGCGGGCCGGCGGCCACGCCTACGGCTCGCCCTACCCGGGCCCGATCGGCGCGATCCTGTCCCCGCAGCTCCGCGGCATGACGTCGCCGGCCGACGCCTCGCTCCCGTTCGCCTCGTCGCTGTGCGGCGCGTGCTACGAGGTCTGCCCGGTGGCGATCAACATCCCGGAGGCCCTGGTCCACCTGCGCGCCCGCGCGGTCCAATCCCAACCCCATTATCCCGAACGGATTTTCTTTTCCCTGGCCGCCTCCATCCTCTCTTCCCCGGGCCGAATGGCGTTCGCCCAGCGCCTCGGCTCCCTCGCCGGCTCAGCCGTGGCCCGGCGGAAGGGCCGGATCCGGCGGCTGCCGCCGCCGCTGTCCGCCTGGACCGACACCCGCGACGCCCCGGCCCCGCCCCCGGAGTCGTTCCGCGCCTGGTGGTCCCGCACCCGGGGCGGCGCCAGGTGACCGCCCGTGAGGAGATCCTGGCCCGGATCCGCGCCGCGAACGGTCCCGCGAGGGAGCCGACCGAGATCGACGCCGCCTACGCGGCGATCCCGCGCGACTACCGGCGAGCCCACCACGACTCGGAGCAGCGCGACGATATCGTCGCCCTGTTCGCCGAACGCGCCGCCGACTACCGCGCCACCGTCGAGCCCGTTCCCGAAGCCGACCTCCCCGCCGCCATCGCCCGCGCCGTGACGGGCAAGGCGCGGCTGATCGTGCCGGATGGAGTCCCCGAGGCCTGGCTGGCCGAGCTTCCCAGCGCGACCACGATCGTCCGCGACGAGCCGCCGCTGTCGGCGCGCGAGCTGGACGCGATCGACGGGGTCGTCACCGGCTGCGCGGTCGCGATCGCGGAGACCGGGACGATCATCCTTGACCATGGGCCAGCCCAGGGCCGCCGCGCGCTCACCCTGGTCCCCGACTTCCACCTGGTCGTCGTCCGCGCCGACCATGTCGCCCCGGACATCGCCGACGCCCTCGCGCGCCTGGATCCGTCCCGCCCGCACACGCTGATCTCGGGTCCGTCCGCCACCAGCGACATCGAGCTGATCCGCGTCGAGGGCGTCCACGGCCCCCGCAACCTCCACATCCTCGTCTCCGGCTAGCCGGCGGGCGTGATCGCTCAGAGCGGACGCCGGGGTGACTCATCCGGGAAATATCGGGCGGCTCCACATTCTTGAGTCAAGTTGACTCAATCTTTAGGAGGGGGCATGAACGAGGTGCTCACGCTGCCGGTGCTGCCGCTGGACGACGACGTGGTGCTGCCGGGCATGGTGGTTCCCATCGAGCTGGGTGACACCGAGATCCGCGGTGCCGTAGAGGCCGCGAGGAACAGGGGGCTGGGGCAGGCGCCGGGAATCCGTTCGGAAGAAAAGTCCCGGGTTTTGATCGTGCCGCGGCTCGGCGAGGCCGGGCTGGCGGGCACCGGGACGCTCGCCGTGATCGAGCAGGTCGGGCGGATGCCGGGCGGCGAGCCCGCGGCGGTGGTGCGCGGCGTGTCCAGGGTGAAGATCACCTCGGGGACGACCGGGCCGGGCGCGGCGCTGTGGGTCGAGGGCTCCGTGATCGAGGAGACCGGCGCGGGCCCGAGGGCGAGCGAGCTGGCCAAGGAGTACAAGGCCCTGATCGTCGCCGTGCTGCAAAAGCGCGGCGCGTGGCAGGTGGTCGACAGCATTCAGCGGCTCGACGACCCGTCGGCGATCGCCGACCGCGCCGGGTACGCCAGCTACCTGACCGCCGAGCAGAAGCTCCGCCTGCTGGAGACCGCCGACCTCACGGAGCGGCTTGAGCTGGCGATCACGTGGACCCGCGAGCACATGGCCGAGCTGGACGTCGCGGAGTCGATCAGCAAGGACGTCTCCGAGGGCATGGAGAAGCAGCAGAAGGAATTCCTGCTGCGGCAGCAGCTCGCGGCCATCCGCAAGGAGCTGAAGGACCTGTCCGGTGACGGCGACGGCACCGAGACCGACGACTACCGCAAGCGCGTCGAGGAAGCGGACCTGCCCGAGAAGGTGCGCGAGGCGGCCCTCACCGAGGTCGGCAAGCTGGAGCGGACAAACGAGGCGTCGCCAGAAGTCGGATGGATCCGCACCTGGCTGGACACCATCCTGGACATCGGCTGGAACGAGCGGACCGAGGACGCCTACGACATCGCGGGCGCCCGGCGGATCCTCGACGAGGACCACACCGGGCTGGACGACGTGAAGGAGCGGATCGTCGAGTACCTGGCGGTCCGCAAGCGCCGCGACGAACGCGGCCTCGGAGTCATCGGCGGGCGCCGTTCCGGTGCCGTGCTGGCGCTGGTCGGCCCGCCGGGAGTGGGCAAGACGAGCCTCGGCGAGAGCGTCGCCCGGGCGATGGACCGCAAGTTCGTGCGCGTCGCGCTCGGCGGCGTGCGGGACGAGGCGGAGATCCGCGGCCACCGGCGCACCTACGTCGGCGCGATGCCGGGCCGGATCGTCCGCGCGATCCGCGAGGCCGGCACGATGAACCCGGTGGTGCTGCTGGACGAGGTCGACAAGATCGGCTCGGACTTCCGGGGCGACCCGGCCGCCGCGCTGCTTGAGGTTCTCGACCCGGCGCAGAACCACACGTTCCGCGACCACTACCTGGAGGTCGACCTGGACCTATCGGACGTGGTGTTCCTGGCCACGGCCAACGTCCTCGACGGCATCCCCGAGCCGCTGCTGGACCGGATGGAGCTGGTCACGCTCGACGGATACACCGAGGACGAGAAGGTCGCGATCGCCCGCGACCACCTGCTCCCGCGCCAGCTGTCCAGGGCCGGCCTGGAGGCCGAGGAGGCGGCCGTCACCGACGACGCGCTGCACCTGATCGCCGCGGAGTACACCCGCGAGGCCGGGGTCCGGTCCCTGGAGCGGTCGATCGCCCGCGTGCTGCGGAAGGTGGCCGCCAAGGAGGCCCTTGAGCCCGGCGCGATCCCGGTCACGGTGACGGCCGAGGGCCTGAAGGATTACCTGGGCCGTCCCCGGTTCACGCCCGAGACCTCGCTGGCCGCGGCATCGCGGCGCACGGCGGTGCCCGGAGTGGCCACCGGCCTGGCGGTCACCGGCGCCGGCGGCGACGTGCTGTACATCGAGGCGTCGCTGGCCGACGCGGAGGCCGGCGGGACCGGCGTCACGCTCACCGGCCAGCTCGGCGACGTGATGAAGGAGTCGGCGCAGATCGCGCTGTCCTACCTGCGCGCCCGCGGCGCTGAGCTGGAGCTGCCGGTTGGCGACCTGAAGGACCGCGGCATCCACGTGCACGTCCCGGCCGGGGCGGTCCCGAAGGACGGCCCGTCCGCGGGCGTCACGATGACCACGGCGCTGGGGTCGCTGCTGTCCGGCCGCCCGGTGCGACCGGACGTGGCGATGACCGGCGAGGTGTCGCTCACCGGCCGGGTGCTGCCGATAGGCGGCGTGAAGCAGAAGCTGCTGGCCGCCCACCGGGCCGGGATCACCACCGTGCTGATCCCGGAGCGCAACGAGCCGGACCTGGACGACGTGCCGGCCGAGGTGCTCGCGAAGCTGGACGTCCGGCTGGTGGCCGACGTCCGCGACGTGCTGTCCCTCGCCCTGGAACCGGCGTCGGCGACAGAGGCGCCCGCCGCCGCGTAGCCGCTTGGGGACCGGCTAAGGAAGCGCCTGGACGACGACGTTCGGGTATGGGGCCGCGAGCATGGTCAGGTCGTCTTCGTCGCCGGTCAGCACGACTCCGCCGCCGGTCTCCACGGCTACCGCTACGACGTGGGCGTCCGCGAGATGCTGAGAGCTAGCCTTCGCGCCGGTCAGCACGCCTCCCACCAGGCGGGCGAAGGGCCGGTCGGTGTCGCGGATACGTATGCCCGTCTCGCGCGCCAGGCAGGCATCGATCATCTGGTTATGCGCGGGCCCGCGGTACAGCTCGGCGAGTATCACGGTGGGCGCCATGACGTCGCGGTGCAGCAGAGCGGCGGCGCGCATGGCCGCCCGAACCTCTTCTTGCCTACGAGACGGTCTCTCGCCAAGCGCGACCAGTGCCTCGGAGTCCAGGACGAGAGAGCGGCTCACAGAAGCTCTGCGTATTTCGCGACCAGCGCCTCATCGACCGGACCGTAGGCCTCATCGAGGGAGTCGAGCAGCGCGGTCAGCAGGCGGTTGCGCTTGCGTCGTTCTACCTCGACGCGGATGGCCTCGTTTACCTGGGATGACAGCGCTTCGTCCGCGGTCTCCAGTTCCGCGACAAGATCCTCGTCAAGCGAGACGGAAACCTTTCGCTTCAGCATGGTCATACCATAATCCTACCACGGTAAGAATTACTAGGTAACGCTACGCCGAATGGTCGGGGCAGAGGCCGAAGAGCTCGACGGTGTGGTTGACGGAGGTGAAGCCGGCCGCGGCGGCGACCTTCTCCGCCCACTGCTCGACGACCCGGCCCTCGACCTCGACGCTGCGACCGCAGGTCCGGCAGGTCAGGTGGTGGTGGTGGGTGGAGGTCTCGCACTGGCGGTAGAGCGTCTCGCCGGACGGATCCCGGATCGTGTCCACCGCGCCCTGCTCCGAGAGCACCTGGAGGTGCCGGTAGACCGTGGTGAGGCCGACGTGGTCGCCGCGGCGGCGCAGCTCCGCGTGGATCTCCTGGGCGCTGCAGAAGCCGGGGAGGCTGGCCAGCGCCGTCGCCAGGGCCTCGGCTTGCTTCGTTCCCCGGACCCTGGTGCCGCGCGGCTGGTCGGTCGTCACATCTTGCAAGGTAGCCGGCGACGCGGACGGCTTCCACGATCCGGCTTGCCTACTGGTAATAGAAACGGTTATCATTAGCACATGAGGAACGCCGTACGGCCGCGGCCCGCAGCCGTCATGCTGCTGGCGATTGCCGCCACGCTGCTGGCCACCGTGGTACTGGCGTCCGGTGCCGCCGGACCCAGCCAGGCGGCGGCCGGGACCGGCGTCATCCGGGCGGTCGGCGCGGAGAACCAGTACGGGAACGTCATCGCGCAGGTCGGCGGCGCGTACGTGCGGGTCACCTCGCTGCTGAAAAACCCCAGCACCGACCCGCACGACTTCGAGGCGTCGGCGGCGGTTGCCCGGCAGGTTGGCCAGGCTCGCCTCGTCGTGCAGAACGGCCTGGGATACGACTCCTTCATGAACTCCATCGAGGCCGCCACGCCGAACGGCGGTCGCGCGGTCATCGACGTGCAGCGGCTCCTCGGCCTCCCGGACGCCACGCCGAACCCGCACCTGTGGTACGACCCGGACACGATGCCGAAGGTCGCCGCCGCGATCGCGGCCGACCTATCCCGCATCGAACCGCGGCACGCCGCGTACTTCCGGGCAAGGGCACGGACGTTCACCCGGTCCCTGACCGCCTGGCGCACCGCCCTCGGGCGGTTCGCCAGCGCGCACCGGGGGGCCAGGGTCGCCAGTACCGAGCCCGTGGCCGACTACCTGCTGAACGCGGCGGGCGCGGACAACATGACCCCCTGGTCGTTCCAGGCTGCCATGATGAACGGCACCGACCCCTCGCCGCAGGCCGTCGCCGCGGAGAAGGCCCTGATCAGCCAGCGGAAGGTCGATGCCCTCGTCTACAACGAGCAGGTCACCGACCCGATGACCACCTCGCTGATCACGCTGGCGAATCAGCACCACGTCCCGGTCGTCGGGGTGTACGAGACGATGCCCGAGCCCGGGTTCGATTACCAGTCCTGGATGCTCGCCGAGACATCCGCCCTGCGCCGCGCCATCACCGACCGCACATCATCGGAGCACCTATGACGACACTGAGCTCCAAGCCCCCCATCCCCAGCGAGGCCAAGGCCGCGCTGCTCGAACTCGACTCGGTGAGCGTCCGGCTGGGCGGCCGGGAGATCCTCGGCGACGTCAGCTTCTCCATCCGCCCCGGGGAGTTCGCCGGGATCATCGGGCCGAACGGCGCGGGCAAGACCACCCTGCTCCGCGTCATCCTCGGCCTCGTCCCGGCGGCCGGGCGGGTGGACCGCCCCCCCGCCATCGGCTACGTACCGCAGAAGCTGGAGATCGACCCCGACGTCCCCCTCCGCGCCCGCGACGTGGTCTCGCTCGGCCTGGACGGCCACCGGCTCGGCTTCACGCTCCCGAGCAGGCGGCGCCGCGCCATCGTCGACGCGGCCCTCACCGACGTCGGCGCCTTCCAGTACGCGAACGCGCGGGTCGGCGAGTTGTCCGGCGGCGAGCAGCAGCGCGTGATGATCGCGCACGCGCTGATCGGCCGCCCGGGGCTGCTGCTACTGGACGAGCCGCTGGCCAACCTCGACCTGGCCAGCGAGCAGGAGATCGTGACGCTGCTCGCCAAGCTGGCCCGCGAGCAGGACATAGCGGTGCTGCTGTCCGCGCACGACATGAACTCCCTGGTCAACGTCATGGACCGGATCATCTACGTCGCGAACGGCAAGGTCGCGACCGGCAGCACCGACGAGGTCGTCACCACCGAGGGCCTGTCCAGGCTCTACGGACACCATGTGGACGTGCTGCACGTCCACGGCCGCGTCGTCGTCGTGGCCGGGTAGGACAGGGGCAGGACACGGATGCACTACCTCATCGAACCCGGCTTCGGCTCCAGCGGCCCGGTGCGGGTGGCGCTGCTGATCGGCGCGGTCGTCGCGGTCACCTCCGGCGTGATCGGCGTCTTCACCGTCATCCGGGGCCAGTCGTTCGCCGGCCATTCGCTATCCGACGTCGCCACCACCGGCGGTGCCGGGGCATTCCTCGCCGGCATCAGCCAGTTCTGGGGCTTCCTGGTCATGGGGGCGGTGGCCGCGCTGCTCATGGAGGGCATCGGCGCGCAGCGCCGCCGCGGCCGGGACGTCGCCACCGGCGTGGTGCTCGGCGGCGCGCTCGGCCTGGCCGCCCTGTTCCTGTACCTCGGCACGCTGAAGACCGCGACGAGCGGCGCGTCGTTCACCATCCTGTTCGGCTCGATCTTCGTGGTCAGCCCGGATACGGTCCCGGCGGTCGTGGCCGCGGGCCTGATCGCGCTGGCCGTCACGGCGCTGCTGGCCCGGCCCCTGCTGCTGACCGCGCTGTCCGGCGACATCGCCAGGACCCGGGGCGTGCCCGTGAAAGCCGTCGGCATCGCGTACCTGATGGCGCTGGCGGTGGACGTGTCGCTGTCGGCCGTCGCGATCGGCGCGGTGCTGTCGACCGCGCTGCTGATCGGCCCGGCCGCGACGGCGCTGCGGCTGGTCAAGACCCCGGTGAAGGCCATGGTCGTCGCGGCCGCCACCGGGCTCGCCGCGACCTGGATCGGCGTGCTGCTGGCCTACGACTCCTCCTACTGGCCGCCGCGCGGCCACGGCTGGCCGGTCAGTTTCTTCGTTGTCACGCTCGTCCTGGCCGGGTACCTCGCGACCTACGCGCGCAGGCCCCGGCGGTCGGCGCGTGCCTTCAAGTCCCCCCATGAGGAGGCAGCCGAATGTTCACCGGCCTGATGGCGAACACCTGGATCGCCGCCTCCGTGGTCGCGGTGGTCGCGGGCATGACCGGCTACTTCGCGGTGCTGCGGGGGCAGGCCTTCGCCGCCCACGCCATCCCGAACGGCGCGTTCGCCGGCGCCGCGGGGGCCAGCCTCCTCGGCGTCAACGTGATCGCCGGGCTCGCGGTGGTCGCGGTCGCGAGCGCGCTGGGCATCGGCGCGATGGGAAGCAAGGCCCGCCACGACGTGGCCACCGCCCTGACCCTGGTGCTGATGCTCGGCCTGGGTGCCCTGTTCGCCAGCCTGAGCGCGCAGTACGCGCAGGAGGCGTACTCGCTGCTGTTCGGCCAGGTAGCCGGGGTCAGCAGCGGCGAGGTGGCGCCGATCGCCGGGCTCGGCCTCGCCGCCGCCGTCGCGATCGGCGTCGCGTTCCGCCCGCTCATGCTCACCTCCGCGCTGCCCGAGGTGGCCGAGGCCCGGGGCGTCTCCACCCGCCGGGCCGACCTGTACTTCCTGCTGGTGATGGCGGTCGCCACCTCGATGACCGTCCCCGTTGTCGGCGCCCTGCTGATGTTCAGCCTGATGATCGGCCCGGCCGCCGCCGCCCGCTGCGTCACCGCCCGCCCCGGCTTCGCCCTGGCCCTGTCGGTCGCGATCGCCCTCGCCATCACCTGGCTGTCGATCGCGCTCTTCTACCGCACGAACTGGCCCCTGGGCTTCTTCGTCGGCACCGGCGCCGCCCTCTTCTACCTCATCGGCCTCGGCGCGAGACGGGTAGGCCCCGGGGGAGTCGCCACTATCCGTTCGGTATGACAATGGTTTTATGGCGAACCGGCTGAAGAGCGCGACTAGCCCGTACCTGCAGCAGCACGCCGACAATCCGGTCGAATGGTGGCCGTGGTGCGAGGAGGCATTCAGCGAGGCCAGGCGGCGGGACGTGCCGGTCATGCTGTCGGTCGGGTACGCGGCCTGCCACTGGTGCCACGTGATGGCGCACGAGTCGTTCGAGGATCCGGCGACCGCCGCCGTCGTCAACGACACCGTCGTCGCGATCAAGGTGGACCGCGAGGAGCGGCCCGACATCGACGCCGTCTACATGACCGCGACCCAGGCGATGACCGGCCAGGGCGGCTGGCCGATGACCGTGTTCATGACCCCGGCCGGCGACCCGTTCTACTGCGGCATGTACTTCCCGAAACCCCAGTTCACCGCGCTGGTCGAGGCGGTCGGCCGGGCGTGGCGGTCCGATCGGGCTCAGGTGGTCGATCAGTCCGAACGGATCACGGCGGCTCTTTCCGAGCACGCCTCCTCGGTCGCGGGGCTGGCGACCCCCGATGGCGACGCGAGCTGGGAGCGGGTGACCGCCGACGCCGTGGCCACGCTGGAAGAAAGCTTCGACGCCCGGTACGGCGGCTTCGGCGGCGCGCCGAAGTTCCCGCCGTCGGCGGTGTGCGAGTTCCTGCTGCGGCACGCGTGGCGGACGGGGTCTGGTGCCGCCATGCGCATGGTCGAGGGCACCTGCGAGGCGATGGCCCGCGGCGGGATGTATGACCAGCTCGGCGGGGGTTTCGCCCGGTACAGCGTGGACGGGACGTGGACCGTGCCGCACTTCGAGAAGATGCTGTACGACAACGCGCTGCTCGCCCGGGTCTACCTGCACTGGTGGCGTTCCGCGGACTCTTCGCTGGCGCGGCGGGTGGCGGAGGAGACCTGCGAGTTCCTGCTGCGCGAGCTGCGCACGCCGCAGGGCGGGTTCGCGTCGTCGCTGGACGCGGACAGCCCCGGGTCCGGCGGCGCCGAGGGCGGCCCGATCGCCGAGGGCGGTGAGGGCGCGTACTACGTGTGGACGCCGGCCGGGCTGCGGGACGTCCTCGGGGACGAGGACGGTGCGTGGGCGGCTTCCGTGTTCGGTGTGACCGAGGCTGGGACGTTCGAGCGCGGCACGTCGGTCCTCCAGCGCCGCGCCGACCCAGGACCGGCCTCCGGAACGGGCTCCTCCGGAACGGCGGGCGCACAACCCGCGCCCCCCGTTCCGGAAATATCGGATATGTCGTCTGCGGAGCGGCTGGACCGGATCCGGGGGACGCTGCTGGCGGCCCGCGACGGCCGGCCGCGGCCCGCGCGGGACGACAAGGTGGTTGCCGCCTGGAACGGGATGGCGATCGCGGCGCTCGCCGAAGCCGGCCTGCTCCTGGACCGCGCCGATTTCCTCACCGCGGCATCGGAGGCGGCTTCCCTCCTGGTGTCCCTGCACATGTCCGACGGTCGGCTGGTGCGGACGTCGCGGGACGGGACCGCCTCCGGCAGCGCCGGGCTGCTGGAGGACTACGCCTGCGTGGCGTCCGGGTTGCTGGCGCTGGCCGGCGTGACCGGTTCCGCCAGCTGGTTCGCCGCGGCGGAGGCGCTGCTTGAGACGGTGCTGTCGGCGTTCGGCGACGGGTCCGGCGGGTTCTACGACACGGCCGCGGACGGGGAGCGGCTCATCTTCCGGCCCGCCGACCCGGCCGACAACGCCACGCCGTCCGGGACGTTCGCGGCGGCGGACGCGCTGCTGTCCTATGCGGCGCTGACCGGCTCGGCCCGGCACCGGGAGGCCGCGGTGACGGCGCTGAAGGCGCTGCCCGCGATCGCGTCCCGCTACCCGCGGGCGGCGGGGATGGGGCTGGCGG
>JAFMRC010000302.1 GCA_017354375.1 Nocardiopsaceae bacterium | reverse complement strand
CGCGCCGCGCTGACGGCGAGGTCCGCCGCCTCCGCCGCCGACCGGGCGGCCGACAGGTCCAGGCGGCGGCTGGCCAGCGCCCACTGCGCCGAGTGCACGTGGCAGTCCCACAGCCCCGGCAGCACCGTCGCTCCCTTCAGGTCCACGACCTCGGCCCCCGCCGGGACATCGGTTCCCGGCCCCACGCCGGTCACCACCCCGCCGTCGATCACCACGTCCCCGGCTGCCCAGCCAGCCCCGATCCGCCCGCCCCGCAACACCATGGAAGACATGAAAACCGATTATCCCGAACGGATCGTGGCGCCTGTCATCCGTCAGCCGACTCCGCGGCGATGACTCGGCGATGACTCGGCGATGACTCGGCGATGACGACCCTCGCTCAGAACGACGTTCCGGAAGCGAAGGCCTTGCGTATGCGGTCGATCACGAGCCCAGGGTTCCCGAAAAGCTCCTTCCAGGTGACGTGGACAACCTTGTAGCCCGCGTCACGCAGCACGCGGTCCCGCTCGAACTGCCTCCGCAGATCCTCATCGGCCCTGTACTTGACCATGCCGTCGAATTCGACGATGGCCTTGTACTTGGGCCAGTACAGATCGACGTCGTAAGAGAAGCGCTCACCAGTGATCGCAACCTGGATCTCCGGTGCCTCGATCCCGTGCTCGTGGATGATGACGCGACCGCACGACTCAAGCGGCGAGTCGGCGCCCGGGCTGGAGAATTCGATCGCTCTCTTCGCCAGCCGCGCACCTGGCCAGCCCCTGCATGCCTTCAGCACGCCCAGCAGTTCCGATTTCGTGGCCAGGTCGAGGTTCAGCGCCGAGTCCGCCACCACGACGGCGTCCATGAAGGGCAGCGTCCGCGCCAGGTCGACCGTCGTCCGCCAAGCGCCCGTCACGGGAACCTGGTACATCCTGGCCAGGTGGCGCTGCGGTAGCGCGGCGGCGTGCAGGATCACGTCGGAGCGCTCCCGCCCGCTCCGGTTCCTCTCCGGCGGCAACGTCAGCGTGACGACGTCCCCCAGGCCGTTGAGCAGCCTCAGGTCATGCATGATGGCGGCGGACTGATGGCTTGGTACCGCGCCAGGGAGGGAGTCCATCGCCACGTAGACGTGGAGCACATGCTGGCGGCGTCGGCTGCCGCTGGCCCACTCCACGGCCACCCTGGTCACATACGATCCGCGCCGCCACCGGACCAGCTCCCCCTTCCGGACCAGCGTGCGGAACTGCCGCTCCGAGACGCCCATGTTGCGCCAGTGCGCGGGCGTCCCGACCTTGATCTTACGCACGGCATCCGGAACGTCACGTCGGGCCATGGATTCATGGTCCCAGCCGCACGTGGTAACCGCCCGGCTTTACCTGAACTTCTGTCTTTACCTGAATGCGTGACGTTAGCAATCGATTGCATCGCCGAATTAGCGTCATGAACTCAGGCAAAGTCAGAGACTCAGGCAAAGCAGGTCAGGGTCAGCTGCCACTGCCGTTGCTGACGCCCATGACGGCGTAGTTGTACATGCCGTAGGCCTCGGAGTTGTACACGTTGGTCGTGGCCGGGTTGCGGTAGTCCAGCTCGTGGGCGTAGACCTCCGGCAGGATGTACGCCTGCCGCATGGCTATCTGGTCGACCTTGGCGTAGTCGGCCGCCCGCTGGGCTGGGGTGGCCGACATGCTGGCCGAGTCCTGCAGGAGGCTGTTGATCTGCGGGTTGTTCACCTCAGAGACGTTGTCGTTGCCCGCCGACGCGATCGCGTTGCCGTTCAGGATGTCGTCCAGCATGCCGTAGCCGTCCGGCCAGTCCGGTGTCCAGCCGCCGAAGTCGATGCCGAGGTGGTGGGAGTGCACGTAGCTCGGCACGCCCGCGAAGTCGGCGTAGTAGGTGCCCGTCGGGTAGCCGTGCAAATCCAGGGTGATCCCGACCCGGGCCAGCGAGGCCTTCAGGGCGGTCGCCGCCGCGGCCTCCTCCGGGTTGTCGGTGCGGTAGGCCGCGCCGACCGTGAAGCCTTTCGGCTGGCCGCAGGCGGCCAGCTCCTGCCTGGCCTTGGCCAGGTTGCCGCCCGGATCGGTCCTCGCCTGGTACGGGTCAAGGTTCTTGTCGTAGCCGGCCTCGTTGGGCAGCAGGACCGTGCTGGCGACCGGGCCGCCGGCTATCGGGCCGCCCTGCGCGGTCTGCAGGTCCTTCTTGCTCGCCGCGTACTCCACCGCCCGGCGGCAGTGCACGTTGTTCATCGGCTTGACCACGGTATTCAGGTATATGAACCACAGCCGGTTGGAGAATCCGTCGTCCGCGTACTTCTTCAGCGACGGGCTGGACAGGATCCTCGACCGGGCCGCGGCCTGCACGCCTGCGCCGTAGGCGTCGATGTCGACGTCCCCCGCCATCAGCCGGTTGTCCACGTCGTTGGCGTTGACGTTCAGCTCGATGACCACCTTGCTGGCCAGCTGCCTGGCCTGCGGATCCTCGTTCGGCGTCCAGTGCGGGTTGGGCACCAGCGTCGCCTTCGAGTTCAGCTGGTAGCTCTGGAACTCATACGGGCCGGAGGAGACCGGGTCCTTCTGGTAGTTCGCGCCCGTGTCCTTGCCCGGCGGCACCGGCGCGGTCTGCGGCAGCGCCACCACGTAGTTGAAGTCCGCGAACGGCTTGGCCAGGTGGAACTGGATCTCATGCGGGTTCGGCGTGGTGACCGACGACAGGGTGCCGTGCTTGTCCTTGTAGGGCCCCGGGTACTTGGGGTCCTGGAGGAGGGTCGGGAAGTAGGTCGGCCCGAGGGGCAGCACGGAGCGGTCATAGGTGCGCTCCACCGCGTACTTCACGTCCGCCGCGGTGATCGGCTCGCCGTCGGAGAACTTCAGCCCCTTCTTGATGTGGTAGGTCCACGTCAGGCCGTTGTCGCTGGACGTGCCCAGGCCGGTGGCGATGCCGGGAACGAGCGTGTTGCTGCACGCGCCCGGGCAGGACTTGTAGGTGGTCAGCGGGGTGGCCCACAGCCGGGACATGTCGATCACCCAGGCGTAGTACGTGTTGCCCGGGTCGAACGAGTCGGGGGTGTTCTTCAGCGCGAACGTGAGCGTCCCGCCCTTGTGGCTCGAGGGGTTCACCACGCTGGTCGCGCCGGCGTTGAACGTCTCGTTGCTCCCGCCGCTCCCCGACGAGCCGCCGGAGCCGACGTTCCCGCACGCCGCGAGGACCAGCCCGATCGCCAGCGCGGATGCCGCGACCGGGGCCGACCGCCAGCCGCGTCTGGCGCACTCGAGTCGCCATTGCCGAGAAAACCTCATCGGTGACCCCCGCTCTGATACGCGACAGGTAACGCGCTCGCTGCCCAAACCGTACTCGCAACAGCTGGCATTTATCAATATTCGTCCCGCTTAGCCCGGTTCCGTCCCGAGTCACGACCGGGTACGTTCCGGGCATCCGCAGCAGATGCCCGGAAAATCGGGGGAAAGCACGCGCGGATGATGCCAAATGTAGGATCATGTCGGGTCGGAGGCTCATGATGCGTAGTATCCACAGTTCATTGCTGGCCACCGCCGGAGCCGTCGTCAGGGCCGCCGCGGTGCTCATGGCCGCGGTGGGCATGGTCATGGCAACCGCCCCGCAGGCCGCGGCCGGGAATACGGCTAGTATCCGGTCATCGACGGCAACCCCGCGCGCGCTGCCGAGCGTGTACCCGGCCCCGCGCCAGATGACGCCCCGGCCCGGGTTCGTCACGCTGCCGGCCACCGTTGGCGAGGTGGTGGGGCAGCACACCGACGGGCCCGCGCTGCGGGAGGTGAACTCCGTCCTCAAGCGGGCCGGGGTCAGGCATGTCGTGACCGCCACCGCCGGGCAGCCCGCCCCGAAGGCCCCGGTCGTCGTCTACGTCGGCGGCCCGTCGGAGAACGCCGCCACCGCCGGCGCCCTGGCCAGCCTGCACGTCGCCGGGCCGGAGGGGCTGCCGTCCGGGGGGTACGCGCTCGGGGTTGGCCGGGAGCAGGGCAGCCAAGAGCAGGGCAGCCAAGAGCAGGGCAGCCAGGGCTGGGGCACGGGCGTCATCGCCCTGTCCGGGGTCGACGGCACCGGGACCTTCTACGCCGCCCAGACGCTCCGCCAGCTCATCCAGGGCCGCCAGCTCCACGACGTGGCCGTCAAGGACTGGCCGTCGATGCCCATCCGCGGCGTGATCGAGGGGTTCTACGGGCCCCCGTGGTCCACCGCGGACCGGATCAGCGCGCTGCGGTTCGACGGCCGCAACAAGATGAACACCTACGTGTACTCCCCCAAGGACGACCCCTACCTGCGCGCCCGGTGGCGCGAGCCGTACCCGCCCGCGAAGCTCGCCGTGATCAAGCATCTCATCGACGCGGCCAACGCCAACCACGTCAATTTCACCTACGCGCTCTCCCCCGGGCTGTCGATCTGCTTCTCCTCCGAATCCGACATAAACGCGCTCATCACCAAGCTGCAGTCGATCTGGAACATCGGGGCGCGGGCCTTCGCGATCCCGTTCGACGACGTGAGCGAGAGCTCGTGGAACTGCGCGGCGGACACAAAGGCGTTCGGGCCGCCGTCGGCGCGGGATGTGGCGACAGCGCAGGCGCACGTGCTGAACGCCGTCCAGTCCCGGTTCATCGCCACCCATCCCGGCGCGGCGCCGCTGGAGTTCGTCCCGACCGAGTACTCCGACACCGCCGCCTCCCCCTACAAGCAGGTCATCTCCTCCCAGCTCGACCCCTCGGTCGTGGTCGAGTGGACCGGGGACGGGGTGATAGTCCCGACGATCACCGCCGCGCAGGCGAAGGCGGCCCGGCAGGTGTACGGGCACGACATCCTGATCTGGGACAACTACCCGGTCAACGACTACATCACCAACCGGCTGCTGATGGGCCCCTACACCGGGCGCGGCCCGCACCTGGGCCAGGCCGTCACCGGGATCACCGCCAACCCGATGATCGAGGAAGAGGCCTCGAAGGTCGCGCTGTTCACCGCGGCCTCCTACTTCTGGAACACCGCCGGCTACGACCCGCACGCCGCCTGGCTGGCCGGCATCAAGGCGATCGGCGGGCGGGCCTGGCCCGCCCTGCAGGTGCTCGCGGACAACGACTACTCCTCCACCCTGAATCCGCGGGAATCACCGGACCTGACCAGGCGCATCGATCCGTTCTGGAAAGCCTGGGATGATCATGGGAACATGAGCGGGCCCGCGCTGGCGCTGCTCGCCTATTTCGCCCGGATGGCCGCCGCGCCGGGGCAGCTGCGCGCCGGGCTGCACGACCCGGACTTCCTCTCGGAGGTCGGGCCGTGGCTGGGCAAGCTCGGCCGTTACGGGCAGGCGGGCGCCGCCGCCGTGAAGATGCTGCTGGCCGAGCGGGCCGGCCAGGACGCCGTGGCTCGCTTCTACCGGGCGCGGGTGCGGCGCGACCAGGCCGCGCTGGCCACAATCCCCCAGCAGGTCGCCCCCGGCGTGATGGACCCGTTCCTGGCTCGGGCGATGTCCGCTTCTTAAGCGGAGCGTCAGTCCACGGCCGCGTCGCCACGGAGGAACTCGATGTACCGGCTGGCCGAGGACTCGAGAACCTCGCGGGCGCCGGAGCGCAGCACCGGCTGCCACCAGCCGCCGTAGATGCGGTCGAAGCGGTACGGGCGAACCGCGTCGAGCACGCCGCGGACCGCGCGTTCCGGCAGCGGCAGCCGGTTCGGCGCGCTCCACACGAAAGTGATCCGATCCTCCCCCGGGGTCACGAAGATCGTGTCCCCGGCGAGCAGCACGCCGGCCCCGCCGGCCCCGTCGGCCCAGTGCGCGACCGCGCTGCCCGGGAAGTGCCCCCCGCACTGCACCAGGGTGACGCCGGGGAGGACCTCAAGGGTTCCCGACCAGGTCCGGACCGCCGGATCCGGGCGGGTCAGCCAGTGCGCGTCGGCCTCGGGCAGCAGGATCTCGGCGCCGAACGCGTGGCTCCACTCCACGATCGACCCGTAGAAGTGCGGATGGCTGGCGGTGACCGCGCGCAGCCCGCCGATCTCCCTCACCCTGGCGATGGACCGCTCGTCGGTGAACCCGGGCGGATCCCACATCAGGTTGCCCTCCGGGGTCTGGACCACCAGGGCGCGCTGGCCGATCGCGACCGGCGGATCCGCGCCGATGCCGAGCAGGCCCGGCTCGACCTCGCGGACGTCGCCGCGGTGCCCGGCGGCGGCCAGCTCCGCCGCCGTCGTCCACCGCTGTCCCGACGACGGCACCCACTGCCGCTCGTCGGTGCAGATGACGCACTCGCGGGGCGGCGATTCGGTGTCGGGATACTGATTGGCGCACGTGGCGCAGATCCATGCCGGCACGGTCGTCCTCCTGCGCGGTTAACCGAACATGTCGGCCCGAAGGGACCAGAATCCAGGGTAGAACGACACCCCCGAGACGGCCTCCGCCAGGGCCGAGCCTCGCTGTGGGCGGGCAGCGCCGTAGGCGGGGGCTCGTCTGGCCAGCATCCGGCAGTTACGGTCGAATACGTAATCCAGAATATAGGTATTTCGGTTCCACTAACGATCTTCATAGGGTGCTACCTTGGATAGCGGAAACATTCGGTCCGGCATTCCCGGGGGGAGGTAGCCATGGAGGGCCTGCGGCACGCGGAGGGGCTGTGGTCGGCGATCGGCGATGACGGCCGGGATCCGCGGCTGGCCTACTTCGCGTCCGGGGGTGAGCTGGACGGGGTGCCGCCGTCGGGGCGGATGCTGGGGGTGCTGGAGTG
>JAFMRC010000014.1 GCA_017354375.1 Nocardiopsaceae bacterium | reverse complement strand
ACCAAGCAGATCACCGGCATCACCAGCCGCATCCACAGCGGCCACCAGCCCGGCACGGTGCACCTCGCGAAATCCGGGACAAACCTAGCCGGACCTTAACTCCCCAGCATTGCGGCTAGAGCGTGACCGAGTGCGCACCTGGCACGTTGGAAGGGGCAGGCGCGGAGGGAATGCGCCCGCGCCTCCAGGGTGCCAAATGCGCTTTTGGGTCGGCTAGAGATTGCCCGAGTGCGCACTTGGGCTGCGGAGAGGCCGGGCTGCGGAGAGGCCGGGCCGCGGAGGGGGAGGCGCGGAGGGGAGGGGGCGGGGCGGGCCGCGTCGGCTACTTCTTTTTCTTGCGCTTGGCGAAGGCGGCGGGAACACCGCGGCCGAGGCCGGGGGGCAGGTTGCCGGGGCCGCCGCGCAGGCCGGGGAAGGCCTCGCCGTTGCCGATCTCGCCGGGAACGGTGGGATCGCCGGACGCCTGGGCGTCCTCCAGCATCTTGGCCAGGTCTTCCATCGAGTTCACCTGCGGCTCGGCCGCCGCCGCCGCGTCGCCATCGGGGCCGCCGCCCTGCTGCTTGCCCCCGCGAGCACCGTTGGCCGCGCCCGCCTTGCCCGTCTTGCCGGCCTTGCGCGGGTCGCCGCCTGGCCGCTTCGCCTTCTTCTTCTCCGCTTTCGCTTTCGCCTTCGCCTTCGCGCCACGTCGGCCGCCGCCGCCCATGCCTGGCATCGGCGGCATCCCCGGCATCCCGCCGCCGCCGAGCAGCGCCTTCATCTGCTTCTGGCCCTCGAAGAAGTTCGTGACGAGCTGCGACACCTCTCCGACGGCCACGCCGGAGCCGTTGGCGATGCGCAGGCGCCTCGACCCGTTAATTATCTTGGGGTTGCGGCGTTCCTCGGGGGTCATCGAGCGCACGATGGCCTCGGCCCGGTTCAGGTCCTTGTCGTTGACGCGGGACAGCAGTTCCTTGTTCTTGGCCGCGCCGGGCATCATGCCGAGCAGGTTCTGGATCGGCCCGAGCTTACGCAGCATGTTCAGCTGCTCGACGAAGTCCTCGAGCGTGAAGCCGTCGCCGGACATGAACCGGGACGCCATGTCCTGGGCCTGATCGGCGTCGAACGCCTTCTCCGCCTGCTCGATCAGGCTGAGCACGTCGCCCATGTCCAGGATCCGGGACGCCATCCGGTCCGGGTGGAACGTGTCGAAGTCGGCCAGCTTCTCGCCGGTCGAGGCGAACATGATCGGGCGGCCGGTCAGGGCCGCGATGGACAGCGCCGCGCCGCCCCGGGCGTCGCCGTCGAGCTTGGCCAGCACCACGCCGTCGTAATCGACGCCCTCAAGGAAGGCCTGCGCGGACGACACCGCGTCCTGGCCGATCATCGCGTCGACGACGAACAGCACCTCGTCCGGGTCGACCGCGTCGCGAATGGCGCTGGCCTGGGCCATCATCTCCTGGTCGATGCCGAGACGGCCGGCGGTGTCGATGATGACTATGTTGTGCAGCGTGCGGCGCGCCTCGTCGATCGACTGCCGCGCGACCGCGACCGGGTCGCCCACGCCGCTGCCCGGTTCCGGCGCGTACACCGGCGCCCCGGCGCGCTCGCCGAGCACCTGGAGCTGCTCCACCGCGTTCGGCCGCTGCAGGTCGCAGGCGACCAGCATCGGCGTGTTGCCCTGCTCCTTCAGCCACACCGCGAGCTTGCCGGCCAGGGTGGTCTTGCCGGCGCCCTGCAGGCCGACCAGCATGATCACGGTCGGCGGGTTCTTCGCGAACTCAAGCCGCCGCGCCTGCCCGCCGAGGATCCCTATGAGCTCGGAGTGCACGATCTTGATGACCTGCTGAGCGGGGTTCAGCGCCGCCGACACCTCCGCGCCGCTGGCCCGCTCCTTCACCCGCGCGATGAACTGCCGGACGACGGGCAGCGCCACGTCCGCCTCAAGCAGCGCGATGCGTATTTCCCGCGCGGTCGCGTCGATGTCGGCGGCGGACAGCCGTCCCTTGCCGCGCAGCGAGGTGAAGACCTGGGTCAGCCGGTCGGAAAGCGTCTCAAACACGATCTCCAGGCTACCGGTTATCCCGCGGAGTCCGTATCGGTGGCGAGGGCGCGGACGGTGGCGATCGTGTCGGCCTCGGCGGCGGACTTGTCCTCGCGGTAGCGGATGACCCGGGCGAACCGCAGGGCCACGCCGCCTGGATAGCGCGGGCTGCGCTGCACGCCGTCGAACGCGATCTCGACCACGAGTGACGGCCGCACGTAGACGGTCCAGTCGTCGCGATGGTCCTCGATTTCCTGTAGCCGGGCCGTCTGCCATTCCAGCAGCTCGTCGGTGAGCCCCTTGAACGTCTTGCCCAGCATGACCCAGCCTGGCGGATCGGTCGACGGGTCGCGGGCGCCGAGGTGCAGGTTGGACAGCCATCCGCGCCGCCGGCCGTGGCCCCACTCGACGGCGAGCACCACGAGGTCGAGCGTGTGCCGCGGCTTTACCTTGATCCAGCCGGCGCCGCGGCGCCCCGCCGCGTACGGCGTGGCCGGCGACTTCACTACGACGCCCTCGTGGCCGCGGGCCACCGCGTCGAAGAAGAACGCCTCCGCCTCGTCCGGTGAGGCCGTCACCAGCCTCGGCATGAGCATCGATGGCGGTACCACGCGGGCCAGCGCGGCGTGCCGCTCCGCGTCCGGCAGGTCTAGCAGGTCGGCGCCGTCCAAGTGCAGCACGTCGAACAGGAACACCGACAGCGGCACTGTTGTAGGGGTTGCCGGCATAGAGGCTTGAGCCGCCGGGACGTCGCGGGCCGCATGCGCTGCGGTGTCCTGGAATGCCCGCGGGCGCCCGTCGGGGCGCAGCGCGACCAGTTCCCCGTCGAACACGGCTTCCCGGACGGGGAGTTCCCCCAGCGCCGCGACGACTTCGGGGAGCCGGGCGGTAATGTCGTCGAGCGTCCGGGTGAACAGCCGCACCTCGCCATCGGCCACATGCGCCTGGATCCGGATGCCGTCAAGCTTCCACTCGACCGCGGCATCCCCGGCGATCTTGGCTAGGGCGTCGGCGATGGACGGCGAGCTGGAGGCCAGCATGGGCTTCACCGGTCGCCCGACCTGCAAGCCGAACTTCGCCAGTGCCGCGCTGCCGCCGCCGAGCGCCGCCCCGGCGGTGGCGGGCAGCGAGCCGCTGAGCATGACCGCCCGCCGCACGTCGGCCGCGGGCACGGAGGCGGCCCGCGCGACCGCCTCGGTCATCACGCCGTCCAGCGCCCCCTGCCGAAGTTCCCCGGACAGCAGCCGGACCAGGAAGTACTGCTCTTCGGCCGTAGCGGCACCGAACAGGGAACCCACCAGTTCCCGCCGGGCCGCGGCCGACCCCTTCCCGGAAACCGATCCGATCCGGGTAAACGCGGCATCGACCTCGGACACCGACAGCGTGGGCTTCGGCGTCGGCGGCGGCGCGTCCCGCAGCGAGGCCCAGCCGACCCCGATCTGCCGCTGCGACAGCTCGCCGGACAGCCAGGCCACCACGACCGGTGCCTCCTCCGGCGACGCGGACCGCAGCGCGCCCGCGAGCGCCTCGATCTTGGCCAGCCGCGCCCGTGTGCTCGCGACCGAGCGCGACACCTCAGCGACCTCTGCCAGCAGCATCCCTCTATTGTGCCCGGCGGCGCTGCTGACGCCCCCACCCCTTCACGTGCCAAATGCGCTTTTGGGCCAGCTAGAGGATGCCCAAGCGCGCACCTGGCACGCTGGGGAGGGGGATCCGGGAGGTGGCCGGGGAGGGGCCAATCGAGCCCGAATGCGCTTTTGGGCCAGCTAGAGGCTGCCCGAGTGCGCACTTGGCACGCTGGGGGAGGGGGAGCCGGGAGGGGGGCGGAGGTAGTAGCCGGTGGGGAGGAGGCGGATCGAGAACCTCTCGTCCAGGGTGCCCCACAGGCCGCGGCGGGCGAACAGCGTGACCACGATCGCCACCAGGCCCAGGATGATCAGGTACCAGGCGTTGTAGCTCTGCAGCGCCTGCTGCAGCACCATGTACACGATCGTGCCGATGATCGGCCCCTCGATGGTGCCCAGGCCGCCGATGATCACCGCGAACGCCATCTCCGCGGTCCACGTCACGCTGAACACGCCGCCGGACGTCCCCGGCTGCACGCCGAGCTGCTGGATGGCGAGCACGCCCCCGGCGGCACCGCAGCCGACGGCCGCGACGACGAACACCAGCGCCCGCGCGAGCCCCACCCGGGCCCCGGAGCCGCGCGCGGCCGTCTCGTCGTCGCGGATGGCGGTGAGCACGAGGCCGAGCCGGGACCGGAGCAGGAAGTAGACCCCCGCGACGGCGAGCACCGCCACGACCAGCCCCGCCCAGTACGTGTACGCCGACAGCAGGGTCGGGTTCATGCCGGTGAATCCATGCAGCGGCATGCCGGTGCCGCCGCCGATCGACGGGAACCGCTCGATGAGCAGCATGATCGCCGACGCGAGCACCCAGGTCGCGATCGCGAAGTACCCGGTGCGCAGCCGCGACACCAGCCACCACAGCGGGATCGCGCACACCCCGGCGCCGGCCGCGGCGATCGGCAGCGCGGCGAACGGCGGGACGCCATCCGTCGCCGGGATCAGCACGAAGTACGCGCCGAGCCCGAAGAACGCCTGCTGCCCGACGGACACCAGCCCGGCGTACCCGGCCAGCAGGTTCCACATCGACGCCAGCGTGAGGATGATGAACCCCTGCAGGAGGATGCCGGTGGTCCCGGTGTACACCACGTACGGCAGGCTCGCGAGGACCCCCACCACCACGAGCGCCCCGGCCCCGGTCCACGCCGTGTTCCGCCGCGACCGGCTGACCTTCAACCCTTCCAATCCTTCTACCGAACGGATCGTGGCGCCTGCCCCGGTTCTCATGACTGTGACCTCCGCGCGGTAAGCCCCTGGGGGCGGACGACCAGCACCACGAGGAAGACGGCGTACCCGGCCAGCAGCTCGTAGGAGATGTTCAGCTGCGCGCCGACCTGCTGGGCGACGCCGAGCACCACGCCGCCGAGCAGCGTGCCCCACAGCGAGCCGAGCCCGCCGATGACCACGGCGGCGAAGGCGAACAGCAGGATCGTGTCGGTGCCGGTCGTGGGGTCGATGGTGGTGGTCATGCCATAGGCGGTGCCGGCCAGCGCCACGGTCGCGAACGCGATCGCCGCGGCGACGCCGAACACGTGCCGGTAGTCGGCGCCGGCCAGCTGCGCGGCCTCGCGGTCGTCGGCGACCGCGCGGATCAGCCGCCCGTACTTGGTGGACGAGAGGTAGTACTGGAGCCCGAGGAGCACCACGACGGCCAGCGCGAAGATCACGACGTCCAGCCAGGCGACCTGGACCTGCGGCCCGAGCGAGAACGAGGCGCCGACGATGGCCTGGTTGACGCCGAGCCCGCGGCTGTTGGCGCTGAAGAACTGCAGCAGCCCGTTCTCGATCACCATGGACAGGCCGAAGGTGACGATCAGCGTGGTCAGCTCACCGCGCCGCAGCGCGGCCTGGATGAGGGTGCGCTGCAGCACGTAGCCGACGGCGGCCATGACCACGACCACGATCGGGACCGACCACAGGAACGGGATGCGGGTGGCGGCGATGACGCCGACGCCGATGTATCCCGCGACGGTGGCGAGGTCGCCGTGGGCCAGGTTCACCACCCGCATCACGCCGAACATCAGCGATAGCCCGCACGCGAACAGCGCGTACAGCCCGCCGGTCAGGATCCCCTGGATAATGGCGTTGACCCAGCCCATCAGAGGGCACCTCCCCCGGGGGACGATCCGGATTCGCTGGCCCCGAAATACGCCGCCTCGACCTGTTCGGGGGTGAAGTCCCCGGGCTGGCCCTCCAGCGTGGTCCGGCCCTCCAGGAGGCAGTGCAGGCGGGTCGCGACGCGGCGGGCCTGGCTGACGTCCTGCTCGACCAGGAGCACGGTGATGCCGGACTCCAGGATCCGCGGCAGCGTCTCGTAGATCCGCCGCACGACGACCGGCGCCAGGCCGAGCGACAGTTCGTCCAGCAGGAGCAGCCGGGGGTTGGCGACCAGCGCCCGGCCGATCGCGACCTGCTGCTGCTCGCCGCCGGACAGCTGCGCGGCCTTCTGGTGGCGCCTGTCCTTCATGAAGCCGAACGTCTCGTAGACCCGCTCGATCGTCCACGGTCCCTCGCGAGCGTAGGACGCGCCGACCTGGAGGTTCTCCTCCAGGGTCAGAGAGGGGAAGAGCCGTCGCCCCTCCGGCACCATGACGATTCCGGCGCGGGCCCGCTTCTCCGCTCGCTTCCCGGAGATGTGCTTGTGGTCGAAGACGATCGCGCCCGAGGTCGCCGAATGCAGGCCGGCGATGGTGCGCAGCAGCGTGGTCTTGCCCGCGCCGTTGGCCCCGATGATCGCGTAGACCTCGCCCTCGGCGACGCTGAGCGAGACGCCGTCCAGGGCCTTGAGCTGACCGTGATGGACAGTCAGGTCGTGGATTGCCAGGAGCGACGATCCGTTCGGGATGCTCATGATTTTTGATCTCCTCGGTCGCCGCCGAGGTAGACCTCGCGCACCCGGGGGCTGGCCAGCACCTCGGCCGGGGCGCCGTCGCCGACGAACTGGCCCGCGTGCAGGCAGGCGAGCCGGGTGACGAACGAGGTGAGGGCGCGGACCACGTGCTCGATCCAGACGACCGCGATGCCTTCGGCGTTGATGCCGCGGACGATGTCGACGAGCGCGGTGACCTCCGGGTCGGTGAGGCCGCCGGCCACCTCGTCGAGCAGCAGCAGCCGTGGTTTCGTGGCCAGCGCCCTGGCGATCTCCAGGCGCTTGCGCTGCAGCAGGCCGAGCCGGGAGGCCGGGAGGTTGGCCTCGCCCGCGATCCCGGTGCGCTCGAGCGCGGCTCCGGCCGCCGCGTAGCTGGCCTTGCGCCGCAGCCCGCCGCCCTGCTGGGCCGCGACCAGGACGTTCTCGAACACGGTCATCCCGGCGAACGGGCGCGGCACCTGGTAGGTCCGCCCGATGCCTGCCCGACACCGGGCCGCCGCGTCCAGCCTGGTCACGGTCCGGCCGGCCAGCGACACCCGGCCCGCGTCGGGGGACAGGTCGCCGGAGATGAGGCCGAACAGGCTGGTCTTGCCCGCGCCGTTCGGCCCCACGATCCCGATGGCGTCGGCGGCGCCGACGGCCAGCGACAGGTCTTCCGCGATGACGACGCGGCCGAACCGCTTCGTCACGTGGCTCAGCTCAAGCAGCTTCTCGGACATCGTTTATCGCCCGGCTCGCGGCTCAGGCGAAGGTCGGCTTCAGGTCGCCGGTGAGCCTGGCCTGCGGTAGCAGCGTGTTGTCCACGACCTTGGCCTCGAGCTGGTACTTGGTGCCCTTCTGCCACTGGATGCCGACCGGCGGGGTGATCGCGACGCCCGGCGCCGGGTTGGTCTTGGGGTTGGTGGACGTGTAGTCGATCGGCCCGGCCAGCGCCTCGGGGAGCCTTACCTTGTAGAGCGCCGCGGCGACCTCGTCGTGGTCGTGCGGGTTGTTCACCTGGCTGAAGGCCTTGAAGGCGATCTCGAAGAGCGTGTAGTTGCTGATGTTGGAGTTCGGCTGGCCGTGGCCGTCGGAGGTGAACAGGTCGGCCATCTGCTGGCAGCTCTGCCCGGTGAGGGACGAGTGCCAGGGCAGCGACGGGACCCACCAGGCGTCGGTGACGATGTTGTTGGCGAGGTTGCCCATCGCGTAGGCGTCGGTCGGGAACAGCAGCACCTTGGCCACGGTGGCCAGCTTCGGCTTGTAGCCCTGCTGCACGCACTGCTTCCACATGGTGGCGAAGTCCGGCGGCAGCGGGGCGTTGGTGAAGAAGTCCGCCTTGGCCCCCTTGAACTGGGAGATCATCGACGAGTAGTTCGTCGTGCCGTCGGGGTAGGGCGACGACAGCGCCATCGTGTAGCCGGCCTTCTTCAGGATGGGCGGGAAGACGGAACGGAAGGCGTTGCCGTCGGAGTCGTTGGGGAACGCGGCGGCGACCGTGTGGTCGCTGCCGTACTTGGCCCCGATCTTGCTCCACATCGGGATGAAGCACTTGGCGAGGTGCTCGGCGCCCAGGAAGTACATGACCGCGTACTTGGGCTTGAACGTCGGCTTGACCGGGTTGCCGCCCAGGTTGCCATACCAGGATTCCCACGGGATGTTGGCGCAGACCAGCGGGGTGCCGAGGGCCTCGGCCTGGCTGGCGACCTCGTTCACCGTCTCCGGCGTGGAGTCGGCGAACAGGATGTCCACGTTGTCGTTCTGGATGGCCTGCTTGGCCAGGGTGCCGGCCAGGGTGGCGCTGGACTGGCTGTCGTAGGACTTCAGCGTGAACGTGTAGGTCTTCCCGCCGATCTTGATGCCCTTCTTGAACTGCGGGGTCCGGCTGACCTGCTGCCAGATCCACTCGTCCGGCGCGCCGAAGCCGGACAGCGACCCGGTGAGCGGGTGCACCCAGCCGATCGTGATCTCCTTGCTGTTCGCGCCGCCGCCGCTGCCGCTGCCCTTGAGGCCGGAGCTGCACGCGTCGAGCAGGGTGCCGCCGCCGAGGATCGCCGCGCCGGCGCCAGCCGCGCGGAACAGGTTGCGCCTGCGGATGCCCGCGTCGTTCGCGTCGTTTGAGTGCATGGCGGTCTGGTCAGTCATGGGTCTCCTTAGCGATCCTTCGTACCGCGCGCTTACGCGCTCTCGGCGACACGACCTTTAAGTTGCATGCGTCAAGTTGCATGCGCGTCTATATAAGGACATGCGGGCATAGGGGTATTGGGTAGTAACTCAGGCATGGCATGACCGACCGAGGGTGGGGTTTCCTGCCTAGGACGGGAGGCGTCGTCGCGGGCAGAAGACTTTCCGGGTGTTCATCACGCGGTATCCCACCTGTGGCCGAGGGTAGCACGTTAAGGCGATGATATTGGGTGAATCGCCGCGGAGCGGGCGTCCGGGGCGGCTTCGGGAGGCTTCGCGGGGCGGGCTGATTACCCCTTCGCGGCGGGGATCTGGCACACTATCGTCTTGACACCTGGCCGCGCGGCGCCCTCTCCTCGTCCGCCCGGCCTGGTCCATCCGCTCGGTCCGGCCGGTCATTCCCCGCTGGCGGGTACCCGGAGCACGTACCTAAATCGCTGGGAGAAGAGCACAGCCGTGGCTGTCAAGATCAAGCTAAAGCGCCTGGGCAAGATCCGGGAGCCGTACTACCGGATCATCGTCGCCGACGCTCGTACCAAGCGGGACGGTCGCGCCATCGAGGAGATCGGCAAGTACCACCCCAAGCACGACCCGTCGGTCATCGAGGTCAACTCCGAACGGGTGCAGTACTGGCTCTCGGTGGGCGCGCAGCCGACCGACCCGGTCCGTCACCTCCTCGAGGTCACCGGTGACTGGCAGAAGTACAAGGGCCTGCCCGGCGCCGAGGGCACGCTGAAGACCGCCGAGCCGAAGGCCAGCAAGAAGGAGCGCTACGAGGAGCTCGTCAAGGTGAGCCTCGCGGCGAAGGAGGAGACCAAGGCCGCGGCGAAGTCCGCCAAGTCCAAGAAGAAGGACGCCAAGCCGGCCGAGAAGGCCGAGGCCAAGTCCGAGAAGGCTTCTGAGAAGGCCTCCGAGAAGGCCGAGGTCAAGGAGTCCGCGAAGGGCGAGGCCTCCAACGGCGACGCCAAGCCGGGCTCCGCCGAGGCCGAGCCGGAGGCGACCGCTCCCGAGACGGCCGGTGCCGGTGGCAGCGAGGGCTGACGTGCTTGAGGAGGCCCTTGAGCACCTGGTGCGCGGGATAGTCGGGCATCCGGACGACGTGCGCGTCGTCAGCCGCATGCTACGCCGGGGCAACGTCCTTGAGGTGCGCGTGCACCCAGACGATCTCGGCAAGGTTATCGGCAAGGGCGGGCGCACCGCCCGCGCGCTGCGGACCGTGATCGGCTCCCTGGCCGGGAACCGTCACGTCCGCATCGACCTGCTGGAAGCCGGCGAGGTCCGCTAGCTTGCAGGTCACGGTCGGCCGGGTCGGCCGCGCGCACGGGATCCGCGGCGATGTCGTGGTCGGTGTCCGGACCGACGAGCCCGGCCTGCGCTTCGCCGCGGGCTCGAAGCTGGACACCGACCCCGCCGCCGTGGGCCCGCTGACGGTCGCGGCGGCCCGCTGGCAGTCGGGCGACCTGATCGTCCGGTTCACCGAGGTGAAGGACCGGACGGCCGCCGAGGCGCTGCGCGGTACCTGGCTGTGCGTGGACGCAGGTTCCCTGCCGCCGCCGTCCGACCCCGACGAGTTCCGCGATCACGACCTGATCGGCCTCACCGTGCGGACCGCGTCCGGTGCCGAAGTGGGCGAGGTCGCCGACGTGCTGCACCACGGCCAGGACCTCCTGGCCATCCGTCCGGTCGCCGGCTCCGACCTGGAGAACCGTCCCGCGGACTCCGCGGGCCGTTCCGCGGACTCGGGTCCTCCTGCGGGTTCGGCGGGCCGTTCCGCGGCCTCGGCGGAGATCCTGGTCCCGTTCGTCAAGGCGATCGTCACCGATGTGGACCTGGCCGCGGGCACCCTGACCATCGACCCGCCCCCCGGCCTCCTCGATGCCAACGCCCCCTAGCCCAGCTCCGGCTCCCGCCCCAGTTCCCAGCTCCTAGCGGGTCGTTGGGGAGAATGGGCGATGGCAGGACACCGGTGCTGGGGGTATGCGGGGCCGGGGCGGGGTTCATGCCCCGTTCTGCGGGGGTATGCCCGGGGCGCGGGGGCGTGCCGGGCGGGCCGCGCCGGGGCGGAAGGGCTTCGCGTGGAGGATATGTGAGCGCGGAGCGCACTTATCCTCCACGCGAGCGGGATCGCGGCCTTGCTGATACCCAGCTGGAGTATTCAGAAGATCGGGAATTGGCCAACAGGAAGCTTCGGGGCTAGCGAGGAAGCGCTGTGCGTGTCGACATAATTACGATATTTCCGGATTACTTTGGCCTGCGGCGAACGGAAGACGCTCGTGGGGCGGCCGGCGGAGCGGATCGCGGGGCAGTCAGCGAGGCGGCTCGCGGGGCGGGGGACGCGTTCGGCGGGGCCGGGCCGCTCGGGGTGTCGCTGATCGGGAAGGCCGGGGCGCGGGGGAAGATCGACTTCCGCGTGCACGACCTGCGGCAGTGGGCGACGGACGTGCACCACACGGTGGACGACACGCCGTTCGGCGGCGGGCCCGGCATGGTGATGAAGCCGGACGTGTGGGGCGACGCACTTGACGCCGTACTGGCCAGTGCCGTGGGGGAAGGCGCCGTGGGGGCCGTGGGGGAAGGCGCAGTGGGGGAAACTGAAACTGCGGTGGGGGAAGCCGCCGTGGGGGAGGCTGAGGTAGCCGGCGGCGGGCCGGCGGCGGGGTCGGCGCGACTGGTCGTGCCGACGCCGAGTGGCATGCCCTTCACCCAGGACCTGGCCGCGGCCTACGCCGGACAGGCGCACCTGGTGTTCGCGTGCGGCCGGTACGAGGGGATCGACGCGAGGGTAGTCGCGGAGGCGCGGACCCGGATGCCGGTTGACGAGGTCAGCATCGGAGACTACGTGCTCGCCGGGGGAGAGGCGGCGGTCGTCGTCATGCTGGAGGCCGTCTGCCGCCTGCTGCCCGGCGTGCTCGGGAACGAGAAGTCCGCGGCAGACGATTCCTTCGGCGGCGGAGAGGGGGAGATGCGCGGACTGCTTGAGGGGCCGGCCTACACGAGGCCGCGCTCCTGGCGCGGTCTTGAGGTGCCGCCCGTGCTGCTGTCCGGCGACCACGCCGCGATCGCCCGATGGCGGCGAGATGAGGCGCTGCGCCGCACCGCGGCGATCCGCCCGGACCTTATCCGCCGCGTCGCGACCGCCTCCGGCGGGCTCGACGCTCGTGACCGCGAGGTGCTCACCGAGGCCGGTTTTCCGGTTGACGGCGAAAATATGGCACACTGAAGGACGCTGCCCATCTGGGCGTCGGTTTCTGCCGGGGTGCTTGCCCTGGCGCAAGCAGGCTTACACCCCGGGGCGCGCCGTGCGCGCATCCGGCCAGGACTGAGGAACGTATCCACTATGCATACCGCGATTGCCGAGCTTGAGCAGGCTCAGATCCGGGACGACATCCCGGACTTCCGCCCCGGGGACACCCTGAAGGTGCACGTCAAGGTGGTTGAAGGCACCCGTGCCCGGATCCAGGTGTTCCAGGGAGTCGTGATCCGGCGCCAGGGCGGCGGCCTGCGGGAGACCTTCACCGTCCGGAAGATCAGCTACGGGGTGGGCGTCGAGCGTACCTTCCCGCTGCACAGCCCCTCGATCGACAAGATCGAGACCGTTACCCGCGGCCGGGTCCGCCGGGCCAAGCTGTACTACCTGCGGGACCTGCGCGGCAAGGCCGCCCGCATCAAGGAGCGCAGGGAGACCCCCTCCTCCAGCTGAGGGGTTCCGCGAATGCGCGTCTCGGGAACGTGCCCGGTGCGGTAGTGGGTTTCGCCGCCAGGCGCGATACGCTCGACAGGGACGACCATTCACGGAGAGGGCCCGGCGTGAGCGAACAGGGGAAGCGCGGATGAGCGGATCCGGGGCGCGCGAGGGCTTCGGATCGCCGCCGTGGGAGTATACCGGTCCATTTCCTAGCGTGGACGGAAACCGGCCGGTTCCCGGGCAGGGCGAACAACGGGAAAACGGGTCTGCGGGGCAGGGCGGCGGCGAGTGGGGCGATGCCGCGCCCAAGCGTGGCGACGCCGTGCACAATGGCGCGGCGCACAATGGTGCCATGCACAACGGGGCATCGCGTAATGGCGGAGCGCCGGCCGGGGGTGGCCGAGGCGGTCGCGAGCCAGGTCAGCCCACAGGTCATCCCAGCCGCTCTCGTGGCAGGCACCGGAAGCGGAACCGGCGGAGCTTCTGGAAAGAGCTGCCGGTCCTCGTCGTGGTTGCGCTGGCGCTCGCGCTGGTCATCAAGACCTACGCTATCCAGGCGTTCTACATCCCTTCCGGTTCGATGCAGAAGACCCTGGAGATCGGCGATCGCGTCCTCATCAACAAGCTCGTGTACGACGTCCGTGGCATCGACCGCGGAGACATCGTCGTCTTCAACGGCGCGGGGTCATGGGATCCCCCGCAATCGCAGGGCAGTTCCAACATCTTTAGCGAGTTCATCGGCGACCTCAAGGACATCGTCGGCGCTAACCAGGACGGCGACATCTACATCAAGCGCGTGATCGGGCTACCCGGCGACCACGTGGCCTGCTGTAACGCGAAAGGGCAGATCACCGTCAACGGCGTTCCGCTTAGCGAGAAGTCCTACCTCTATCCCGGCAACGCGCCGTCAGCCACGCCGTTCAGCATCACCGTTCCGCCGGGCAGGCTCTGGGTGATGGGCGACCACCGGGGGATATCGTATGACTCGCGCGGCCACATGGGCATGCCAGGCGGCGGCACCATCCCGGAAAGCCAGGTGCTCGGACGGGCGTTCGTCATCATCTGGCCGCCCAGCCAGTGGAACTTCCTGAACATCCCCGCTACCTTCGACCAGCCCAAGCTGAATGGCTCTGCGGCCGCGGCCCGGGGATCGGCCAAGGCCCTCGCCGCGGCGATGAACGACGGCACCGCGCTGCAGGCCTCGTGGACGCCGCTGCCGCTCGCGATCGGCTTTGCCGGGGCCATTCCGCTGACGTTGCTGCAGCGTTCGGCTCGCCGCCGTCTGTCCCGCCGCGCATCCCGGTGGCGGTTCCGGTGGGGACGGCGGTCGTTAGCCAGTCGGAGGAAGCGGTCGCTGGGGAGACGCTACTATCCGTTCGGTATAAGAGGTTTTGAGGTCGAGGGTTCCGCTACCGGGCATGGCCCGGGGGTTCCGGGGGTGCCCCCCGGGGTGGCGCGTCGGTGGCGTGCCCGGTAAGGTCGCGGGTTCTGCTACCGGGCATGGCCCGGGGGTTCCGGGGGTGTCCCCCGGGGTGGCGCGTCGGTGGCGTGCCCGGTAAGGTCGCGGGTTCTGCTACCGGGCAGGCCACCGACTGGCGTACGCTCGCAAGTGATGGTTCCGGGGTACACGCCGCGGCGCAGCGCAGGGCTCGCCGCCTACGAGAACGTGCTCGCCCGCGCTGGGCTGGCGCCAGTCGCGGGCATCGATGAGGCCGGGCGCGGAGCGTGCGCCGGGCCGCTGGTCGTCGCCGCCGTCATGCTGGACCGGGCGGGCGTGCGGAAGCTGCCGGGCGTCGCGGACTCGAAGCTGCTTACCCCAGCCGCGCGGGAGGCGGCTTATGACGAGGTCGTGCGGTGGGCGGTGGACTGGCACGTGGTGACCATCCCGGTCGCCGAGATCGACCGCCTCGGACTGCACGCGTGCAACATCGAAGGCATGCGCCGGGCCTATGCGGGCTTGCGTGCCTTGCCGGGATATGTCCTCACGGACGGATTCCCCGTGGATGGCCTCGGACCGCATGCGCTCGCCGTCTGCAAGGGGGACCGGGTAACCGCCTCGGTCGCCGCGGCGTCGATCGTGGCGAAGGTCACGCGGGACAGGATGATGCTGGAGCTTGACCGACGTTATCCCGAATACGGCTTCTGCCGTCATAAGGGGTATGTAACCGGTGATCATCTGCGGGCACTGGCGGAGTTCGGCCCGTGTGCCGAGCACCGGAGGTCGTTCCGCTGCGTGCCGGAGTCCGGGCAGGTGAAGGGAGAGTTGGGGACATGAGCGCGGAAGACCTGGAGAAGTACGAAGCGGAGATGGAGCTGCAGCTCTACCGCGAGTACCGCGACGTCGTCGGCCTGTTCACCCATGTCGTGGAGACCGAGCGCCGGTTCTACCTGACGAATGACGTGGATCTTCAAGTGCGGTCGACCGATAACGGCGAGGTCTTCTTCGAAGTAGCGATGCACGACGCGTGGGTATGGGATATGTACCGCCCCGCCCGGTTTGTCAAGAGTGTGCGGGTTGTTACGTTCAAGGACGTTAACGTCGAGGAGCTGGCGAAGAGTGACCTCGAATTGCCGGAGGATACCGATAAACCAGGCTTTTCCGGATAAATGCTAGGACTGCCGGAAAAGATCGTGGCCTGCCTGTTCGACATGGACGGCGTGGTGACGCGCACGGCGGTCGTGCACGACGCGGCCTGGAAGGAGATGTTCGACGACTTCCTGCGGCAGCGTGCCGCGCAGACGGGGGAGAAGTTCGTCTCGTTCGATGCCGTGCAGGACTATGACACCTACGTCGACGGCAAGCCGCGCCTGGAGGGCACCCGGTCGTTCCTGCGGTCGCGGTCGGTGGAACTGCCGGACGGCACGCCGGACGACCCGCCGGGCACGGCGACGATATGGGGGCTGAGCAATCGCAAGAACGACCTGGTCCTCGAGGTGCTCGCCAGGGACGGCGTCGAAGTCTACGATGGGTCGCTGCGGTACATCACCGCTGCCAGGGAAGTCGGGATGCGCACCGCGATCGTGTCCTCTAGCGCGAACACCGGCCAGGTGCTGGAGGCGGGCGGGGTTACGGGCCTGTTCGACGCCCGCGTCGATGCGCACGTGGCCGACGCGAAGGGGCTGCAGGGCAAGCCCGCGCCGGATACGTTCCTGGAGGCGGCGAGGCAGCTGGGCGTGGATCCGGCCAGCGCGGCGGTGTTCGAGGATGCGCTGGCCGGGGTTCAGGCCGGACATGCTGGAAATTTCGGGTATGTCGTGGGCGTGGATCGTGTCGGACAGGCCGCCGCGCTGCGACAGCACGGTGCCGACGTCGTGGTCGCGGACCTGGGCGAGCTGCTGTAGGAGAGCTGCTGTAGACGTGATCAGCTAAGGGGGCTGACCGTGATCACCAACGCCACGTACGGCGTCGATCCGTGGGAACTCGTCGAGACCTCACTGGACCTGGACCTCCTGGCGCAGAGCGAGTCGGTATTCGCGCTGTCCAACGGGCACATCGGGCTGCGCGGCAACCTGGACGAGGGAGAGCCGCACGGCCTGCCGGGTACCTACCTGAACTCGCTGTACGAGGAACGCCCGCTGCCGTATGCCGAGGCCGGCTTCGGCTACCCGCAAACCGGGCAGACCGTCATCAACGTCACCAACGGCAAGATCATCCGGCTGCTGGTCAACGACGAGCCGTTCGATGTCCGGTACGGCACGCTGCAATCGCACACCCGGAAGCTGGACCTGCGCGCGGGAACTCTCACCCGCGAGGTGGAGTGGACGTCGCCCGCCGGGCATACCGTCCGGATTCGTTCGGTGCGGCTGGTGTCGCTCACCCAGCGCGCGGTCGCGGCGTTCTCCTACACGGTCACCCCGGTGGACGAGCCGCTGCGGCTGGTCGTGCTGTCGGAGATGGTGGCCAACGAGGAGGTGCCGGCCCGTCGCGGTGACCCGCGCGCCGCGGCCGCGCTCGCGTCGCCGCTGGTCGGCGAGGAGCACTACGCGGCCGACGGCGGGAACCCGCGGGCGATGCTCGTCCACGGAACCCGCAACAGCAAGCTCCGGCTGGCGGCCGGGATGGCGCACCAGGTCACCGGTCCGGAACGGATGACGATGTCCGCGGAGTCGTTCCCCGACGTAGCGCGGTTCACGGTCGCGGCGGAAGTGGCGCCCGGCGAGGAACTGCGGCTGGTGAAGTACGTAGGATACGGGTGGTCCTCGGCGAGGTCTCGCCCCGCGCTCATCGACCAGGTGGTCGGCGCGCTCGCCGCGGCCAGGCTGGCCGGGTGGGATGCGCTGATCGCCGAGCAGCGGCAGTACCTCAGCGAGTTCTGGGAGGGTGCCGACGTCGAGGTCGACGGAGACGTGGAGATCCAGCAGGCCGTGCGGTTCTCGCTGTTCCACATCCTGCAGGCGGGGGCACGGGCCGAATTCCGCCCGATCCCGTCGAAGGGCCTGACCGGAACCGGGTACGACGGGCATACGTTCTGGGATACCGAGGCGTTCGTGCTGCCGGTGCTTACGTATACCAAGCCATCGGCGGTCGCGAGCGCGCTGCGCTGGCGGTACAGCGTACTGCCAGAGGCGAAGGCGCACGCGCGCGAGTACGGGCTGTCGGGGTCGGCGTTCCCGTGGCGGACGATCCGGGGACAGGAATGCTCGGGGTACTGGCCGGCGGGTACGGCAGCATTCCACATAAATGCCGCTATAGCTCATGCAGCCGTGAAATATGTCGAAGCGACTCAGGATGAGGATTTCGAGCTTGAGATCGCCCTGCCGCTCCTCGTGGAAACCGCGCGGCTGTGGCGGTCGCTCGGCCAGCACGACGCGTCGGGCAGGTTCCGCATCGAGGGCGTGACCGGGCCGGACGAGTACAGCGCGGTCAAGGACAACAACGTCTACACCAACCTGATGGCGCAGTACAACCTCGCCTGCGCCGCCGAGCTCGCCGGCAAGCACCCGGACGCCGCCCGCGAGCTGGGAGTGACGACGGAGGACACGGCGTCGTGGCGGGACGCGGCGAACGACATGTACATCCCGTACGATTCCCGGCTCGGCGTGCACCCGCAGCACGAGGGCTTCACCGACTACGCCCGCTGGAACTTCGCCGGGACGCCGGGCGACCGGTACCCGCTGCTGTTGCACTATCCCTATTTCCAGCTGTACCGCACGCAGGTGGTGAAGCAGGCGGACCTGGTGCTCGCCATGCAGCTGCGCGGCGACGCGTTTACCGCTGAGCAGAAGCTGCGGAACTTCGACTACTACGAGGCCCTGACGGTGCGTGACTCATCGCTGTCGGCGTGCACGCAGGCGGTGATGGCGGCCGAGGTCGGGCACCTCGACCTAGCCTACGACTACCTGGCCGAGGCCGTGCTGATGGACCTGCAGGACCGTGAGCACAACACCCGGGACGGCCTGCACATGGCGTCGCTGGCCGGGGCGTGGACGGCGCTGGTCAGCGGGTTCGGCGGGATGCGATCGGCCGGGGGCCGGCTCGAGTTCGCCCCGCGGCTGCCGCCGGGGCTGGTGGGGCTGTCGTTCCGGATGCGGTACGCCGAGCGCATCATCCGCGTGGAGACGCGGTCGGGGAAGGCGCGGTACACGCTGCTGGCGGGGGACCCGCTGCCGGTCACGCACCACGGCAAGGAGGTGACCCTCACCAGCGAGACGGTGACCCTGGAGATACCGCCGATCGAACCCCTGCCCGAGCCCGTGCAGCCGGTCGGCCGTGTACCCCAGTCCCGCCGCAACCGGGATTGATCTACCGAACGGATCGTGGGCGTGTTACAGAATTCACAGCAGGTGCACGAGGGGCGATTGTGGTAGGTGGACCCGGAAGGTTCCCGGCCTGCTGGCGGGGCGATCCCCGCGGGAGCCGCGACTGCTCAAGAGAATCGTTACACCAGGGGCCTGCGTGACAGCAGGGGCAGGTTCTCTCGCGAATGCGACCGCCCCCTGGGGGGAGGCGACGTCTTTTGGCGCATGGCGGCCCCACATATGCCGCGAACCGGGCGTGATTAGGGCTCTCATGCGCCAAAAGTCGATCCCGCCAGGCCGGACAGGGACGGAAATGGCCGGGCATCCGCCGGGAGCCATCACGAGCGCCTCTTCTGCAACAGGCCTCATAGCGACACCAACGGCGCCAGCGCGTACACAATCATGCAGCAGCGATGGGACCTTCGCTGTCCCTAGCCTGCCGCGCCGCGCCTGCCCCGCGCCGCGCCTGCCCCGCGCGGCACGGCGCATAGAGGCCCGCTCGGCCATTTAAACACGAGCCGCTGACATTCTCGTCGGGTTATCCACAGATAGCCGTGATCATTTGGCTTTATCCACAGGAAAAGGCCGTGATCTTAAGATTTTGTCCACAGTAAAAAAATGGCCGATGCGCGCGTTCTCCGGTCCGGTTCATCGTCGGTAGCGGAGGTGGTTGTGATGCACGCTAAAGATGTACTCGGCCGTGAGGGCGAACAGGCGGCCGCGGATTACCTGGCGGAGCGAGGGTTCCGCATCCTGGACCGCAACTGGCGCTGCGCGGACGGCGAGATCGACATCGTGGCGACCGAGCGTCACTCGCTTGTCGTCTGCGAGGTCAAGACCCGGTCCGGGACGCGCTACGGGACGCCGCTTGAGGCGATCGGCCGGGCCAAGCGCCGTCGGCTACGGCGGCTCGCGGTCCTGTGGCTGAACGCCCACGGTATCCGGTTCGACCAGATCCGCATTGACGTGCTGGGGCTGCTGCGAGATGGCAGCGGGGGCTTCACGATCGAGCACGTCAGGGGGGTGGGCTGAGATGCCGCTGGCTCGCACCTACTCGGTCGCCCTCGTCGGGGTTGAGGGGCACCTCGTCGAGGTCGAGGCCGACATCGCCGATGGCCTGCCCGCGACGATCCTGGTCGGGCTGCCGGACACGGCGCTGCGCGAGGCGCGGGACCGGGTCCGCGCGGCGATCTTGAACAGCGGCCAGGACTGGCCCAAGCGGAAGATCACGATCGGCCTGTCCCCGGCGAACCTGCCCAAGCGAGGGTCGGGCTTTGATCTGGCGATCGCGGTTGCCTTGCTCGCGGCGGCGGACGTCGTGCCGCTCACCGCGCCCAAGGGCATGATGTTCCTCGCCGAGCTCGGCCTCGACGGCCAGCTGCGCCCGGTGCCCGGCGTTCTTCCCGCGGTCGTGGCGGCCACGGCGGGCGGCGTGACGACGATGGTAGTGGCCGCTGAGAACAAGGAGGAGGCCGAGCTCGTCCCCGGGGTCCGGGTCGTCGGGGCGAAGAGCCTGATCCAGGTCATGGACTGGCTCCGCGGCGGCCCATTCCCCCAGGTCGCGGTGCGTCCGCGTCCGAGTGGCCCAGGCGACATGGGTGGCATGGGCGTTCCTGACGGCGGGTGCGGTCGCCAGCTCGACCTGGCCGACGTGCTCGGCCAGTCGATGGCGCGGATGGCCGCGGAGATCTGCGCGGCTGGCGGGCATAACCTGTCGTTGCTCGGCCCGCCGGGAGCGGGCAAGACGATGCTGGCCGAGCGGTTGCCGACGATCCTGCCCGACCTGGAGCCGCGGGCGTCCCTGGAGGTGACGTCGATCCACTCGGTCGCCGGGACTCTTCCGCCGGGATCGGGGCTGATCACGAGGCCGCCGTTCTGCGCACCGCACCACAGCTCGAGCAAGGCCGCGATCGTGGGCGGCGGCAGCGGGCTCGTCCGGCCCGGGGCGGCGAGCCTGGCCCACCGCGGCGTGCTGTTCCTGGATGAGGCCCCGGAATTCCACCGAGACGTGCTCGACGCGCTCCGCCAGCCGCTGGAGGCCGGGCAGGTCACCGTGGCCCGTTCACGGATGTTCGCGACATTTCCCGCCCGCTTCACCCTGGTGCTCGCGGCCAACCCCTGCCCGTGCGCGAAGGCCGCCGGGAGCGGGCGGAGATGTTCCTGCAGCCCGGCCGTCAGGGACCGCTACCTGAGGCGGCTGTCCGGCCCGCTGCTTGACCGCGTCGATGTGAAGGTCAGGCTTGAGCAGGTGAGCCGCCGGGCCATGCTGTACGACCGCAACTTCACGGAAACCAGCGAGGTCGTCGCCCAGCGGGTCGCGCTCGCCCGCGAGCGATCCGCGCGCCGCCTGGAGGGCACGCCGTGGCGACTCAACGCCGAGGTCCCGGGCGCGGAGCTGCGCCGCTCGTATTCGCCGGAGCCGGGAGCGCTGCGCCAGCTCGATCACGCCATGGAACTGGGGCAACTCAGCGCCCGTGGCGTTGACAAGATCACCCGGGTCGCGTGGAGCGTCGCGGACCTGGCGGCCCGGCCCCGGCCAGGCAAGGACGAGATCCACACGGCTCTGGGCCTGTGGCTGGGGATAAACAACTGACTACGGGGACGGAGGACATTCCGATGACTATCGATACGACAGCGAGCGAAGTGGCTCCTGGCGATATGGCAGCGAGCGGCATGGCGCCAGACGATACGACGGCGGACGTTATGGCGACGAACGACATGGCGACGGACGAGACGGCGACGGACGAGACGGCGGCGAGGTCGATGATCGGGTTCGATGACGAGCGCCTGGCCCGCGCGTCGCTGACCTACCTCGCCGAGCCGTCCGACGAGAGGCTGGGAGCACTCGTGCAGGCGCATGGCGCGGCACCGGTGCTGGCGGCGATCATGGCGGGCAGGCTCCCCGGCCCGCCTCCGCCGGCAGGGCCGGCGAGGGATGCCGCGCGCAAGGCCCTGAAGCGGTGGGAGACCCGACTCGGTGAGCTGCCCACGGCCGGAAAACTGGAGCAGTTGTGCCGTCGCGGTATCCGCCTGGCGTGTCCCGGTGACCCGGAATGGCCGACGAGGCTGGACGACCTGGGCGCGGCCCGGCCCTATGCGCTGTGGCTGCGAGGGGTCGCGGACCTGCGGTTCAGTTGCCTGCGGTCGGTGTCGATAGTCGGTTCCCGGGCCGCGACGGCCTACGGCTCCTACGTGGCGTGCGAGATCGCCGCGTCCATCGCGGAGCGCGGCTGGACGGTCATCTCCGGTGCCGCCTACGGCGTGGACGGGGCGGCGCACTCCGGCGCGCTCGGTGCCGAGGGCGTCACGGTCGCGGTGCTGGCCTGCGGCGTGGACATGCCCTACCCGGCCGGCCACAAGGACCTGCTGGACGCGATCGCCGAGAACGGGGTGGTGGTCAGCGAGTGGCCGCCCGGCCGTAACCCGTCGCGGCTCCGCTTCCTCGTCCGCAACCGCGTTATAGCGGCGCTGTCCACCGGGACGCTGGTCGTCGAGGCCGGGGAGCGCAGTGGCGCGCTGAACACCGCGCGCCACGCCCGTGACCTGGGGCGCGAGCTGCTGGCCGTACCCGGCCCGATCACCTCCGAGCAGTCCCGCGGCTGCCACAGGATCATCAGGGACTGGGGCGGGGCGCTCGTCACCAGCGCCGAGGATGTCCTCGATGTGGTGACCCCGCTCGGGGAGCAGTCGCAGGAGCTCCCGCCGTTCCCGGCACCGGGCACGGGCGAGCGCGACGGCGGCCGGGACGGCCAACGTCGGCGGGGCAGGTCGCTGGCGGCGCGTCCCAGCCCGGTGCTGCCGCGGGACCAGCTCGACTTGGAATCGGCGGCCGTACTCGACGCGCTCCCGGTCCGGGGCGGGCTCGGCACGACGGAGGTCGCCGCGAAGGCCGGGCTGCCGCCCGCCATCGTCCTGAGGCTGCTGGGCGAGCTCGCCGCGGGCGGCTTCGCCGAGCGGTGCGAGCGTGGCTGGCGTGTCCGCCAGAGTTAGCCTCGCCTGCTTCCGGCTCCGTCGGGTATGTTGGATGATTGTTTGATTTTGATAAAACATGCGCAAGGTTCGCGCAATCCGAGCCGGGTGGTGCCAGACTGTGCCCATGGCTACGCCACGGGCACGCGACGTCGGCCCGGACGGGCCGTCTTCCGCGCTGCCCGAGGCCCTCAGCGTCGCGCTGGCGGAGTTCAGCCACCATCTCGACGCGGAGCGGTCGCTGTCGCGGCACACGGTCCGCGCCTATCACGGTGACATCCAGTCGCTGCTGGAATACGCCTGCCGCGGCGGCATCGCCGAGCCCGGCGCGCTCGACCTGATGACCCTGCGCGGATGGCTGGCCAGCCAGCATGAGGCCGGCGCGGCGCGTACCACGCTGGCGCGGCGCGGCGCGGCGGCCCGCGCGTTCACGTCCTTCGCGCACCGGAGGGGCTGGCTCGCGGTCGATCCAGGTCCCCAGCTCGGTACGCCGAAGGCCCGCAGGACGCTGCCGCACGTGTTGCGCAGGGAAGAAATCGACGCTGTTCTCGCGGACTGCGCCGACCGCGCGTTGCGGGATCTCGAGATGGGCCAGCCCGCGCAGGCGGCGCTGTCGATACGCGATGCCGCGGTGCTCGAGTTGCTGTACGCGTCCGGGATCCGGGTCAGCGAGCTGTGCGAGCTGGACATCGATGGCCTGGACGCCGGGCGGCGCACCGTTCGCGTCTTCGGGAAGGGACGCAAGGAACGGGTGGTGCCGGTGGGCATTCCCGCGATGCACGCGGTGACGTGCTGGGAAGAGGCGGGCCGTCCCGCGCTGGTGAACGCGCGCAGTGGCACGGCCCTGTTCCTCGGTGCGCGCGGCGGTCGGCTGGACCCGCGGACGGCGCGGCGGATCGTTCACGCGCGGGTCGCCTCGGCCCGGCGATCCGCTAGGCACCTCGGGGACGGCGCGGCGAGTCCTCCAGGCGGGGCGAGTCCTCCAGGCGGGGCGGACGCGGGCGCTGGTCCGCACGCCATCCGGCACACCGCGGCGACGCACCTGCTGGAAGGGGGAGCGGACCTGCGAAGCGTGCAGGAGTTCCTCGGCCACGCGTCTCCGGCGACGACGCAGATCTACACGCACGTGTCAGCCGAGCGCCTCAAGGCTAGCTACCGCCAGGCCCACCCCCGCGCGTAGCCCAGGGGCCACGTCCGAGGGGCCACGTCCGAGAAGCCGCGTCCGAGAAACCGCATCCGAGGAGCCGCGCCCCAGGGGACACGCCTCAGGGGCACGAGGCCCCAGGGACACGACTCGGCCCGCCCCTCAGGAGGGGTAGTTGGCGGCGCGGCGGGGGCCAACTTCCGGTAGCCTGGTAACTGGCCTCCCGCGTGACGCACTGCCACGAACGTGGGCGGCCAAAATTCGCGTGCCCGCACGACGTGACGAACCCAGCATCGCATCCATGCGACTGGGATCGCGCGGACTGCGCCGCTCGGTCCGTCGGCCGGGACCAGATCCAGGTCGGCTGCACGGCGCAGGTAACCACGGCGGGCACCAGGAGGTAACCGAGCCGCCTGCGAGCCACCACGGGGCCGCGGGCATGTACAGGGAGGACCGCGATGGCACCGGTCGTCACCATGAAGCAGCTCCTGGAGAGCGGCGTTCACTTCGGCCACCAGACCAGGCGCTGGAACCCGAAGATGAAGCGCTACATCTTCACCGAGCGCAACGGCATCTACATCATCGACCTGCAGCAGTCGCTGGAGTATATCGACCGCGCCTACGAGTTCATCAGGGAAACGGTCGCGCACGGCGGCACGATCCTGTACGTGGGCACCAAGAAGCAAGCCCAGGAGGCGATCGCCGAGCAGGCACGCCGCGTCGGCATGCCCTTCGTCAACCAGCGCTGGCTGGGCGGGATGCTGACGAACTTCACCACGGTGTTCAAGCGCCTCCAGCGGCTCAAGGAGCTTGAGGAGATCGACTTCGGCGACGTGCCGGGCTCCGGCATGACCAAGAAGGAACTGCTCCAGCTCAAGCGGGAGCGCGACAAGCTGGATCGCACCCTCGGCGGCATCCGGGACATGGCGAAGGTGCCGAGCGCCGTCTGGGTGGTGGACACCAAGAAGGAGCACATCGCGGTCAGCGAGGCGCAGAAGCTGGGCATCCCCGTCGTCGCGATCCTCGACACCAACTGTGACCCCGATGAGGTCAGCTACCCGATCCCGGGCAACGACGACGCGATCCGCAGCGTAGCGCTGCTGACCCGCGTGGTGGCCGACGCCGTGGCGGATGGCCTGATGGCCAGGGCCGGCGCCTCCAACGGTGATGCCAAGCCCGTCGATGACCAGTTCACCAGCGAGGAGCCGCTCGCCGAGTGGGAACGCGACCTGCTGCAGGGCGGCGGCACTGGTACCACGCCGCCCGGCGGGGCACCTGCCGAGACGGCTGAGACGCCCATGACCGGAGCGGTCGCCACCGAGACGCCCGCGACCGAGACGCCCGCCACCGAGACGGTGGAGGCCACCTCGGCGCCTGCCGGGGCTGCCACCGAGACGGCGCAGGCGGTCCAGGCGACCGAGCCTGCCGAGACGGACACGACCGAAGCGGCTGCCCCCGAGACGGCCGCCGCTGAGACCGCTGTCACCGATGACGCGACCGCCGCGACCGCCGCACCTGCCGAGTCGGCGGCCGGGGATGCCGCCGATGCCAACGACGCGACCGCGACTGAGTAGACGCGACTGCGACTGAGTAGGGGAACAGACGACGATGGCGAACATTTCCGCCGCTGACGTGAAGCGGCTCCGCGAGCAGACCGGCGCGGGCATGATGGACTGCAAGAACGCCCTCACCGAGGCCAACGGCGACTTCGACGCCGCCGTCGAGGTCCTGCGGCTCAAGGGCGTCAAGGACGCCGGCAAGCGCGCCACCCGTACCGCGGGTAACGGCCTGGTCACCGCCGAGCTGAATGGGACCGGTAGCGCGGGCGTCCTGGTCGAGCTGAACTGCGAGACCGACTTCGTGGCGAAGAACAGCCAGTTCCAGGAGGTCGCGGCGCGGATCGCCGAGGCCGCCCTGGCCGGCAAGGCCACGGACCGGCTCGCCCTGCTCGCGGTAGAGGCGCAGCCCGGCAAGACCGTGGAGAAGCTGATCGAGGAAACCAGCGCCTCGATCAAGGAGAAGATCGAGCTGGGCCGGTTCGCCAGCTTCGAGGGCGGCTACGTGACCACGTACCTGCACCGCTCGGATCCGGACCTGCCGCCGACCCTCGGCGTGCTCCTGCAGCTGGACTCCGTCAACGAGGAAGTGGCGAAGAACCTGGGCCAGCAGGTCGCGGCCATGCGCCCGCAGTACCTCACCCGCGACGAGGTGCCCGCGGACGTGGTCGAGAAGGAGCGCCGGATCGTGGAGCAGATCACCCGCGACGAGGGCAAGCCGGAGCAGGCGATCGGCAAGATCGTAGAGGGCCGTCTCGGCGCGTTCTTCAAGGACGTGGTGCTCACCGAGCAGGCGTTCGTGAAGGAGCCGAAGAAGACGGTCGCCCAGGTGCTCAAGGCCGACGACGTGAACGTGCGGGGCTTCGCCCGGTTCCAGATCGGCCAGGCCTGACGCCGTCAGGCGCGATGAGCGCAAAAACGGGTAAGGCCGTACAACGAGGGCAAAAAGGTAGCCAGCGGAGAATACAGGCGAGTACCACCACCAGCAGGCAGGTCAGGCAAGGGTGCCGGAAAGCGAGAGGGACACCAGTCCGGCGTGGCGCCGGGTGGTGGTCAAGCTGTCCGGCGCCCTTCTCGCTGGTGCCGAGCCACTTGGCATCGATCCCGATGTCATGACATACCTGGCTGGCGAGATCTGCGCCGCGGTCAAGGAGGATCTCCAGGTCGCGGTCGTGATCGGCGGCGGGAACATGTTTCGCGGCGCCGTGCTCGCCGAGCGCGGCATCGACCGGGCGCAAGCCGACAACATGGGCATGCTCAGCACGGTCATCAACTGCCTGGCCCTGCAGGACGCGCTGGAGAAGGCCGGCATCGGCACCCGGGTCCAGACCGCGATCACGATGGGCCAGGTAGCCGAGCCGTACATCCCCCGAAGGGCCGTCAGGCACCTGGAGAAGGGCCGGGTCGTTATCTTCGGCGGCGGGATCGGCGCGCCGTTCTTCTCGACCGACACCGCCGCCGCGCAGCGGGCGCTGGACATCGGAGCGGACTCGGTACTCAAGGGCACCCGCGTGGACGGGATCTACGACGCCGATCCCCGGATCCATCCGCACGCGACACGCTTTAGCAAACTCGACTATGGTGAATACCTCAGCCGCGGCCTCAGGGTCATGGACGCGACGGCGGTGAGCCTCTGCCGCGACAACGGGCTCCCCATCGTCGTGTTCGAGCTCATGGGGCCGGGTAACGTGGTGAGGGCCGTCCGGGGCGAGCCGATAGGCACGCTCGTGTGCGCACAGGAGCCTTAACGATGATTGACGATACCCTCCTCGATGCCGAGGAGAAAATGGACAAGGCCGTCTCGGTCGCCAAGGAAGAGTTCGGCAACATCCGCACCGGCAGGATCCACCCGGGAATCTTCTCCAAGATCACCGTGGAGTACTACGGTGCGCAGACCCCGCTGAACCAGCTCGCCTCGTTCCACGTGCCGGAACCGCGGATGATGGTCGTGCAGCCGTTCGACAAGTCCTCCCTGGGCGCGATCGAGAAGGCCATCAGGAACAGCGACCTCGGGGTGAACCCGGGCAACGACGGCTCGATCATCCGCGTGGTCTTCCCGGAGCTGACCGAGGAGAGGCGCCGGGAGTACGCCAAGACCGCCCGGTCCAAGGCCGAGGAGGGCCGGGTCGCCATCCGCAACGTGCGGCGGCACGCCAAGGACGCGCTGGACAAGCTGGTGAAGAACGGCGAGTCCGGCGAGGACGAGGTCCGCCGGGCAGAACGCGACCTGCAGGAGCTGACCGACACCTACATCGCCCAGATCGATGAGCTGCTCAAGCACAAGGAAACCGAGCTGCTGGAGGTGTGAGAACCACCGGCACAACTCCGGATGGCCCGGTTTCCGACGGCCCGGCTCCGGACGGCACAGTTCCTGAGGACACCCAGCCCAAGGGCATCAGGACCGGGCGGAACCTGCCCGCGGCGGTCGGCGTCGGCGTGGTCCTCGGCGGCGTCGCCCTGCTCACCCTGCTGACCGTCAAGGCGACATTCCTGCTCTACATGGGCGCGGCGCTCGCCGTGGCGCTGAAGGAGCTCGACACGGCGCTGCGGACCCGGGGCATCCGGATCCCGCTCATCCCGGTCGGGCTCGGCGGCGCGGCCATGCTGACCGCCGGGTACTGGGCGGCGGGCGGCGCGGTGGCGGCTGCCTTCGCCGTCACGGTCGTCGCCGTCCTGGCCTGGCGCATGCCGGGCGGCACGGAAGGCTATGTCAGGGACGTCAGCGCGGGGATCCTGGCCGCCGCGTACATCCCGCTCCTCGGCTCGACGGTGTCCGCGATGCTCGCCGCGGGCGACGGCGGCAGGCGGGTTCTCGCATTCATCGTCCTGACGGTCTGCAGCGACATCGGCGGGTACTTCGCGGGCATCACGCTGGCCCGCGGCGGCGGCCACAAGATGGCCCCGGTCATCAGCCCGAAGAAGACGTGGGAGGGCCTCGTCGGCTCCGCCCTCGCCACCGTCGCGGCGGGCGCCATCTTGCTTCCCGCGCTGCTGCATGGCTACTGGTGGCAGGGGGTCGTCACCGGAGCCGCGGCCCTGGCGGCGGCGGTCGTCGGGGACCTCGCCGAGTCGATGATCAAGCGCGACCTGGACATCAAGGACATGGGATCCCTGCTTCCCGGCCACGGCGGCATCCTCGACCGGCTCGATTCCCTGCTGCTGTGCGCCCCGGTGGTCTGGCTGCTCCTATCCCTTTTCCTCAAACCATGAAGACCTTTTATGCCGAACGGATAGTGGCGCCTGCCCAGCGCCAGCTTCCCGCCCCGTCATGCCGGTGGCCGGGTCCCGGTGACCCGGCCACAGCGAACGACGCGGGACTTGTCAGCCCCCCGCCTCTTAGCTCACCGTCTCGGCCACATCGCCGGTGCCGACGGTCACCTTGGCCTCCTCGGCGTCCCCCGCGATGTACTCACGGGTCTTTTCGGCCGGAAGCGCGGTGGCCTGGGCGAAGTAGTAGATCAGGATGGCGAAGATGGCCACCCAGATGGTGTCGTACGGGAACTTCAGCAGGCCGTTCACCGGGTGGTACCAGGAGTCCAGCTGCTCCGGCGTCGGGCTGTCCGGCCAGCCGTTGAAGGCGCCGAACAGGGCGAAGAGGTTGAGCCCGACCAGCCAGATCCAGATCCAGGACGAGTGCTTGACATCCAGGTGGGGCCGTGCGTCCTTCGGCCGGGCGAAGTAGTAGCCGCCCATGATCAGCAGTCCGAGGATGATGGCGCCGTCCACTCGCCACATGACGCCCCAGCCGGTCCAGTAGACCATGAGCGTGCCGAAGATGAAACCGAGCGGCGCGATCACCTTCGGAGCCGGAACCCGCCAGCCCCGCTCCCGGTCCGGGTCGACCTTGCGGAAGTGGTTGAGCGCGGCCGGGCCGGCGCAGTAGGAGATCACCGCGACGCTGGTAATGGCCCCGACCAGGGAACTCCAGCTCGGGAACGGGAGGAACAGCAGCACCGAGCCGGCCCAGCCGACCAGCACGCTGATCCACGGGACGCCGTTGGAGTTCAGCTTCTGCGTCCCGGGCGGGAGGTAGCCCTCCTTGCCCATGCCGTACAGCAGACGGGCCTGCGTCCCGGTGTAGATGAAGCCGGTGCCCGACGGCGATACGGCGGCGTCGACGTAGAGCAGGTACGTCAGCCAGGCCAGGCCGGCGACCGAGGCCATGATGACGTACGGGCCGTGGATGTTCTTGACGAAGACCGTCGCCATCCCGGCCCAGCCCGCGTGCAGGTACTTGGCCGGCATCGCGCCGATGAACACGACCTGGAGCAGGGTGTAGACGATCACGCCGATGACCGTGGACCAGATCACGGCCCGGATCAGGTCCTTCTTGGGATTGCGGGCCTCGCCGGCCATCTGGATGGCCGAGTCGAAGCCGATCTCCGAGAACACCACCGCGAGCGGGAGGGCGAGGAAGATGCCCTTCACCCCGCCGAAATCGGACGTGGCCTTGGGCAGGAAGCCGCCGGCCGCGGTGAAGTTGCTGCCCTTCAGCGAGAACAGGAGCGCGATGATGGTGAGGACCGGGATCGCGATCTTCCACCACACGACGATGGTGTTGCTCTCCGCGAACAGCTTCACGCCGTACATGTTGATCAGCGCGAACACCAGGGCGAGCCCGACCGCGATCAGGAATCCCCCGGGCACGGTGAGGTCGCCGTTGGCGTCTACCAGCCAGGTCAGGCCGTGCAACCCGGATAGGTACGTCAACGCGGCCTCGACCTCGATGGCGATCAGCGACATGGAGAACAGCCAGCTGACCCAGCCCATGACGAAGCCGCCCAGGCCGCCGTAGGAGTAGTGAGCCAGCCGGTACATGCCTCCCGCGACCGGGTAGGCCGGCGACAGCTCCGCGAAGCTAAGGATGATCACCAGGATCATGACGCCGGCGAGCGGCCAGGAAATGATGGACGCGGGCCCGGCCACGCTCGCGGCGTTCCTGGCGCCGAAAAGCCACCCGGAGCCGATGACGCTCCCGAGCGCGAAGAAGGTGAGGCCGATGACTCCGACTCCGCGGTGGAGCTGCCGTCCCTCGCTATGGACAGTGGTAGCCACTAAATACCTCTCTGTTGTGCTGAGCCCGGGTCACCGCATGTCGTCGCTTCGCCGGAGCCATTTATCACGAATGTGCAGTGCATGATAGTACGGCTTATGGAAGCGCCCCCCTGCGCGGATCATCTGTTACCAGTTCTTACCCCAGGCGTCACCACGCCACCGCGGTACCGGCTTTCAGGCTTGCCGGCCGGCGAACTCGCGGATCGCCTCCGCCACCGGTGTCCCTTCCAGGATGGACCAGTGGGTACCGGGTATCGTCCGCCGGGTCAGGTCCGAAGCCCAGCGGTCCAGGTCGGATCCGGCCAGCGCGGGGCTGACGTAATGGTCGCCGGTGACGGTGATCAGCTGGACGGGGACCAGGGCGTGCCGCTCGGACGGGTGCAGCAGCCGCTGCCGCATGTTCGCCCGGTACAGCCCGATGCCGTGCGCGGCGTCGGCGGCCAGGGTGGCCGCGGGGAGCCCGTCGCGCGGGGTGACGCCCTCAAGCAGGCGCAGCAGGCCCGGCCAGGCGCGGGCGAGGCCGAGCCGCCAGGCCAGAGGCGGCAGCATCGGGACCTGGAAAACCCATACGTACCAGGAGAGCGCGGACTGCAGCCCGAGCGACGCCAGGTCGCGCGGTGACCTGCGGGTGAGGCGGTCGCGGAACCAGAACCCCACGTGGTCCAGGCATGGCCCGGAAATGGTGGTGTACGAGGCGATCCTCATCGCCGCTCGCGGGTCGGTGGCCGCGTGCCAGGCCTGAATGGAGCCCCAGTCGTGCCCGGCCAGGTGTACCGGGCGGCCGGGGCTGACGGCGTCCGCGACCGCGAACAGGTCATCGGCGAGCCGGTCCAGGTGGTACCCGGCCAGGCTGGCGGGGCGGCCGGACGCGCCGGCCCCCCGCACGTCGTAGCGGACGACGTAGTGGTCGGTGGCGAGCGCCGCCGCGACGGCGTCCCAGGCCCGGTGGGTGTCGGGGAAGCCGTGCACGAGCAGCACGGGCGGCCGCGACCGATCGCCGTCGGTATAGACGGCGATCGGGACGCCGTCCGGCGCCGCGACGTATTCCGGCCCGGCGCCCGGCGCGAAGTCGGCGGTACCGGGTGCTGGCGGTCGCGTCACAGGTCGAGCACCAGCCGTTCGGATTCCGGCGCCCGGGAGACGCAGACGAGCATGTCGCCCGCGGCGCGCTCGTCGCCGGTCAGTCGCTGGTCGCGATGGTCGACCGTGCCGCGCAGCACGCGCTGGGCGCAGGTTCCGCAGAACCCCTGCTGGCAGGAGTACGGCGTGGCCGGGTCGTGCGCGCGGAGCACGTCCAGGACCGACCGGTCCGCGGGCACCGGCAGCACCGTCCCGCTGCGGGCCAGCTCCACCTCGAACGGATGGCCATCGGTGACCGGCGGCGCGGTGAACCGCTCGAAGTGGAGAGCGCGGAGCCTTCCGGCGTCGATGGCCGCGTTGACGGCGTCGCGCACCCCGGCCAGCATCGGCGGCGGGCCGCACGCGTACACCGCGGCCCCGGTCGGCGCCCGGCCGATCAGGTCCGCGGCGTCCGGCACCCCGGTCTCGTCGTCGGCCAGGATCGCTACCCGCGACCGGGCCGAGGGCAGCGCGCGGACCTCGTCCAGGAACGGCATAGTGGCGCGGCTGCGGCCTGCGTAGACCAGCCGCCAGTCCAGCCCGAGCGCCGCGGCCTTCCGGGCCATCGGCAGGATCGGCGTGATCCCGATGCCCCCCGCGATGAGCAGGACCGCCGGGTCCGCGGCGAACGGGAACGCGTTGGCTGGCCCGGCGACGCGCAGCACCGTGCCCTGGGTCACGGCGTCGTGGACCTCCGACGATCCCCCGCCGCCGTCGATGATCCGCCGGACGGCGACCCGGTAGCAGGCCCGGTCCGCGGGGTCGCCGTTCAGCGAGTAGTGCCTGATCTTCCCGGACGGCAGTTCTAGCTGGAGGTGCGCCCCGGGTTGCCAGGGCTTCAGCGGGCCGCCGCTGGGCGCCGCCAGCCGCAGCGACACCACCCCGTCGGCCTCCTCGGCGCGGTCGGTCACGACCAGCTTGCGCCACTGTGGCAGCCCCGGCTGCGGCGGCCGGGGCTCGGCACGCCCGAGAGCCTCCCGCGCCCTGCCCCGCAGGCGCACGAAACTGTCGACGAATATGGTCAGGTTGCGCATGAGCCGGTCGGGGCGACCAGGGGCGCCGGACAACGCCGGGGGCGCTTGCGACGCCGGCGGCCGGATCCCGTCCGGCCGGGTCGTGCCCAGCGGGGCCTCGCCCGTCCCGCCGGGCACGGTGCGGTCACAACGTGCTGGTGGTTGATGCCGACCTGTCTCGTCCGTCCCGCCGGGCGCGGTGGTCCCGGTGCCCGCCGGCATCAGCGGGCCGCAGCCCGGGCGGCGGGGGAGGATCCCAGGTAGGCGACGCACTTCGCGGTCGAGTAGTCCTGTGACGGGTGGTAGCCGCGCTTGAACCACCGCAGCGTGCACCTGGCGAACGCGCCGGGCGTGGGCAGCAGGCCGCGCCGCGCCGCGTCGAAGTAGGTGCGCCAGGTCAGCCGGAAGTCCTGGTTCTCGTCGGCCGCCGCGAAGTACTTGCCTCCCCGTGCCCACATGATGGCGAGGATCGGAGCCACCAGGAGCAGCGATCGGACGCGCCGGATGTAGCTGGGATCGAGATGGGTCATCAGGTCGAACGCGACGTGGCGGTGCTCGACCTCCTCCGAGCCGTGCCAGCGCAGCAGGTCGAGCATGCGCGGATCGAGGTCGACCTCGTCGAGGGCGGTGGCGTCCAGCACCCACGCGCCCATCATCGCGGTGAAGTGCTCGGCGGCGGCCACGATCCCGACTTGCTCGATGAGCAGCTCGCGCTGGCCCGCTGGCGTCAGGTCGGGCCGGGGGGCCAGGATCCGCCGGAACAGCCATTCGACCTGGCGGATGTAGCCCGTGGTATCGACGCCAGCGCTGGCGTAGTAGTCGAGCACGCCCTGGTGGGCCTCGGCGTGGATCGCCTCTTGCCCGATGAAGCCGATCACGTCCTCGCGCAGGGCGGCGTCGGTGATCAGCGGGAGCGCCCTCTTGAACGTCGAGACGAACCAGCGCTCGCCTTCGGGAAGCAGCAGGTGCAGCACGCTGAGGAGGTGGCTCGCCTGCGGTTCGCCGGGGATCCAGCGCAGCGGCAGGCCGGACCAGTCGAAGCGGACGTCGCGCGGCTGCAGCGCGACCGGCCCGGGTTCCGCGGTTCCGGCCGGCGGAGCCTCCGCGGTCGCCAGCGTCTTATTGAGCATAACTCAACAGTACGGCTAGGCCGCAGTTCGAAGTCAAGAGCCCGTGACGAGATTTTTACTGGCGGGTAAACCCGATGGCTAACCGTTCCTAATCGAGCATGCAGGAGATAGTCCTGCGCTGCCGGCGGCCCCGAACGGTCGTGGGCTGCCTGGTCGGGCGGATGCTCCCGGTCGGCTGTGGCGGTCTTGCGCCGCCGTGGCGGCTGCCGCTGGGCCTTCCGGGTCCCGCCGTCCCTGGTCACGCGCCCGGCGCGGGGTGCTCGGGGGGCAGCTCTCACGCCGCGGTCCGCTGGCCGCGGTCGTGTCACGCCTGCCCGTCGCCGCGCCCGGTGGCCGTGCGCGCGCCTGCCGATCACCACCGCGGCCGCATGATGGCCCGTGGTGACCTGGTCCTGCTCCCGCAGTGGGGCGAGCCAGTGCTGCGCGCCCCACTTGGAGGTGTATGCCGGGTCGACCGCGATCACCGCGAGGCCCTGGTTGGAGGCCATCTGGACGAGGCGGTCGCGGAACTGCCCGAACTCTCGGGAATTGCATCTGACGGGCGAGCTTTGCCCGGATTAGCGGCTATGCAGGCAGCCTGAATAACCCAATTGCCACGACACGATTACTCTATGTGGCTTGAGTTGTTGCGCGAGTAGCCCGTTGGATGCATGATCCCTCCGTCGGGTGGTGGCCGTTTCGGGGGTTTCGGGGGTCAGGTGGGACGGGGAGAGCTGGCGGGCGCTGCGTGCCTGGAGCTGGTTTCCGGGGTGGCGCAGCTGCGCCCGGAGGACGCGATGTTCGAGGCGATGCTGCGGGGCTGGCGGGCGCAGCAGGCAGCGAGGGGCCTGCGGGAGGACACGATCGCGCCGCGGGACCGGCTGGTGCGCCGGTTCGGCGAGTTCGCCGGCGAGTATCCGTGGCAGTGGCCGCCGGCCCGGATGGACGAGTGGTCGGTGCACCTGATCGCCGAGGAGCACCTGGCGCCGTCGACGATCCGCTCTTACCAGTGCACGCTGCGGCAGTTTACCGAGTACCTCGCGGACGGAAGGTACGGCTGGGCGGCGGCGTGCGAGGAGGAGTTCGGCCCCGGGCAGCACCCGGTCGCGATCTGCCACGAGTGGAACACCATCGCGCACCTGAACGGCTACGAGGGCGACCCGGAGGCCAGGCCCTTCACCCGCGAGGAGATGCAGCGGTTCCTCGACTACGCCGACGAGCAGGTCGAGCGGGCGGTGAAGGGGAAGCGGAAGGGCGCGCTGGCGGCCTACCGGGACGCGACTCTCTTCAAGGTCATGTACGGCTGGGGGCTGCGCCGCACCGAGGCGTCGAAGCTCGACCTGGCGGACTGGGGCCGTAACCCGTCGGCCCCGGAGTTCGGCCGGTACGGCATGCTGAACGTGCGCTACGGCAAGGCGAAGAAGGGCCAGCCGCCGCGGCGGCGGAACGTCGCCTCGGTGATGGGCTGGGCGGTGGAGGCGGTCGCCGACTACGCCGAGAACATCCGGCCCCGGTCCGGCTGCGGGGACCACCCGGCATTGTGGGTGACCGAGCGGGGCGGGCGGGTCAAGCCCGCCGAGATCAACGCCCGGTTCACCGCCTACCGGGACGCGCTTGGCCTGCCGGAGTCCCTCACTCCCCATTCGACGCGTCATTCCTACGTCAGCCACCTCACCGAAGACGGCGTCGACCGCCGGTTCATCCAGCAGCAGGTCGGGCACGAGTGCGACAGCTCGACGGCGATCTACACCCATGTCGGCGACGACTACATGAACACGGCGCTGCGCCGTGCGCTTGCCCCGGCCTTCAGGGCCGGCGGCCGCGAGGGGAGGGAAAGCCGGTGACCGCGAAGCTGGACTACCAGTGGCACCTGCGGCAGGTGATGGCCTCCCGCGGCATGTTCTCCACGACGGACCTGCTCAAGCCGCTGGGCGACCGCGGCATCAGCTTGTCGCCCTCGCAGGCCTACCGGCTGGCGGCCGACCGGCCCGAGCGGCTGAGCCTGAAGATCCTGATGGCTCTGCTGGACATCCTGGACTGCTCGATGGACGACCTCATCGAGCCCGTCCCCGCCGCGGGGGCCGGGCGGAAGAAGAAGGCCGCCGCCGGGGGCGGCGGCGGCGAGGCCGGCGGCGCCGGGCTG
>JAFMRC010000301.1 GCA_017354375.1 Nocardiopsaceae bacterium | reverse complement strand
GGACGCGGACCTCGCCTCCGGTGCGCGGCTCCGCGCCGGCCACCACTCGGCCGAGGGTGGCGACGCCGGCGGACAGCAGGCCGGTCACGCCGACCACCTCCCCGGCGCGGACCTCCAGGGACACACCACCGAGCCGGCCCCTGGAGGAGTCGCTCGCCAGGTCACGGACGGACAAGACGGCCTCCTCAGCCGCCCCCCTGGGGGATGACTCAGGCGCCACTACCCGTTCGGGGGAAAGGGTCGTGGTTTGGGGGTGAACGTCACCGACCATGGCGGCAACCAGGTCATCGCGGGACAGGCCGCCGACGGGCGCGGTCAGCACCAGCTCGCCGTCGCGCAGGACGGCGACGTCGTCGCAGATCTCGAAGACCTCCTCCAGGTGATGGGAGATGTACAGGACCGCGACGCCCGCGGCGGTGAGCTGGCGGACCCGGTCGAACAGGCGGCGGGTCGCCTGGCGCTCCAGCGCGGCGGTCGGCTCGTCCAGCAGCACGCACGTCGCGCCGCGGGCGAGGGCCCGCGCGATCTCCACCACCTGCCGCTGCTCGACCGACAGGTTGCGGCACAGCTCGCCGGCCGCGATGTCGAAGCCCCAGTCGCGCATGATGTCGCGGGTCCTGGCGCGCAGCTCTCGCCAGTTCACCAGGCGGGACGTGCTGCCCAGGTCCGGGGCGCCGAGGAACACGTTCTCGGCGACGGACAGGTCACCGACGATCATGGAGTGCTGGAAGACCGTGGCGATCTCGCCGCCTCGCCTGACGGTCCCGGCGTCCGGTTCCTCGACGCCGGACAGGATGGAGACGAGGGTGGACTTGCCCGCGCCGTTCCGGCCGACCAGCCCGAGGCACTGGCCGGCGGTGACCGACAGGCTGACACCGCGCAGCGCCCGGGTGGTGCCGTACCGCTTCTCGATGCCTTCGACCTCGATCAGCGGCGCTCCCGGTACTCCCGGCGCTCCCGGTGCTTCCGGCGCTTCCGGTGCTCCGGTCACGACGACTTGGACGAGCAGACGCCGCCGTGGGCCTTGCCGTACTCGTTGCCCCACAGGCTCGGGTCGCTGACCGGGGTCGTGGTGGTGGTCTTGGGCAGGCCGTCCACCGGCTTGGCCACGGTGAGGGTGGTCTTCGACTTGGTCACGAACGGGGCGACGATCGGGTCGGCCAGGTTCGTGTCGCCCTTGTAGGTGACGTTCGCCAGCTTCGCCCCGCCACCGCCGGGCTGGCCGGGCTTGAGCGTCACGCCCTTGGCGGCGTCGATCGCGTAGGTCAGCGCGTACTGCGCGTACTCGTTCGCGGGCTGCGACTGGGACGCGCCTATCGTGCCTTTCTGGATGTCGCACATCTCGAACGGCACGCCGTCGTCGCTGACCACGGTCACCGGGTTCGCCGAGTCCGGGCCCAGGCCCTTGCTCTTCAGCAGCGGGACGATCGCGGTGTCTGGCGGCGACCACTGAGAGTAGATAGCCTTGAGCTTGGAGCCGTAGGCGTTGACGGCGTTCTGCGCGTCGGTCACGGCGGTCGCGTCGGTCCACACCGTCGGTTTCTTGAGGAGCTTCACGCCGGGATCGTTGGCGGCCATGCACTGGTCGAAGGCGTCTGTCCGGTCGGCGCCGTTGGAGCTCGTCAGGTCGCCCTCCAGGTCCAGCACGTAGCCGCTCTTGACCTTGCCGGAGATGTAGGCGCAGGCGTCCTGGCCGTAGAGGGTGTTGGAGGCGCGGACCACCATGTAGACGTGGCCGACGCCGACGATGGTGTCCACGCTCACGAGCTGGACGTGGCGCGCGGTGGCGTAGCTGATCGCCGGGCCGAGGCTGGTGGCGGTCTCCGGGTTCACGATGATCGCCTGGGCGCCCTCGTTCACCAGGTTCTCGATCTGCTGGTTCTGCGTGGCCGCGTTCGCCTGGGCCAGCAGGGGGCCGAGCAGCTTGACGTTCTTCTGCTTCGCGTACTGCTGCTCGTAGTTGATGTAGGCGGCCCAGAACGCGGTGTTGTTGTAGGTCAGGTCGACGCCGATCGTGACCTGGCCGTTGCTCCCGGCGCTCGCGCCGTTCGTGGTGGCCGAGCCGCACGCGGCGGCCAGGACGCCGCAGGCGGCCAGCGCGATCATTCCGAGGAAGCGCCGCTCACGTCGCATGGCTGTCCTCCTTGCTCGCTTGCCCCAGTCCGGGCTAGCCCGTGTTTGAGCCTTACCGGTGTTTGAGCCTGGCCGGTGTTTGAGCCTGCCCGTTGTCGAATCCGCCGCCGGGTGACGACGTGGGGAACTGTTTGGATCGTTACACCTGGCCGCGATCACTTCAAGACGTCTGTTACAACGAAATTTCACCCAATGGAAGGCGAATCGCCTGCTGGCGGCCTAGTCACAGAGGGTCCCCACGCGACTTTTACGCAATGCGCGATCTTTGGAATACCCGGCTTGGGTATCCTCCTGGTCGCGACCACGCCCGCGTGGAGGATACGTGCTCTCTGCGCTCACATATCCTCCACGCGAAGCCCTTCCGTCTCGGCGCGGTCCGCCCGGCACGGCCCCGCGTCCCGGGCATACCCCCGCAGAACGGGCATGCGCCCCCAGCCCCGGCACCTCATACCCCCGGCACCGGCACCCAGCCATCGCCCATCCCTGCCCCGAAGGCGGCATGCAGCCAACCACTCATGAACCAATAGCATTCATTCGACGACGAAGTGCTGCGACGGCAGTTGTTCCGCCGCTTACCCCGCGTCTGCGGCGTCGGGCGTGGCGTCAGCCGGTCGCCGGGTCGAGGTCGGCCAGGTGGCAGGCGACGAGGTGGTCTCGGGTGGGCGTGAGCACCGGCACGTCCTTCACGGTGCATCCCGCCGCCTCGGCCGCCGCCCCGTCCGAGGCGGCGAGCGCGGCCAGCCTCGGGCAGCGCGGGTGGAACCTGCAGCCGCCGGGGATCGCCGTCGGGTCGGGTGGCTCGCCGCCCAGCGGCACCCGCTCGCCGGGGTTCTCCAGCACCGAGACGAGGGCCTGGGTGTAAGGGTGCTCCGGCCGGAGCAGCACATCCTCCACCGTTCCGGACTCGACGACCCGCCCCAGGTACATCACCGCGACCCGGTCGGCGACGTTCCAGGCCAGGCCGAGGTCGTGGCTGACGATGACGGCGGCGAGCGACAGCCGCGCCCGCAGGTCCAGGATGAGGTGCAGGATCTCGCCGCGCACCGACGCGTCCAGCGACGACACGGGCTCGTCGGCGACCAGGACCTTGGGCTCCAGGGCCAGGGCGCCGGCGATCAGCACCCGCTGCTGCTGGCCGCCGGACAGCTCGTGCGGGTACCGGCCGAAGTACTGCTCCGGCTCCGGCAGCCCCGCGCTCGCGAGGGCGTCGGCAACCCGCCGCGTCAGGCCATCGCGCAGCCCGTGCAGCCGGGGGCCTTCGGCGACCGCGTCGAACACGGTCTGCCGCGGGTTCAGCGATCCGGCCGGATCCTGCAAGATGAGCTGCACGTTCCGGCGGTGCCGCTTGAGCGCGCCCGGCCGGTAGCGGACGGGCGCGCCGTCGTAGGCGATCTCGCCGCCGTCCGGCTTGACCAGGCCGGTGAGCGCGCGGCACAGCGTGGACTTGCCGCAGCCGGACTCCCCGATCAGCGCGAGGATCTCACCGGGCGCGACGGACAGGCTCACGTCATCGACCGCGCGCGCGGGCCCTCGGCCGGAGCGCGGGGGGAACGTGACCCGCACCCCGCGCGCCTCCAGCAGCGGGGAGGCGCCTTTCTCTGGAACCCTCGGCGCCCCTGAAGCTCCCAATGCCTCTGGAGTCTCTGATGCCTCTGGAGTCTCTGGCGTTCCTGGAGTCTCTGACGCCTCAGGAGCATCTGACGCCGCCGACCTGCCGGCGGGCGCCAGCCGCGAGGCCTGATCACCGATGCGCGGGAACGCGGCGCACAGCTTCTTCGTGTACGGATGCTCGGGCGCGGCGATCAGCTCGCGCGCCGGGCGTTCCTCCACGAACTCGCCGCGGTACATGACCGCGAGCCGGTCACAGGTTGCCCCGAGCACCGACAGGTCGTGGCTGACCATGATCATCCCGATCCGCCGCTCGGCGACCACCCCGGCCAGCAGGGAGAGGATCTGGGCCTGGACGATCACGTCCAGCGCGGTGGTCGGCTCGTCGGCGATCACCAGGTCCGGCTGGCAGGCGAGCGCCATCGCGATCATGACCCGCTGCCGCTGCCCGCCGGACAGCTCGTGCGGGTACGCCGCCCGCCGCGCGGCGGGTACCCCGACGCTTTCCAGCAGCTCCGCCGCCTGTGACCGGGCGCCGGTCCTGCTCGTCGCGGGCGAGTGCAGCACGATCGGCTCGACGAGCTGGTCCCCGATCGTTTGCACCGGGTTGAGCGCGCTCATCGCACCCTGGAACACCACCGAGGCGCCCGCCCAGCGCACCGCGCGGATCCGGCCCCAGTTCGCCGCGCGCAGGTTCTCGCCGCGGAAGGTGATCTCCCCGTCGACCTTCGCCGAGCGCGGCAGCAGCCGCAGCAGCGACAGCCCGACGGTGGTCTTCCCCGACCCGGACTCCCCGGCCAGGCCGAGCACTTCCCCTGGCTCCAGGCTGAGATCGACGCCGCGCACGGCATCAACGGTGCCGGTCTCCCCCCGGTATGAAACCCTTAGCTGCCGAACGGATAGTAGCTTCTCCCCCGCCCCCGTGTTCTCCCCCGCCGCAGCGCTCCCGTCCGTGGCCGGGTTCCCTCCGGTCGCAAGGTTTCCGTTCGTCGCCGTGTTCCCGCCTGTCATCGTGTTCCCGCCCTCGGGTTGAGCACGTTCTCGATGGCGCGCCCGGTGAGCGTGAAGCCGAGCACCACGAGGAGGATGGCGATACCGGGCGGCAGCAGGTACCACCAGGCCCCGTCGCTAACGGCGCCCTGCTCGATGGCCTGGTTGAGCATGCCTCCCCAGGACACGTCGGTGGGGTTGCCGAGGCCGAGGAACTGCAGGGTGGTCTCGGTCAGGATCGCGCCCGAGACGGTGAGCGTGCTGGAGACGAGGATCAGCGGCATCACGTTCGGCAGCACCTGGCGGATCATGACCTGCCGGTGGCCGGCGCCGAGCGCGTGCGCCCGCTCGACGAACGGCCTGGCCTCCACCGCGAGGGTCTGCGCCCGCACGATCCGGGCGGTTTGCGGCCAGGTAGTGACCGCGATCGCGATCGTGATCGAGGCGTCTCCCTGGCCGAGCACGGCGGCGAGGGAGATCGCGAGCACGATCTGGGGCAGCGCGAGGAACCAGTCGGTGACCGCCATCAGAACCCGGCCGACGATGCCCCCGAAGTGCCCGGCCAGCAGGCCGAACACCGCGCCGATGGCGATCGTGCACACGGTGGCGATCACGCCGATGGCCAGCGACGGCCGCGCGCCCCAGATGGTCAGCAGCAGCACCGAGCGGCCGGGCTGGTCGGTGCCGAGCGGGTAGCGGAGGCTGGGCGGGGCGAGCGACGGCCCGGACGCGTTGATCACGTCCAGGTCGGAGGGGTGGATGAAGGCCGGGGCCGCGAGCGCGGCCGCGATCATCACGACCAGCACGGCGAGGCCGGCCACTCCCCCGGGACGGGCGGCGTACCCGCGGGCGAACCGGCGCAGCGGAGCCAGCCGGGACGGCGCCGTCGCGCCGGCGCGGGCGGTGTCTGCGGTGTCGGCGGCGGTGGTCATTGGCGGCGCACCCTCGGGTCGAGGAACCGGTAGACGATGTCGGCCAGCATGTTCATCACGATCACCGAGGCGCTGAACACGACGAACGTGCCCTCCAGCAGCGGCAGGTCGGGGATCTGCAGCGCCTGGTAGGTAAGGTAGCCGAGGCCCGGCCAGGAGTACACGGTCTCGACCGTGATCGCCCCGGTGACGAGCGTGCCGATCTGCAGGAAAATGACCGTGACGGTGGGCAGCCTCGCGTTCGGCACGGCGTGCCTGCGGCGGACCTCGGCGTCGCGCAGGCCCTTGGCGCGGGCGGTGAGAAGGTAGGGGCTGCCGAGCTCGTCGATCACCGAGGACCGCATGATCGTCACGTACTGGGCGAAGATCACCAGGGTTTGCGTGAGGCAGGGCAGCACGAGGTGCCGCAGTACGTCGAGAATGTGCGACGGGGACAGGCCCCCGGCGGTGCCGGGAGTGGACATGCCGCCGGACGGGAACAGCGGCGGGATGGGCCCGAAGCCCACGCTGAACACCACGAGCAGGATCAGCCCGAGCCAGAACGTCGGCACCGACCAGAACGCGAGCGACACCCCGGAGGAGGCGCGGTCGACCACGCTGCCGGGCCGCCACCCGCTGCGAACCCCGAGCCACATTCCGACGACCGCGGCCACGATCATGGCCGACCCGGTGAGCAGCAGCGTCGGCCACAGCCGCTGCCCGATGAGGGTGGCGACCGGTGTCTGGAACTGCCACGAGTAGCCGAGGTGACCCTGGACCGTGTTCCAGACGTACTCGCCGAACCGCTGCAGCGGGGACTGGTCCAGGCCGAGTTGCTTGCGCAGGAACGCTAGCTGCGCCGGGCTGACCCGGCGGCCGCGGGTCAGTGCCTCAAGGGGGTCCGACGGGATCACGCTGAAGATCAGGTAGCCGACGACGAGCAGCATCAGGAAGCTGAGCACCGCCGTGGCCAGCTTCCTGGCCAGGTACCGGAGGAATTCCGCGGCCCCTCCCGGGCGCGATGCCGCGGACGGCGCCGTGCCCGGACTCGGCGCGGCGCCCGGATCCGGTGCCGCGCCCGTGCTGGCGGCGGATA
>JAFMRC010000530.1 GCA_017354375.1 Nocardiopsaceae bacterium | reverse complement strand
GCCGGTGCCGCCGCGGCGCCCCGCCGGCCAGCCTGCCCCGGCGAGGGAGCCGGCGGCCCGCGCGATCCTCCGTGTGTCGTTCGGCGTCTTGTGGATCATCGACGGCGTCCTCCAGGCGCAGCCGCAGATGGCCGGCGGCCTGCCGTCGCAGGTGACGGCTCCGAGCGCGACCGCGTCCCCGCAGTGGGTGCGGGACGTGGTGGACTTCGGCGCCAGCGTCTGGTCCTTCCACCCGGTCCAGGCGGCGACGGCCGCGGTCTGGATCCAGCTGGGCCTCGGCCTGTGGCTGCTCGTCGCCGACGCTGGCTGGTGGTCCCGCCTCGGCGGCCTCGCCAGCGCGGCGTGGGGCCTGGTCGTCTGGGTGTTCGGCGAGGCCTTCGGCGGCATCTTCGCGCCGGGGCTGAGCTGGCTGAGCGGCGCTCCCGGCGCGGTCGTGCTGTACATCGTGGCGGGCGCCCTGCTCGCCGCCCCGGCCCGCGCCTGGGCCGGGCGGCGCCTCGGCCGGATCCTGCTGGCGGGAACCGGGGCGTCCTGGCTCGGCCTGGCGGTGCTGCAGGCCTGGCCCGGCCGCGGTTTCTGGCACGGCGGCGAGGACGGCTCGCTGACCGGCATGATCAGCGACATGGCGGGACTGCCGCAGCCCCGCCTCCAGGCCGACGTGGTCAACGGCTTCGCGTCGCTGGCCAGCCACCACGCGTTCGCGGTCAACCTGGTCGCCGTCGTCGCGCTCGCCGCGAGCGGCCTGGCGCTGCTGTCCGGCCGCCCGCGGGTGCTGCGCGCGGCGGTGCCGGCCGTGATCGCGTTCTGCCTGGCGGTCTGGGTGCTGATCCAGGACCTCGGGATGCCGGGCGGGCTCGGCACCGACCCGAACAGCATGATTCCCTGGGCGCTGCTGACCTGGGCCGGCTACCGCGCCGCGACCGGACCCCAGACCCAACCCCATGATTCCGCCGAACGGATAGTCCCGCCTGCCCAGCGCCCTCGCCTGCTGCCGCTGTCACCGCGGGGGTTCACGCTCCCGGTGCTCGCGACGATCGGCGCGCTCGGCACGGTGCTCGTCGGTACCGTCCCGATGGCGCTGGCCTCGGTCAGCCGGCACGCCGACCCGATCATCGCGCGCGCGGTGGCCGGCGGAGCCCGGCGGGTGGACCTCCCCGCCCCGGGCTTCCGCCTGGTCAGCCAGGCGGGCCAGCCCGTCAGCCTGGCGTCCCTGCGCGGGAAGGTGCTGCTGCTGACGTTCCTGGACCCGGCGTGCACGGCCGAGTGCCCGGTCACGACCGAACTACGGGAAGCGAGCAGCCTGCTCGGCGAGGCAGGCAAGAACGTGGAGCTCGTCGCCATCGCCGCCAGCCAGCGGCACTACGGGCTCGCGTACGTCCGGGCGCTCGACCGGCGCGAGGGCCTGGCCACGTCGCCGAACTGGCTGTTCCTCACAGGGTCGCTCGGCCAGCTCGAGCGCGCCTGGGGCGGGTACGGCATCCACCTGTCGCGCATGGTCCACGCCTCCAGCGTGATGAGCGACATGGTCTTCGTCATCGACGCCGCCGGCCGGATCCGGGAGGAGGTCGCGGACGACCCGGGCCCGGGCACGATCGCCACCCGGTCCTCCTACGCGGTGCTGCTGGCCGACGCGGCCCGCCAGGCGATGGGAGCATGAGCCCAGGGAACGAGCCCGGGGACCCGCAGGCCGATTCGTGCCGCCGAGACAGGGCCTGGCCGACTCACCGGCACGCGGCCGACGGGGCCTCTCCGACCAGCATGTCGCCAGGGCCGGTGATCGTGAAGACAGCGTCGATCCTGAACCGGAACCGGTCCGCCGTTTTGTCGCTCACACCCGGATCCTGCCAGAGAGAATCTGCAGCATCCAAAACATCCGGTTATGCGCGGGCTTCGGAAGGCTTCGGCATCCATGAACCGTCACCCAGATCGACGGCTACGGGCGCGGTCAGGCTGCGAGCAGCGGATGGGCCTTCGCCTGCTCATACAGCGGTTCGGGGGCCAGATCGATGCCGCCGGGCCACGCGATTGTCCCCGCCTCTGAGTCAACCATCACCCGGGCGAAGTAGGCCGGGTCGTTCAGCGGGGCCAGGACACCGGTCCACCGCTCCCCCGAGAAGTCCACGTCCCCGGCTGTCCCGTCGCTGTGATCTGGTCCCTCCGGAGCAGCGCCCGCCTATCAAGATCCCCTTCGCCCGCCGAGCCATTACGCAACTAGTCGACTATATGCGAGCACGGCCGAGTTGGTGAAGTGTTTTTCAGGAAGCAAGGGATCCTGATGGCCAATCACGGTCCTTGAAATACCCACAGGGGTATCTACTGGGCCGTGATCACATCCGCGTGGAGGATAAGTGCGCTCCGGGACTCGTCGTTTATTTATTTGCGCTTGTCCGGTTTGGTGCGTGACTTCCGTGCCAGGATGGGTTAATGGCGATCAGCGATATCGACGAGGCGGCGCTCGCGGCGAAGTTC
>JAFMRC010000013.1 GCA_017354375.1 Nocardiopsaceae bacterium | reverse complement strand
CGCCGCATGCACCATCACCATCACCCCGCCCGGCACGACCACCCGAACCAGCCATGACCAGCCCGAACGCCCCAATGCCACCGCAAACCAGCCGCCTTAAACTCCTGGCATTGGGCTAGAGCGAGCCCAAACGCGCATTCGGGCCGCAAGCGGGAGGGGTGGGTGGCCGCAGCGGGAGGGGCGGCTGCGCTAGCGTGGCAGGCATGACCCGGGCTGATCTCGATAAGCAGCCGGAGCAGGTTGCGCGGATGTTCGACGACCTGGCCGAGCGCTATGACCTGATGAACGACGTGCTCTCGGCCGGGCAGGTCCGGCTGTGGCGCAAGCGCGTGCAGAAGATCGTCGCGGCCGAGCCCGGCGACCGGGTGCTGGACCTGGCCGCCGGCACCGGCACGTCCTCGCGGACCTTCGCCACCTACGGCGCCGACACCGTGGCTTGCGACTTCTCGGTTGGCATGCTGCGGGTCGGCCAGGGGCGGCTCTTCGCCACGGACCCGGAGCAGGCGCGGACGCGCGGCCGGGTCGCCTTCGCCGCCGGCGACGCGCTGCGCCTCCCGTTCGCCGATGGCGCCTTCGATGCGGTAACGATTTCGTTCGGGTTGCGTAACGTCCAGCGGACACGTGACGCGCTGGCGGAAATGCGCCGGGTGACCCGTCCCGGAGGCCGCCTGGTGGTGTGCGAGTTCAGCCGTATCACGGTTCCGCCCCTCGATATGCTTTACCGGCGCTACCTGTCCGGGATCCTGCCTAGGATTGCCCAGGTCGTGGCCAAAAACCCGGTCGCATACGACTACCTGGCCGAGTCGATCACCGACTGGCCGGCGCAGCGAGAACTGGCGGGCCTGATCCGGTCCGCGGGCTGGTCCGCGGTACGGTGGCGCGACCTGACCCTCGGCGTCGTGGCGGTGCACGTGGGCCGTAACCTCTAGCTACGGAAGGGGCGGGGCAAGAGCCCGGACGGCCGGGGGATTAAACTGACGGCAAAGAATTTGTGAAGCGGTTCACAAGAAACCCAGGATCGGACACGTGACCGAGCACGTCCTCCCGCGTGGTGACGACGCGGATGTAATCGTCGTCGGCGCCGGCCCATCCGGCGCGGCCACGGCCTATTACCTCGCCCAGGCCGGACTCAGCGTCCTGGTGCTGGAGAAGGCGCGCTTCCCGCGTGCCAAGGTGTGCGGTGACGGGCTGACCCCGCGCGCGGTGAAGGCGCTGATCGGCATGGGGGTCGATGTCAGCCCGGAGGCCGGCTGGCTGCGCAACAAGGGCCTGCGGGTCATCGGCGCCGGGATGCGCCTCGAGCTGCCGTGGCCGGAACTGGACGCCTACCCCGGCTACGGCCTGGTGCGCCCGCGCTCGTCGCTGGACGAGATCCTCATCCGCCGGGCGCAGGCCGCGGGGGCCAAGGTCATCGAGGGCGTGACCGTCACCGGCCCGGTGCTGGACGACAACGGGGTGATCACCGGGGTGCGGGCCCGCGAGGGCTCCGGTAACGGCAACGACCTTGATGCCGAACGGATTTACGCCGCCTCCGTCATCGTCGCGGCCGACGGGAACTCCTCACGGCTGGCGGTCGCGATGGGCCTGGCCAAGCGGGACGACCGGCCGCTCGGGGTCGCGGTGCGGACGTACTACGCCTCGCCGCGGCACGACGACGACTACCTGGAATCGTGGCTCGACCTGTGGGACGCCGAACCTGGCCGGCAGGGTCGCCTGCTGCCGGGCTACGGCTGGATCTTCGGCATGGGCGACGGAACCTCCAACGTGGGCCTGGGCCTGCTGAACACCTCCGCCGCGTTCGGCAACACGGACTACCGGGCGCTGCTGCGCCGCTGGCTGAAGGCGATGCCCGAGGAGTGGGGCTACGTCGAGGAGAACCGCACCGAGCCGGTGCGCGGCGCGGCGCTGCCGATGGGCTTCAACCGGACCCCGCACTACTATCGCGGCCTGCTGCTGGCGGGCGACGCGGCGGGCATGGTGAACCCGTTCAACGGCGAGGGCATCGCGTACGCGATGGAGTCGGGGGAGATCCTGGCCCGCACCATCGCCCAGGCCATGGCCCGGCCGACCGCCGCGGAGCGGGAGCGCGTGCTGCGCGGGTACCCGGTCGCGCTGCAGCAGGCCTACGGTGGGTACTACACGCTCGGCCGGCTGTTCGTGCAGCTGATCGGGCGGCCGAAACTGATGCACTACGCGACCGCCCGCGGCATGTCGAGGCCGGCGCTGATGCGCTTCGCCCTTAAGCTCCTGGCTAACCTCACCGATCCGAGCGGCGGCGACGCCACGGACCGCGTGATCAACGGCCTGACCCGACTCGCCCCAACCCCTAGGTGAACTGATGCCTGAGATGACAGACGACGCCTATGAAGAACACGCCTCTGATGAACAGGGAGAGGGGGCGCACTTGCGGTGAGGCTCTACATACCGATCCTCGTGCTCGCCGTGCTCTCGCTCGGCTTCGCGGGCTTCTCGGTGTTCATGGGTTCCCACCTGGGTCCCAAGCGCTGGAACAAGGCCAAGCTGGAGTCCTACGAGTGCGGCATCGAGCCGACTCCCCAGCCGCTGGGCGGTGGCAGGATCCCGGTCAAGTACTACCTGACCGCGATGCTGTTCATCGTCTTCGACATCGAGATCGTCTTCCTGTACCCGTGGGCCGTCATGTTCAACAAGCTGGGGCCGTTCGGCCTCATCGAGATGGTCGCCTTCGTACTGACCGTGCTGATCGCGTACGCCTACGTGTGGCGGCGCGGCGGCCTGGACTGGGATTAGCGAAATGGGCATTGAGGAGAAGCTGCCAAGCGGCGTGGCGCTGACCACCGTCGAGAAGCTCGCCGGCTGGGCGCGGGCGCGCTCGGTGTGGCCGGCCACGTTCGGCCTGGCCTGCTGCGCGATCGAGATGATGCAGATGGCGGGCACCCGGCACGACCAGGCCCGGTTCGGCATGGAGAAGACCGGGTCCACTCCGCGGGAGGCCGACCTGATGATCGTGGCGGGCCGGGTGAGCCAGAAGATGGCCCCGGTGCTGCGCCAGATCTACGACCAGATGCCGGACCCCAAGTGGGTCATCTCGATGGGGGTCTGCGCGTCCAGCGGTGGCATGTTCAACAACTACGCGATCGTGCAGGGCGTTGACCACGTGGTGCCGGTGGACGTCTACGTGCCCGGCTGCCCGCCCCGCCCGGAGATGCTGATGGACGCGGTGCTCAAGCTGCACGACAAGATCCTGAACATGAAGCTGGGCCCGAACCGCGACCGGGAGATCACGGAGCTGGAAGAGGCCCGGCTGAGCCTGCTGCCGCTGCACGTGACTAGCGGCGCCAACGGCGCGGGAGGTGAGCCGTGAGTGACAGCGAGCCGCCCGCGGAGCAGAACGGCGGCCTGCCCGCCAAGCTGGGCGCCGAGCGGCTGGAGGCACCGGTCGTCCGGGAGGGCCTGTTCGGCGTGCACGGCACCCCGGACACCTCCGGGTACGGCCGGCTCAAGGTGCGCAAGCCGCTGCCGGTCTCGACCCCGCGGCCGTACGGCGGGTACTTCGACGCGGTCGCCGACGCGCTCGGCAGCGCCCTGGAGGCCGACGGATCGTCCTTCGACGACGCGGTGGAACGGGTCGTGGTGGACCGCGGTGAGCTGACCTTCTACACCAGGCGCGAGAACCTGGTGCAGGTGATGGAGAGGCTGCTGCACGACCCGGCGCTGCGGTTCGAGATCTTCTCCGGCGTCTCCGGAGTGCACTATCCCGATGAGCCCGGCCGCGAGCTGAGCGCCGTCTACCACCTGGCCTCGATCACGCACAACCGCCGGCTGCGGCTGGAGGTCAGGGCGCCGGACGCCGACCCGCACATCCCGTCGGTGACCGGCGTGTACCCGGCGGCCAACTGGCACGAGCGGGAGACCTGGGACTTCTTCGGCATCGTCTTCGACGGGCACCCGGCGCTGACCCGGATCGAGATGCCCGACGACTGGCTGGGCCACCCGCAGCGCAAGGACTACCCGCTCGGCGGCATCCCGGTGGAGTACCGGGGCACGAAGGTGCCGCCGCCGGACGAAAGAAGGTCGTATTCGTGAGCACTCCGCACGTGACCGGCGCGGCGTCAGCCGCGGAGGAGGAGGCCGCCGAGGGGCGGATCTACGACGTCGCCGGCGAGGACTGGGACAAGATCGTCAGCGCGGGCGACGAGGACCGCTCGGAGAACGAGAAGATCGTCGTCAACATGGGGCCGCAGCACCCGTCGACGCACGGCGTGCTGCGGCTGATCCTGACCCTCGAGGGCGAGACCGTCTCCGACGTCAGGGCGTCGATCGGCTACCTGCACACCGGCATCGAGAAGAACATGGAGTACCGCACCTGGACGCAGGGCACCACCTTCGTTACCAGGGCGGACTACCTCATGCCGTTCTACAACGAGCTGGCCTACGTGCTGTCGGTGGAGCGGCTGCTCGGCATCGAGGACAAGATCCCGGAGCGCGCTCAGCTGATCCGGGTGCTGCTGCTCGAGATCAACCGGATTTCCTCGCACCTGGGGGGCATCGGCCCGTTCGGCATGGAGCTCGGAGCCACCACGATCTTCCTGCAGGGCACGCGGTTCCGGGAGAGGATCCTCGACCTGTACGAGCTGATCACGGGGCTGCGGATGAACCACGCGTTCATCCGCCCCGGCGGCGTGGTGCAGGACATGCCCCCGGGAGGGCTGGAGGCGATTCGCGGATTCCTCCGCGAGGCGCCCAGGCTGGTGCATGACCTGCGCGGGCTGGTCGACGCGAACCCCATCTTCCGCGCGCGGACGCGGGGCATCGCCTACCTGGACCTGGAAGGGTGCATGGCGCTCGGCGTGACCGGGCCGATGCTTCGCGCGGCCGGGCTGCCCTGGGACCTGCGCAAGTCCCAGCCGTACCTCGGCTACGAGACGTTCGACTTCAACGTGCCGACCGAGACCACCTGCGACACCTACGGCCGGTACATGGTCCGGATGAACGAGATCGAGGAGTCGCTGAAGATCATCGAGCAGTGCGTGGATCGCCTCGCCGACCGCGCGAGCATCACGGACGATCCGTGGATGATCAACGACGCGAAGATCGGCTGGCCCGCCCGGCTGTCGCTCGGCCCGGACGGCATGGGCCCATCGCCCGAGCACATCGCGCACATCATGGGCCAGTCCATGGAGGGGCTGATCCACCACTTCAAGCTGGTGACCGAGGGCTTCCGGGTGCCGGCCGGGCAGGCCTACGTGCCGATCGAGTCGCCCAAGGGCGAACTCGGCTGCCACGTGGTCAGCGATGGCGGCACCCGGCCCTACCGCGCGCACCTGCGCGATCCCTCGTTCCACCACATGCAGGCGGTTTCCATGCTGTGCGAGGGCGGGCTCCTCGCGGACGTGATCCCGGCGATCGCGTCCATCGACCCGGTGATTGGAGGCGTGGACCGGTAATGGCGTTCAGTGACGAGACGCTGGCGCGGCTGCGCGCGGACGCCGCCGAGATCGTCGGCCGGTACCCGAAGGCACGGTCGGCGCTGCTGCCGCTGCTGCACCTGGTGCAGTCGGAGGAGGGATACGTCTCCGGTGACGGCATCGCCTTCTGCGCCGAGGTTCTGGGGTGCACCGAGACCGAGGTCAAGGGCGTCGCGACGTTCTACACCATGTACGCCGACCGCCCGGCTCCGGACTACAAGGTCGGCGTCTGCACCAACACGCTGTGCGCCATCATGGGCGGTGACCAGATCTACTCCGAGCTGGCCAGCCACCTCGGAGCGGAAGAGGGCGGTGCGAGCGAGGCTGGCGGCGGGCACGGCGGGATCACGTCCCCGGACGGCAAGGTCGGGGTGGAGCGCATCGAGTGCAACGCGGCCTGTGACTACGCTCCGGTGGTCATGGTGAACTGGGAGTTCTTCGACAACCAGACTCCGGAAACCGCGAAGCAGCTGGTCGATGACCTGCGGGCCGGGGTCCCCGTGCGGCCGGAGCGTGGCCCCGGGCGCCTGTGCACCTGGAAGGAAGCCTCCCGGGTGCTGGCCGGCTTCGGCGACGGCCAGGCCGCGGACGGCCCCCCGGCGGGTTCCGCCAGCCTGGTCGGCCTGAAGATCGCGAAGGAGCGGGGATGGGAGGCGCCGGAATCATGACAGACACCCTTACCCCGGTCCTGACCGCGAACTGGGACCAGGCCGACGCCTTCCGGATGGACGGCTACCGGCGCGGCGGCGGGTACCAGGCCGTGCCGAAGGCGCTGAAGATGCGGCCGGACGACGTGATCGCCGCGGTGAAGGACTCGGGCCTGCGCGGGCGAGGCGGAGCCGGCTTCCCGACCGGCGTGAAGTGGTCGTTCATTCCGCAGGGCGACGGCAAGCCGCACTACCTGACGGTGAACGCCGACGAGTCCGAGCCGGGCACGTGCAAGGACATCCCGCTGATGATGGCCAACCCGCACTCGCTCATCGAGGGCATCATCATCACCTGCTACGCGATCCGCGCCAGCCACGCGTTCATCTACATCCGCGGCGAGGCGCTGCACCCCATCCGGCGGCTGCAGCTGGCGGTCGCGGAGGCGTACGAGGCGGGCTACCTCGGCAAGGACATCCTCGGGTCCGGGTTCGACCTGGACGTCGTGGTGCACGCGGGCGCCGGCGCGTACATCTGCGGTGAGGAGACCGCGCTGCTCACCTCCCTGGAGGGATACCGCGGGCTGCCGCGGAACCGGCCGCCGTTCCCCGCCGTGGAGGGCCTGTACGCCTGCCCGACGGTGATCAACAACGTCGAGTCGATCGCCTCGGTCCCGGGGATCATCCGGAACGGCCCGGGCTGGTTCTCCGGGCTGGGCACCGAGAAATCCAAGGGCCACGGGATCTTCTCGCTGTCCGGGCACGTCGCCCATCCCGGCCAGTTCGAGGCGCCGCTGGGCATCACGCTGCGGGAGCTGATCGAGCTGGCGGGCGGCATGCGGCCCGGTCACCGGCTGAAGTTCTGGACGCCCGGCGGGTCGTCCACGCCGATCCTCACCGACGAGCACCTCGACATCCCGCTGGACTTCGAGGGGATCGGCGGCGCCGGGTCCATGCTCGGCACCCGGGCGCTGCAGATCTTCGACGAGACGACCTGCGTGGTGCGGGCCGCGCTGCGCTGGACGGAGTTCTACCAGCACGAGTCGTGCGGCAAGTGCACGCCGTGCCGGGAGGGCACCTACTGGCTGGTGCGGGCCGTCGAGCGACTGGAGAACGGCAAGGGCACCGACGAGGACCTGGAAACGATCCTCGATGTCAGCGACAACATCGTGGGCCGCGCGTTCTGCGCCCTCGGCGACGCCGCCCCGGTGCCGATCACCTCCGCCATCAAGCACTTCCGCGACGAGGTCGTCCAGCACCAGAAGGAAGGCGGCTGCCCGTTCGACCCGGCCGCTTCTGTTCTGTGGTCAGATACCACTGTGGCGGATAGGTGAGTGCCTTACATGACTGCGCAGACCACTTCCACCGACACGGCTCCCGTGGACACCGTGACCGTCACCATCGACGGCTACGAGATCAAGGTGCCCAAGGGCACGCTGGTCATCCGGGCCGCCGAGCTGATCGGCGTGCAGATCCCCCGGTTCTGCGACCACCCGCTGCTCGACCCGATCGGCGCCTGCCGCCAGTGCCTGGTGGAGGTCGAGGGGCAGCGCAAGCCGCTCGCCTCGTGCACCACGGTGTGCACCGACGGCATGGTGGTCAAGACGCAGCTCACCTCCCCGGTCGCCGACAAGGCGCAGCAGGGAGTGATGGAGCTGCTGCTGATCAACCACCCGCTCGACTGCCCGATGTGCGACAAGGGCGGCGAGTGCCCGCTGCAGAACCAGGCCATGTCCAACGGCCGGGGCGAGAGCCGGTTCCGCGAGGCCAAGCGCGAGTTCGACAAGCCGGTGCCGATCTCGGCCGAGGTGCTGCTGGACCGGGAGCGGTGCATCTCCTGCACCCGGTGCGTGCGGGCCTCGGAGGAGATCGCGGGCGACGCGTTCATCGACTTCCTCGAACGCGGCCCCGCGCAGTACATCGGCACGGCGGACGGCAAGCCGTTCGACTCCTACTTCTCCGGCAACACCGTGCAGGTCTGCCCGGTCGGGGCGCTCACCGGTGCGCAGTACCGGTTCCGGTCCCGCCCGTTCGACCTGGTGTCCACGCCGAGCGTGTGCGAGCACTGCGCGGCGGGCTGCAGGCAGCGCACCGACCACCGGCGCGGCAAGGTGCTGCGCCGGCTGGCCGGCGACGCCCCCGAGGTGAACGAGGAGTGGAACTGCGACAAGGGCCGGTGGGCGTTCAACTACGCCACCGAGCCCGACCGGCTGACCACCCCGCTGGTCCGTGACGCCGACGGCGTGCTGCGGCCCGCCTCCTGGACCGAGGCCTTCGCCGCCGCCGCCAGCGGGCTCGCGGCGGCCCGCGACGCCAAGGGGAGGCAGCGCGGCGCCGGGGTGCTCACCGGCGGCCGGCTCACCCTGGAAGACAGCTACGCCTACGCCAAGTTCGCCCGCATCGCCCTGAACACCAACGACATCGACATGCGGGCCCGGCCGCACTCGCCGGAGGAGGAGCAGTTCCTCACCGCGAAGGTGGCCGGCAGGCCGATCGAGGTCAGCTACGCCGACCTGGAGGCCGCGCCCGCGGTGCTGCTGGCGGGGTTCGAGCCGGAGGACGAGTCCCCGATCGTGTTCCTGCGGCTGCGCAAGGCCGCCCGGAAGCGGGGGCTGCGGGTCTTCTCGATCGCCGCGCTGTCCACCCCGGGCCTGGCCAAGACGAACGGCACGCTGCTGCAGGCCGTCCCCGGTGGCGAGCCGGGCGTGATGACCGCCCTCGCCGCCGGCGGCTCCGGGCACGCCGACCTGGAACGGGCGGCCGAGGCCATGACCGAGCCAGGCGCGATCGTCCTCGTCGGCGAGCGGCTCGCGGAGGTGCCCGGCGCGCTGGGCGCCGCCGTCCGGCTGGCCGATGCCACCGGCGCGAGGCTCGCGTGGATCCCGCGGCGGGCCGGCGAGCGGAGCGCGATCGAGGCAGGCGCCCTGCCGGGGCTGCTCCCGGTCGGCAGGCCGGTCATCGACCCGCAGGCCCGGGCCGAGGTCGCCAGGGCCTGGAACAAGTCCACGCTGCCGACCCTGCCGGGCCGGGACGCGAGCACCATGCTGTCCGCCGCCGAGCGCGGCGAGCTGGGCGCGCTGCTCATCGCCGGCGTGGATCCCGCCGACATGCCCGGCCCGGACGCGGTTCTGCGCGCCCTGGAGGCCACGCCATTCATCGTCAGCCTGGAACTGCGGGCCAGCGCGGTCACCGACCGCGCCGACGTGGTGTTCCCGGTCGCCGCCACCGCGGAGAAGGCCGGCACGTACGTGAACTGGGAAGGCCGCGGGGGCACGTTCGACGCCGCCCTCCAGGTGCCCGGCGTGCGGAGCGACCTGCAGGTGCTCGGCGCGATCGCCGACGAGATGGACGTCCACCTGGGCCTGCCGGACGCCGCCGCGGCCCGCGCCGAGCTAGCCTCGCTGGGCCGGTGGAAGGGCGACCGCCCCGCCCCGCCGTCCCCGCTGTCGCCGATGGCCGACACCACCCCGCGGGACGGGAGGGTCGCCGCCCGGCTCGTCACCTGGCACCAGCTGCTCGACTCCGGCCGGATGCAGGACGGCGAGCCATACCTGGCCGCCACCGCCCGGCCGGTCGTGGCGAGGATGTCGGCCGCCACCGCGAGCGCGGCAGGGGTCGCCGACGGCGACAAGGTGACCGTGGCGACCGCCGCCGGCTCGATTACCGTACCCGTCGACGTGACGGACATGGCGGACGGCGTAGTGTGGCTGCCTGCCAATAGCCCCGGGAGCGCTGTTCGGGCTGACCTGGGTGCGGGCCATGGCAGCCGCGTGACCCTGAGGAGGGCCGAGTAATGCACGCGCTCGCGGTCGATTCGACGCTGAGCGACTTCAACCAGGTCATCTGGTGGATGGTCCTGCTGAAGGTCGGCATCGTCTTCGTCTTCCTGCTGCTCACCACCACCTTCATGATCTGGTTCGAGCGCCGGCTGATCGGCCGGATGCAGAACCGGCCCGGCCCGAACCGGGCCGGGCCGTGGGGGCTGCTGCAGCCGATCGCGGACGCGCTCAAGCTGCCGCTGAAGGAGGACATCGTTCCCACCGGCGTCGACAAGCTGGTGTTCGTCGTCGCACCGGTCATCGCGGCCACCCCGTCCCTCATCAGCTTCGCGGTCATCCCGTGGGGCCCGAAGGTCTCGATCTTCCACCACTGGACGCCGCTCCAGGTCGCCGACCTGCCGGTCGCGGTGCTGCTGGTGCTGGCGATGAGCTCGATGGGCGTCTACGGCATCGTGCTCGCCGGCTGGGCGTCCCGCTCGCCGTACGCGATCCTCGGCGCGCTCCGCTCCACCGCCCAGGTGATCAGCTATGAGATCGCGATGGGCCTGTCGTTCGTGGCGGTCTTCCTGTACGCCGGGTCGCTGTCCACCAGCGCCATCGTCTCCGCCCAGCAGCACTTCTGGTACGCCTGGCTGCTGCTCCCGTCGTTCCTGGTCTACCTGGTCACGATGGTCGGCGAGACCAACCGGGTCCCGTTCGACCTGCCCGAGGGCGAGGGCGAGATCGTGGCCGGGCACATGACCGAGTACTCCTCGATGAAGTTCACCATGTTCTTCCTCGCCGAGTACGTCAACATGACCACGGTCTCCGCGCTCGCCACCACGCTGTTCCTCGGCGGCTGGCGCGCCCCGTGGCCGATCACCCTGCTCGGCCCGGGAGTCAACGAGGGCTGGTGGCCGGTCCTGTGGTTCCTGATCAAGGTCTTCATCCTGCTGTTCGGCTATGTCTGGCTGCGCGGCACGCTGCCGCGGACCCGGTATGACCAGCTGATGGCGCTCGGCTGGAAGATCCTCATCCCGATGTCGATCGTGTGGATCCTGCTGATCGCCACGATCAGGGCCTACCGTGACGACCCCGGGTCGAAGGTTCCGTACGTGATCGGCGGCCTCGTCCTGGTGCTGGTCCTGCTGCTGGTCACGTTCTGGGACAACGCGGCGCAGAGGCGCGCCGCCGAGGTCGGCCCGCAGGAGCCGGTCACCCCCGAGGCGCAGGCCGAGATCGCCGACGAGACAGGCAGCCCGGCCCGGTTCCCGGTGCCGCCGATGGACCTGCCGCACTACCACGGCATCGGGGCGGAGACCGGCCCCGAGCTTGACACGGCGTCCCAGAAGGAGGTCACCGGTGCTTGACTCCGTGAAGGGGTTCGGGGTCACCTTCCGCGAGATCTTCAGGAAGGTCGACACCGTCATGTACCCGGAGGAGAAGCGGCCTACCGCGCCCCGGTTCCATGGCCACCACCAGCTCAACCGGTGGCCGGACGGCCTGGAGAAATGCATCGGCTGCGAGCTGTGCGCCTGGGCGTGCCCGGCCGACGCGATCTACGTCGAGGGCCGCGACAACACGCCCGACGAGCGCTACTCGCCGGGCGAGCGCTACGGCCACGTCTACCAGATCAACTACCTGCGCTGCATCCTGTGCGGGCTGTGCATCGAGGCGTGCCCCACGCGGGCGCTGACGATGACCAACGATTTCGAGATCTCCGACGACGACCGGGAAAAGCTGATCTGGACCAAGGAGCAGCTGCTCGCGCCGCTGAGGGAGGACATGGAGGCGCCGCCGCATCCGATGCGCCTCGGCGATGACGAGAAGGACTACTACCGGCTGGGCGGCGCCGGAGTGGTGGGGAGCGAGAAATGATCACTCACCTGCTCGCCGCGGGCGGGGGTGGCACGAACCTGGACGCGGACTTCGGCGAGGCCGCGTTCTGGGTGCTCGCCGTCCTCGCGGTCGGCGCGGCGCTCGCCATGATCTGCGTCCGGCAGGCCGTGCACTGCGCGCTGCTGCTCGCCGTGGTGATGCTTTGCCTGGCCGTGATGTACGCGATGCAGGCGGCGCCGTTCCTGGCGTTCGTCCAGGTCATCGTCTACACCGGCGCCGTGCTCATGCTGTTCCTCTTCGTCATGATGCTGATCGGCGTGAGCTCGGCGGACTCGCTGCGGGAGACGATCTCGGGCCAGCGAGCGTGGGCCGCGATCGGCGGCGTCGCGTTCATGGTCCTGCTCGTCGTCGGCACCGGGCACGCCGCCATCGGCAGCGCCCCCGCCACGCTGTCGCACCAGCAGTCCGGCAACCTCACGGGGCTGGCCAAGCTGATCTTCACCACCTACGTGTACCCGTTTGAGATCACCAGCGCCCTGCTGATCACGGCCGCGCTCGGCGCGATGGTGCTGGCGCACCGCGAGCGGACGTCGCCGAAGCCGTCTCAGCGGGATATTTCCCGCCAGAAGATCGCCAGCGGCCAGGTCGCGCCGGAGCCGCCGGCGGGCGTCTACGCCTTGCATGACGCCGTCGATATGCCAGCGTTGCTGCCCGACGGAAGCGCCTCCACCCGTTCGGTACCTATGGCGGTCAGCCAGCGCGACCTCGACCTCGGTCGCGACCCGCACCAGCGGATCGCGGAAGATCTTGAGGCGTCCAAGCGGGTCCAGATCGAGGCGGGTGCCGGCGGGGGTGAGTCCGAATGAGCCCGGCGCACTACGTGTTCCTGGCCGTCGTGCTGTTCGCCATCGGCGGGGTCGGCGTGCTGATCAGGCGCAACGCGATCGTGATCTTCATGTGCATCGAGCTGATGCTCAACGCCTGCAACCTCGCGTTCGTCGCGTTCGCGCGGATGAACGGCAACCTCGACGGGCAGGTAGTGGCCTTCTTCGTGATGGTCGTGGCCGCCGCCGAGGTCGTGGTCGGCCTGGCCATCCTGATGGCCATCTACCGCGCCAGGAAGTCCGCGTCGGTCGATGACGCGAACCTGCTCAAGTACTGAGGGGATTGACTGAGATGACGACGCTTGCCGCTACCGGCGTGCTTCACGCCTCGTGGCTGCTGCTCGCGTTCCCCGTGTTCGGCACGGCTGTGCTGCTGCTCGGCGGCAGGCGCACCGACAAATGGGGTCACCTGCTCGGGTGCGCGATGTCCCTCGCGTCGTTCGCGTACGGCGTGATCGCGTTCTTCACGCTGCTCGGCTACCCGGCCGCGGACCGGAGCCGGGACCTGCACATGTTCTCCTGGATCCCGGTCGACGGATTCCAGGCGAACATCGGGATCCTGCTCGACCCGCTGTCCATCAGCTTCGTGCTGCTGATCACCGGGGTCGGCTCGCTGATCCACATCTACTCGATCGGCTACATGGCCCACGACACCGAGCGGCGCCGGTTCTTCGCCTACCTGAACCTGTTCATCGCGGCGATGCTGCTGCTGGTCCTGAGCGACAACTACCTCGGCCTGTACGCCGGGTGGGAGGGCGTGGGCCTCGCGTCCTACCTGCTGATCGGGTTCTGGCAGCACCGGCCCTCGGCGGCCGTCGCGGCGAAGAAGGCGTTCATCGCCAACCGCGTCGGGGACGCCGGCCTGTCGCTGGCGATCATGCTGATGTTCGCCGAGTTCGGGACGTTCAACTTCGGCCCGGTCTTCCACCAGATGCTCTCCGGGTCGACGTCCGGCGGGACCGGGATCACGACCGCGATCGGGCTCCTCCTCCTGCTCGGCGCCTGCGGTAAGTCCGCCCAGGTGCCGCTGCAGGCCTGGCTGCTCGACGCGATGGAGGGCCCGACCCCGGTGTCCGCGCTGATCCATGCCGCGACCATGGTCACCGCGGGCGTCTACCTGATCGTGCGGTCCAACCCGATCTTCAACGTGTCGCCGGACGCCCAGCTCGCCGTGGCGATCGTCGGCGCGGTCACCCTGCTGGTCGGCGCGATCATCGGGTGCGCCAAGGACGACATCAAGAAGTCCCTCGCCGGGTCCACGATGTCGCAGATCGGCTACATGACCCTCGGCGCTGGCCTCGGCCCCGCGGGGTACGTGTTCGCGATCGCGCACCTGCTCGTGCACGGGTTCTTCAAGGCCGGGCTGTTCCTTGGCGCCGGGTCGGTCATGCACGGCATGAACGACGACGTGAACATGCGCCGGTACGGCGGGCTGGCCCGCTTCCTTCCGGTGACGTTCGTGACGTTCGGCCTCGGCTACCTGGCGATCATCGGCATCCCGCCCTTCTCCGGGTTCTGGACCAAGGACGGCATCATCGAGGCCGCCTGGGACAAGGGCGGCACGACCGGCTACATCCTGGCCGCGTGCGCGATCGTCGGCGCGGGCATCACCGCGTTCTACATGTCGCGGATGATGTTCATGACCTGGTTCGGCCGCAGGCGCTGGGAGGGCGAGGAGGCGCCGGAGGGCGCCCCGGAGGGCAAGGCCTACCATCCGCACGAGTCGCCGGCGGTCATGACCTGGCCGATGGTCCTGCTCGCGATCGGCTCGGTCGGGGCGGGCGCGTTCCTGATGCTCGGGCAGCGGTTCATGAACTTCCTGAAGCCCGTGACCGGGGCGCCAGCCACGCCGCATGGGGTGTGGAGCGAGCCGGGGATCATCGCCCTGGTCCTGGTGGTCGCCGGGCTCGGGATCGCCTGGTTCATGTACGGGCGGGTTCCGGTGCCGTCGATCGCGCCCCGCGGCTCGTTCCTCACCGCCGCCGCCCGCAAGGACCTGTACGGCGACGCCTTCAACGAGTCCGTGCTGATGCGACCCGGGCAGTGGCTCACCCGGCTGTCGGTGTACTTCGACAGCCGGGGCATCGACGGGCTGGTCAACGGCCTGGCGGCCTTCGTCGGGGGTTCGTCCGGTCGGCTCCGGCGGATCCAGACCGGCTACGCGCGCTCCTACGCGCTGTCCATGCTCCTCGGTGCCGTGCTGCTGGTGGCCGGCCTTCTGGTGGTGAGGCTCTAGATGAACGGCATTCCCTGGCTGACCGTCGCCGGCGCGCTGCCGCTGCTCGGCTCGATCGTGCTGACGCTGATCCCTCCGGTGCCGGCCAACAGCGCGCCCGGGGACGTCGAGGCGCGCGACAAGCTGGCCAAGGTGCTCGCGCTCGCGTTCTCGGTGGCGACGCTGGCCTGGGTCATCGTGATGGCGACCCGGTTCAGCACGAGCGGCCCCACCTACCAGCTCACCGAGCAGTACTCGTGGATCCCGCAGTTCGGCGTGCACTACGCGCTCGGCGTCGACGGGATCGCCCTGGTGCTGGTCGGCATGACCGCGGTGCTGATGCCGGTGGTGCTCCTGGCCTCCTGGCACGACGCGGACCGGGGCGCGACCCGCAGGTCGGTGAAGTCCTACTTCGCCCTCATGCTGCTGCTGGAGACGATGATGATCGGGGTCTTCGAGGCCACCGACGTCTTCCTCTTCTACGTGTTCTTCGAGGCCATGCTGGTCCCGATGTACTTCATGATCGGGTCCTTCGGCGAGGGGCCGCGGCAGTACGCGGCCGTCAAGTTCCTGCTCTACAGCCTGTTCGGCGGCCTGCTGATGCTCGTCGCGGTCATCGCGCTGTACGTGTACGCGGGCGACTCGCCGGCCACCGGGCACCACGGCACGTTCCTGCTCTCCTCGCTGGTGCACGTCGCGCTGAGCCCGACCGCGCAGAAGTGGCTGTTCCTCGGGTTCTTCCTCGCGTTCGCGATCAAGGCGCCGCTGTGGCCGTTCCACACCTGGCTGCCGGACGCCGCGGCCTCCGCGCAGCCCGGCGCGGCGGTGCTGATGCTCGGCGTGATGGACAAGGTCGGCACGTTCGGGATGATCAGGTACTGCCTGGAACTGTTCCCGGCGGCCGTGTCGTACTTCAAGGTGCTCATCCTCACCCTGGCCGTCATCAGCATCCTGTACGGCGCGGTCGTCGCCATCGGGCAGAAGTCGATGAAGCGGCTGATCGGCTACACGTCGGTCTCGCACTTCGGCTTCATCGTCCTGGGCATCTTCGCGCTGACCTCGCAGGGCCAGGCCGGCGCGACGCTGTACATGGTGAACCACGGGTTCGCCACCGGCGCGCTGTTCATCCTGGCCGGGTTCCTGATCGTCCGGCGTGGCTCGGACCGCATCGAGGACTACGGCGGGGTGCAGAAGGTCGCCCCGATGCTCGCCGGCCTGTTCCTCGTCTCCGGCCTCGCCGGGCTGGCGATGCCGGGCCTGTCGACCTTCGTGTCGGAGTTCCTGGTGCTCGCGGGCACGTTCTCCCGGTACAAGGTGGCCGGCTCGTTCGCCGTCGTCGGCATCATCCTCGCGGCCATCTACATCCTGTGGATGGTGCAGCGCACCACGCACGGACCGGTGTCGGAGTCCGTGGCCTCGTTCAGGGACCTGCGAGCCCGGGAGCTGTGGGCGGTGATGCCGCTGATCGCGCTGATCGTCGCGATGGGCGTCTACCCCAAGCCGGTGCTCGACGTCATCAACCCGGCGGTCAAGGCGACGATGTCGCAGGTGCACGTTACCAACCCGGTGCCGGCGCACCCGGCTCCCGCCGCTAACGCGGCCCATGCACCGGGGGCCAATTCATCGCATCTGAAGGGAAACCAGCCGTGAGCCTTGCGGTTTCGGCGGCGGCGCCGGGGACGATCCCGGCGCCGAGCATCGAGTACAGCCAGATCGCGCCGATGCTGGTCGTGTTCGGGGCGGCGGTGGTCGGCGTGCTCGTCGAGGCGTTCGTGCCCAGGGGCATGCGCCGCCCGGTGCACCTGGTGCTGACGTTCGCCAGCCTGGTCACCGCGTTCGTGTGGACCTGCGTGATCGCCGCGACCTCCTCGCTGTTCGCCAAGGGGTCGGCCGGCCACGTCGCGGCGATGGGCGCGGTCGCGGTGGACCGGCCCACGCTGTTCATCCAGGGCACGATCCTGGTGATGGCGATCGCGAGCGTGCTGCTGATCGCCGACCAGTCCTCCGACGTGTCGGCGTTCGCCGGCCAGGCCGCGGCCACGCCCGGCTCCGCGGAGGAGCGCACGGGCCTGCTAGCCGGGCTCGTGCACACCGAGATCTACCCGCTGGCGCTGTTCTCGGTCGGCGGCATGCTGCTGTTCCCGGCGTCCGACGACCTGCTGACGATGTTCGTCGCGCTCGAGGTGCTGTCGCTGCCGCTGTACCTGCTGTGCGGCCTGGCCCGGCGCCGTCGCCTGCTGTCGCACGAGGCGGCGGTCAAGTACTTCCTGCTCGGGTCGTTCTCGTCGGCGTTCTTCCTGTTCGGCGTGGCGATGCTGTACGGCTACTCCGGATCGGTGTCGCTCGGCGCGATCGCCTCCGCGGTCGGCACGAACTCCGGCCGCGACACGCTGCTGTACGCGGGCCTCGCCCTCACCGGCCTCGGCCTGCTGTTCAAGGTCGGCGCGGTGCCGTTCCACAACTGGAAGCCGGATGTCTACCAGGGCGCGCCCACCCCGGTCACCGCGCTGATGGCGTCCTGCACGGTGGTGTCCGCGTTCGGCGCGGTGCTGCGCGTGTTCTACGTGGCGTTCGGCACCCTCACCTGGGACTGGCGGCCGGTGCTGTGGGTGGTCGCGATCGGGACCATGGTCGTCGGCGCGGTCATCGCCATCACCCAGAGGGACGTCAAGCGGCTGCTGGCCTACTCCTCGATCGCGCACGCCGGGTTCATCATGACCGCGGTCGTGGCCGCGTCCGTGAGCGGGCTGTCCAGCTCGCTGTTCTACCTGGCCTCCTACGGCCTGACCACGGTCGGCGCGTTCGCCGTGGTCACCCTGGTGCGCGACCCGTCCGGCGAGGCCAACCACCTGTCCCGCTGGGCCGGGCTCGGCAAGCGCTCGCCAGTGCTGGCCGGGATCTTCGCGCTGTTCCTGCTGACCTTCGCGGGCATCCCGCTGACCAGCGGGTTCACCGGGAAGTTCGCCGTGTTCCAGGCGGCTATCGCCGGGGGCGCGCTGCCGCTGGTGATCGTCGGCGTCGTGTCGTCGGCCGTCGCTGCGTTCTTCTACGTCCGGATCATCGTGCTGATGTTCTTCAGCGACCCGGTGGAGGACGGCCCCGAGGTAGCGGTGCCCAGCGTGTTCACCGGCACCGCGGTGGCCCTCGGCACGCTCGCCACGGTGGTCCTCGGCATCGTCCCCCAGCCTGTGCTGAGCCTCGCGAACCACGCCGCCACGCAGCTCTTCGTGCGATAGCCACCCGGTAGGCTGGTGGGTCACTGCTGTGCCTATGACATGGAGTCGGAGTGAGCTTCGCTGTCCCCGTCGATTTCCCCGACGAGACGCTCGCCGCGGAAGTGGCGGAAGACCTGACCGTCGTGGAGGCCGCGCTGCGGGACGTGCCCTCCGGCGGGTACGAGATGTTCAGCGAGGTCTCCCGGCACATGATGGAGGCCGGAGGCAAGCGGTTCCGCGCCATGCTGGTGCTGCTGGCCGCCAGGTTCGGTGACTACCGCGACAAGCGGATCGTGCCCGCCGCGGTCGCCATCGAGCTCACCCACCTCGCCTCGCTGTTCCACGACGACGTGATGGACGAGGCCGTCATGCGGCGAGGTCACCCGTCGGCCAATTCCCAGTTCGGCAACTCGGTGGCGATCCTCGCCGGCGACTACCTGTTCGCCCGCGCCTCCCGCATCCTCGCCGACCTCGGGGCCGAGGCCATCAGGATCCAGGCCGAGACGTTCTGCCGCCTGTGCGACGGCCAGCTCGCGGAGACCGTCGGCCCCCAGCCGGGGGAGGACTCCCTCGCCCACTACATGCGGGTGATCGACGGGAAGACCGGGTCGCTGATCGCGACCGCCGGCCGGTTCGGGGCGATGTTCTCCGGCGCCCCCGCCGACGTGACCGACCTGATCGCCGGTGCCTGCATGCGCATCGGGATCGCCTGGCAGCTGTCGGACGACGTGCTGGACGTCTCCTCCTCCTCGGCCGAGTCCGGGAAGTCGCCGGGCACTGACCTGAAGCAGGGCGTCCGGTCGCTGCCGGTCCTGTACGCGCTGCATTCCGACGCCCCGGGCGAGGCCAGGCTGCGGAGCCTGCTGACCCAGGCCGACCTCACCGATCCGGAGTCCCACGCGGAGGCCCTGGCCCTGCTGAGGCAGTCGCCGGCGCTGGAAGAGGCGCGATCATCCGTTCGGGAATGGATCTCTGGTGCCCGCGACCTGGTGGGCCAGCTCCCCGACGTGCCCGCCCGCGCGGCCTTCGAGGCCCTCTGCGACTTCGTCACCACCCGCGCCAGCTAGTTACCGCCCCCCGCCCCCCGCCCCCCATCGCCACCCCCACCCCCACCCCCATCGCCACCTAGCGTGCCAGGTGCGCATTCGGGCCAGCTAGAGCGAGCCCAAGCGCGCATTTGGCACACTCACCCCCATCCCCATCTAACGTGCCAGGTGCGCGTTCGGGTCTGCTAGAGCGAGCCCAAGTGCGCGTTCGGCACGCTCGGGTGATCGGGTGGCACGCTCGGGTGATCGGGCGGCACGCTCGGGTGATCGGGTGAGGGGCATCGGGATGAGGCTCAGGAGGGTCAGTAGGCCGGGGGTTGGCCATTGGGCCAGTTGAGCGTGAGGAACCTCGGACTGCCGTGCGGGCCGACGCGCAGCATCGGGATCGCCTTTCCCACCGGGTTGCTGCCGAACCGGCTCCGCGAGTCCGCGGTGAACGCGAGCGGGCCGCTGGCGCCGAGCACGGTGTGCGCCCCCTGCAGCGCGGGGAACTCGGCGACCACCGCGGACGGCGCGGGCTGCCGCAGATCGGTGAGCCGGATCGCCGAGATGGCCGTCAGGGTCGCGTCGTAGGACAGCATGCCGTCTCCGCTGATGAGCGGGGTGCCAGGGAAGAGTCCCTGGTAGGCGTGCTTGAAGGTGGTGAAGCCCCGCCGTCCCTCGGTGACCGCGCGGCCCGTTCCCGCCGACCACTCGGCCGGGATGGCCACGCCAGCGTAGTCGATGGTGACACCGCTGGCGAGGCCCTGGCGCACCCTTGAGGAGTAGGTCATGTTGACGACGTCGTCGCCGGTGATGACCGTGATCGGCTTGCCGAGGCACGGCCGGTCGGCGAGATCGCCGACGAGTGCCGCCAGGTCGCGGCCGCGCCCGGCGAACAGCACGACGGCGGGCTGCGCGAGGCATATATCGGGGATCATCTGGCTGATCCGGTTCCGGACAACCTGATCACCCCTCCCTTCGGCCTGGGCCGAATGCGGCCTGTCACGGTAACTGGTGTCGTAGGGTTCCTTACCGATGATCTGGTGAGTGGCGTCGGGGAACTTCTCGAAGCCGGTGACGAGGGTGGAGTCGTAGATGTCACCGTCGTTCTCGTCCTCGACGAGGATGGCCCGGCTGAAGCGTGCCCTGGCATATGCGTCGGCGACCGAGATCTCGTCCCTGTTGCTGGGCGAGACCCTGATCATGTTCCGGATGTCGTCGAAGTAGTCCGACGATACGGTCGAGCCGACCACGGGAATCCCCGCCCTGGTCAGCGCGAGGGCGGCGTCCCGCGTCGTGGCGAGGCTCACCGCGAGCCCGGTCACCGCGGCTATGCGCTGGCTGGCGATGGCCCCCTTGATGATGCCGGTTGCCGCCTTCCACTGGTTGGCCTGGTACCCGGCGTTGCCGATCAGGATCCGGATGTAGGGGCTGATGCCGTCGATATCGTGCCGGTTGGCGTAGTGCTGGGCGGTGTACGCGCCGCGAAGGTGGTTGAGCACGTCAGTCATCGACATGATGCTGCCGTCCTTGGCGGAGATGGGCAGCAGCATCACGACGCTCACGTAGTCCCCCGGGTGCTGGGTGGTGACCCGCTGGTCTTCCCGCTGGATGTCGCGCTCGACCGCCGTGAGGGACGGGTCGAAGACGTAGCTGCCGCTGGTGAAACCAACGCAGTCGCCGGTCGGCCCGGCGGGCACCAGGTACGTCGACGGGCCGCTGGCGCAGGTGCTGGAGGGGAGAAGGGGCGGTATCGCTTTGTAGCCGCCGTAGACGGCGGCGACGAGCAGCAGCGCGCCCATGCAGTTGATGACGATCCTAGGTCGCCTCGGCAGTCGCTGGCGGAATTGCCAGAGCCTCCTGGGCAAACTGCGATTTCCGGGCAAGCTCAATTTCCCCAATCAGGCTGAATCTCGCGGTACTTAGCTTCCTCTTCGAGGAGCAGGTCACCGTCGCTACCGGGCAACTGGGCCAGGTGCTGATACTCATCGGCGATAAGCCGCTTGAGCTGGCAGGTGGGATCAAAAAGCTTGTCGTTGAAGAGCCACCGTGCGACGGCCAGCCTGGCGATCACCTGGCGGCGGTTTCCGGGTTCCTCTGGGCCGGCCAGCGCCCTGACGAACACCTCCGGGTGATGGGTGGTCCGCAACCGGTTCGGTGCGGCGACGACCGTGTCCAGGACGTCCAGCCAGTCTCGGGTATGGGAATCGCCGGACTCCCGATCCCGGTCCCGACCGGGTCCCTGTTCTCGGTCGGGACCGCACTCCCGCTCCTGGTCGAGGAAAGTTATGACGTCGGTCAGCTGATCCATCCGCGACGGCTCGATGCCGGCCTCGCGCGCACCCGGCATGGCGCCTGTCCAGCGCGCATCCGGCACGACGAGCGCGAGCTTGTGGTGGTGCCGCAGCGCAGCTTCATCCGGATCCGAGTAGTGCACGACGTAGCCTTCATGTGCGCCGGTCCACTTATCGGGGCTCCGCGCAAGCCAGTGCCGAAGCAGCAACGCGGCAAGCGGGTGCAGGCGCGGTTCATCGTCGTCATGCTCGGCTCGCCACTCGGGCTCGGCTAGCCACATCGTTTCGCCGGGTCTAGCTAGCCACAGCGTCTGGGTAAGCCGGTCACGTGCGGCCACGGCCGTGACCGCGTTCCACTCGAGGAAGTTGAGCGCGGCCTGGGATGCGCCAAGGCGGAAGCCCGGCGTCGCCGCGACAACGGCCATCGCGTCCAGCATCGCGTTGCCGTCCGCGTCGATGCTGCCGTCCGGCAACATCCGCAGGTCGTCGGCGAACGCCTGCTTGAGCAGGTAGTCCCCGACCGTGGTGCTCGCCCTGTGGGCCTGCCATTCATCCCGCAGTACTGGCGGGATGCGCTGGTCCAGCAGCAGCCGCGGATCGGCGGAGGGACTCAGCTTGTGAAGGAGGCTGGCCAGCCGGGCGGTAGCCTCCGGGTGCGCGCTGGCGAGCTCACGGACGAAGTCCGCGTCACGGTGCATGCCGTCGCCGATGCCGAGCCTCCGGCTCGATACCATCGTGGTGACATCGCTGTCGTCGAGGGCGGATAGGTATACCGGATACCAGAGGATGAGAGGGCCGGCCGCGTTGACGGTCCTGCGCCACTCGGTGAAGCTGAGCTTTTCCTCCTCGGTCTCGTCCTTGGTGACCCGGATGGGAGTGCCCGCCTCGGGGGATGGCGGGCGATGCTGGACAGCCGCCACCAGCAGCGGGTCGGCAGGCTTCCCGTCCAGATCACCCCCCTTCCTGCGACACTCCTCAAGGAGCCCGAGCAGGCGCCTCCCGATCCGACTGTCGGTGTTGTCGAGGTACAGGGCCGGATTCCTGGTCCGCCGGTCGTGCCAGATCCCGACGTCGTTGTAGTCCGTCCGCATATCCGTGAGAAATGCGTCGCACAACGTCTTGTCGGCCCTGTACCGCTTGTCCTCATCATTCTCGTGCTGCCAGCGGTACAGGCGCCACAGCGGATCAAAGCCGCTCCCGCCCGCCACGTCGCTTTCCTCCGTGAACCAGCGCAGGATGATCCGGTCACGGTGGCGATCGATGCCGGACAGCAACGTCCAGCCGAGCAGCCGTGCCACGATCGTGACGATGAGTTGCTGTTCAGGGGAACGAAGCAGCAGCCGCGACACCCTATCCACCCAGTCCTGCAGCGTGGACCTTGTCTTGGCCGTCCGCTCGCCTGCCCGCATGTACCTGTCGAAGGCCACTCGGCCGTGGCCATCGTCGTCGAAACTCAGCGCCTTGACCGCGAGCCTCAGCCGCGGGAACCGAAGCTGCCGGACTCCCCAGACGTGCCGGAGGAGTCCCTGCATGGCGGTCAGCATGACGTCCGCCACTTCTTCGGCGTCGGCCAGGTCAAGGCGTGCGCAGGGGGCGTCGTACCCGAATTCCTCCCAGAGCCCGGCCAGCAGCGCGCTCCCGCCACTGCCCCTCGGACCGACCAGCAGCAGGATCGGCATTGGCCGGGTGAGGGGGCGGTCATACTTCAGCGCTGCCTCAACGAAGTCGATGACCTTACCGCGCCCGTAGAGTCGCCCCATACTCACCCGCTTCCGCGTGCCGCCATGGGCTGACCGTTTGATGGTGATTAATACCAGCAAGCCTCGGGACCCCTCCCGTAAAATCGGCCCGCCTGCGGCCGTTAGAGCGGCTGGCCGTCTGGGGAGGGCGACGGTTCTATTCCAGGTCGAGCACGGCGCGGAGCGCGATGTTAACCTCCATGAGTTCCCCCGGGTTAAGGCGGTCGGCGAAGTCGCCGAGGCGCTGGGGATCGACGGCGGTGGTCTGCTCCACGAGAACCTGTACGTCCTGGCCGAAGAGGTCGATCGTCGGGTGGATCATGGAGCCGAAGGACTTGGTGGTCGTCGGGGCCACGAGCCAGGTGGACAGGTGATCGTAGGCACTGGCCTGGACGACGACGGCGTACCGCTGGCCCTGCTGCTCGTGCCCTTGCGCGGTCCGTGGCTTCTTGAGGCGGTAGACGTCACCACGCACGAAGCTCGTCCAGTTCTTCGCGCACCGCCCGGATCTCGGCTTGGTAGTCGGGGTTGGCCGCCAGCCGCGCGGCGTCCTCGCGCAGGTCGGCTTGGCGCTTTTCGTGCGCGGCGAGTTCCAGCGCGTGCCGGAGGGCATGGGTGGGGCTGGTGCCGTCAGCCGTGAGGATGGCGAGGTTCTTCGCATCCTCGGCTGTCGGGCGAAATGTAATCGGATCCGCCATACAGAAAGTATACGGCAAGGGATGGTGCCCGCCCGCCCCATCGCACGTGCCAGGTGCGCATTCGGGCCAGCTAGAGCGAGCCCAAGCGCGCATTCGGCACAGCCGTGCGCCGACGGTCGGCGACCTCGGCGGGGCGGGGGCGGAACAGGGGGCCGCGTATCGTGGTTGACGCGGGTGGTTCACGCGGTACACAGGGATCGGATGAGGAGGCCTGATGGGGCTTTTTGGCGCCGGGGCTGGCAAGTCGCGGATGGTGGACGCGGACAGCGCGCTGCCGGGGCGGGACGAGCAGATGCCCGTTCCCGAGACACACGCGGTCCTGGGTACACCCCTTAAACCCCCTTATCCCGAACGATCCGAGGTGGCTGAGTTCGCCCTAGGCTGCTTCTGGGGTGAGGAGAAGGCGTTCTGGCAGGTCCCGGGCGTGTACACCACGGCGGTGGGTTATGAGGGGGGCTTCACGCCGAACCCGACCTACGAGGAGGTCTGTACCGGGCGGACCGGGCACGCGGAGACCGTCCGGGTGGTGTTCGACCCCGCTAAGGTGTCGTACCCGGAGTTGCTGAAGGTGTTCTGGGAGTCGCACGACCCGACCCAGGGCATGCGCCAGGGCAACGACGTCGGCACCCAGTACCGGTCGGCGATCTTCTACCACGGCGACGCCCAGAAGGCGGCGGCGGAGAAGTCGGCGGCGGAGTTCGGCAAGAAGCTGTCCGCCGCCGGGTACGGGGAGATCACCACGGAGATCGTCCCGGCTTCCGGCTTTTACTACGCCGAGGACTACCACCAGCAGTACCTGGAAAAGGTGCCGGGCGGCTACTGCCCGAATCATTCGACCGGCGTGTCGTGCCCGGTCGGCCTGAACCTCGGCTGAAAACGGACGGCATCGGGCATAATGTGGAGTTTTTTAGTACGTATAGTGCAAGAAAACTCCACGCCGATTGAATAATGGGCCGCAAACGGGCGCGCGGAGGGGTTATGTGGGCTGACGATGGCGGTGAGCTTGAGGTGCCGTTGCCCGGCGGGGACGTGACCGAGGGCGTCGTCCGGGTGGGGGACACCGTGCGACGGCCGGCGGGAGAGAACTCGCCGCTGGTGCACGCGCTGCTGAAGCACCTTGAGGGCGTCGGCTTCGACGGCGCGCCACGGTTCCTGGGAATCGATGACCGCGGGCGCGAGGTACTCACCTTCATCGAGGGTGAGGTAGCCGGGCGTCCGCGCCCGGCGTGGATCGCCGACGAGGACCGGCTGGTGTCGGTCGCCCGGCTGGTGCGCGCCTACGACGACGCGGCGGCTGGCTTCGTGCCGCCTCCGGGTGCGGCGCATGATCCGGGAGCACTGGAACCGCCGGGCATACCGCCCGCGCCGCCCTATCCGCCAGAGCTCATCGGGCACGTCGATATCACCCCGGAGAACGTGGTTTTCCGCGACGGTGAAGCGGTCGCGCTGATCGACTTCGACCTGGCGAGATGGGCGACCCGGGCCGATGAGGTCTTCAACATGATGATGTGGTGGGCGCCGCTCGGCGACCCCGCCGACGCCGATCCGCTGCTGCGGGACGTGGACGTGCCACGGCGCTGCCGGCTGCTCGCCGACGCGTACGGGATGTCACGGGCAGACCGGGAGCGGCTCATCGACGTCGCGATCATGCGAACCCGTCGCTCCTGGCACCTGATGAAGCACCGCGCCGAGTCTCACGGCGGGGGCTGGCAGCGGATGTGGGACGAGGGCGTCGGCGACGTGATCAACCGGCGCCTTGCCACGCTCGAACGCGACGCGACGGCTCTCCGGTCGGCGCTGCTGTCGGGAGGCGATCGGTTAGGCGACTTCCCAGGTGTCGTTGCCGGCGATGAGGGCGGCCAGGGCATCCACGTCGCCATCGCCATCGGTGTGGCTCGACGCGGCTTGCGCCTCCGAGATCTGGGATGCCATCAGCGAGTCGTACGATGGCCGCTCGACCGACCGGAACACGCCGATCGGGGTGTGCGAGAAATCGCCGTTGTCCAGCCGGGACAGCGCGAACGCGTACGACGGATCCTCCAGCGTCTCGTCGTGCGTGACCAGCGACGACGACGGCACCGACGAGGCCGGCACCGCTTCCAGCGCTCCGTAGGCGCCGAGCGTCAGGCCCATGGACTCCTCCGGCCCGAAGCGGATCGGCGAGCCGTGCGACAACCGGATCAGCCCCGGCGCGCTCGGCTGCTTCACCCCCGCGAACGCGTCGTCGTTGAAGATCGGGCAGTTCTGGAAGACCTCGATGAAGGCCGCGCCCTCGTGGTCCGCCGCCGCCCGCAGCACCGACTGCAGGTGCTTGCGGTCGGAGTCCACCGACCGCGCCACGAACGACGCCCCGGCGCCCAGCGCCAGCGACACCGGGTTGAACGGCTCGTCCAGCGAGCCGAACGGCGTCGACTTCGTGACCTTGCCCCGCTCGGAGGTGGGGGAGTACTGGCCCTTGGTCAGCCCGTAGATCCGGTTGTTGAACAGCAGGATCTTGATGTTCACGTTGCGGCGCAGCGCGTGGATCAGGTGGTTGCCGCCGATCGACAGCGCGTCCCCGTCGCCGGTGATCACCCACACCGACAGGTCCCGCCTGGACGCGGCCAGGCCGGACGCGATCGCGGGGGCACGCCCGTGGATGGAGTGCATCCCGTAGGAGTTCACGTAGTACGGCAGCCGCGATGAGCAGCCGATGCCGGAGACCACCACGATGTTCTCCCGCGGTACCTCCAGGGAGGGCAGGAACGACTGGAAGGCCGCCAGGATCGCGTAGTCCCCGCAACCGGGGCACCAGCGAACCTCCTGGTCGGACTTGAAGTCCCTGGTCGCCAGCCCTGACTCGTGGGGGACCAGGGTGAGCGAGCGCAGTCGCGACGATCCGTTCGGTATATCGGTGTTAGGCATGGGTTATGACTTCCTCGATTGCCTCGGCGAGCTCCGCGGCGCGGAACGGAAGCCCGCGCACCCGGTTGTAGGAGATCACGTCGACCAGGAACTTGCCGCGCAGCAGCAGCGCGAGCTGGCCGAGGTTGATCTCGGGAACCAGGATCTTGTCGTAGCGGCGGAGCACGTCGCCCAGGTTGGCCGGGAACGGGTTCAGGTGCCGCAGGTGCGCCTGGGCGACCGGGTGCCCGGCGCGGCGGACCCGGCGGGCCGCGGCGCCGATCGAGCCGTAGGTGGAGCCCCAGCCGAGCACCAGCACGCGGGCGTCGCCGTCCGGGTCGTCCACCTCCAGGTCGGGGATGGACGCGGCGATGCCGTCGATCTTCGCCTGGCGGGTCCGGACCATCAGGTCGTGGTTGACCGGGTCATAGGAGATCGACCCGGCGCCGTCGGCCTTCTCGATGCCGCCGATCCGGTGCTCCAGGCCCGGGGTGCCGGGGATCGCCCACGGCCGGGCGAGCGTGGCCGGATCGCGGCGGAACGGCTGGAAGCCGCCGCCGTTGTCCGCCGGGTTGGGGGATGTCGTGAAGGCGAACTCGGCCGACAGATCCGGCAAAGAGGAAATTTCCGGAATGCGCCATGGTTCGGAGCCGTTTGCCAGGTACCCGTCGGACAGCAGCACGACCGGCGTCCGGTAGGTGACCGCGATCCGCGCCGCCTCGATGGCCGCGTGGAAGCAGTCCGACGGCGACGCCGCGGCGACCACCGGTACCGGGGACTCCCCGTTGCGGCCGAAGAGCGCCATCAGCAGGTCGGCCTGCTCCGTCTTCGTCGGCATGCCGGTGGACGGCCCGGCCCGCTGGATGTCGCAGACGATCAGCGGCAATTCGACCGACACGGCCAGGCCCACCGTCTCCGCCTTGAGCACCATGCCGGGGCCACTCGTGGTGGTAACGGCGAGGGATCCGCCGAACGCGGCCCCCAGCGCCGACCCGACCGCCGCGATCTCGTCCTCGGCCTGGAACGTCCGCACGCCGAACCGCTTGTGCTTGGCGAGTTCGTGCAGCACGTCGGAGGCCGGGGTGATCGGGTAGGAGCCGAGGAACAACGGCAGCTTCGACAGCTTCGACGCGGCGATAAGGCCGTACGAAAGTGCCGTATTTCCCGTTATATTGCGATATTTCCCCCGGGCGAGGGAGGCCGCCTTCACCTCGTACCGGACCGAGAAATCCTCGGTAGTCTCGCCGTAGCTCCAGCCGGCCTGGAAGGCGGTCACGTTCGCCTTGTAGACCTCTGGCTTCTTGCCGAACTTGGCTTCGAGGAACGCCAGCGTTCCCTCGGCGGGCCGGCCGTACAGCCAGGACAGCAGTCCGAGGGCGAACATGTTCTTGGCGCGCTCGGCGTCCTTCCGGGTGATGTCGATGTCCTCGAGGGCCTTGACGGTCAGCGAGGTCAGCGGCACCGGGTGCAGGCTGTAGGCCTGCGCGATCGAGTCGTCGTCGAGCGGGTTCGCGTCGTAGCCGGCCTTCGACAGGTTGCGCTTGGTGAACTCGTCGGTGTTGACGATCAGGTCGGCGCCGCGCGGCAGGTCCTTGAGGTTGGCCGCCAGCGCCGCGGGGTTCATCGCGACCAGCACGTCCGGTGCGTCGCCCGGGGTGAGGATGTCGTGGTCCGCGAAGTGGAGCTGGAAGCTGCTGACACCCGGGAGCGTGCCGGCGGGCGCGCGGATCTCGGCCGGGAAATTCGGGAGGGTCGACAGGTCGTTCCCGAAGATCGCGGTCTCCTGGGTGAACCTGTCCCCGGTGAGCTGCATCCCGTCACCGGAGTCCCCCGCGAAGCGAATAATGACGTGATCTAGCTCCTGGACCTGCTTGGTCACAGCGTTGAAGCCTCCTCCGCACGCGGCTGGGTGCCCCCGCACAGCACCCCTTCCCTACGGGCGGGTCGTTGGTCGGGTCCTTGGGTTCCTTCGGTCCCTCGGGTTCCTCGGGTTCCTCGGTTTCCTCAGGTGGCAGGACACGTTTTGATTCTATGTCGAGAGGGTATTCAGTTGCCTTAGTCCCGCGTGTGGTGCCCGCCACGTTATCTGGCCGTAACAACCGCCCGGCCGCATGAGCAGGACAGGCGCGGGACAGGTTCTGATGCGCCGATATCCTCAGCGATCCTTAACCCTAGCCCCAACGAGCGTCACGCTAGCCGCGGAACGCGCGTCCCTACATGGTCGTTAACCGGCTAGCTGCGGTTCGCATTCCGCTGGAGCCTGACGTTCTCTCCGGCTCCCGGCGGCCGCGGCCGATGCGTGAGGGAGGGGTTCGGCCGTGCGCGGCTACGGTATTCGGGCATTGGCGCTGGCCGGGGTGCTGTGCGGCCTGGTCTTGCTCGCTGGCTTCGCGTGGCTCGGGCTCGCCGGACTTGCCCTGGCCAGCGCCCTGCTCTTCGCATTCGGATGGCTTATCTATTTTCAGTCCGAACGGATGGTGCTGACTGCCCTGCGCGCCCGTCCCGTGAGCGAGGTGGAGAATCCGGCGCTGTTCGGGCTGGTCCGGGAGCTATGCCGGGATGCCCGGCTGCCGGTGCCGCGGCTGTTCGTGGCTCCTGCCCAGCAGCCGAACATCCTGACCGTGTGCTGCAGTTCGCGCACCGCCGCGGTCTGCTGCACCGAGGGGTTGCTGCGCTCGCTCTCGCTGGCCGAGCTGCGGGCCGTGCTGGCGCACGAGCTGGCGCACGTGTCCCGGCGGGACACGCTGGTGTCGTCGTGGTCGGCGGGGCTGGCGGCGCTGGTCTCGTTCTTGCCGGTGCCGGCGGTGGCGCTGCTGGTGGCGGTGATCACGCCCTCAGGGCGTGAATTCAGGGCGGACTTCGACGGCGCGCTGCTGGCCGGCGACCCGATGGCCCTGGCGAGCGCGCTGCGGAAGATCTCGGAGTCGGCCACGGACCTGCCGCTGCCAGCCCGCGGCCTGGTGGGCGCGGCCGGCCACCTGATGATCGCCCATCCGTTCTCGATCGAGGGCTTCGGGCGGCTGTTCCCCACCCACCCGCCGACGGGCGAGCGCGTCCGGCGGCTGGAATCCCTGGCCGGCCAGGCCCGGCGCTGAGGGAGGGCCGAGGGAGGCTTGTTTCCGTTTTCTATCGGGCTCCGTCGGGGCGACCTGTTACTGTCAGTGCGCGACAGGGTACGTAAAGGGGCCACTGCCGTAACAAATGTTAAGAGGCCACTGTAACAATCTGCATCAATCCTGCGGAATCCCGGCGGGACAAGGCTCCGGGCAGAGCATACTTTAGCCCATGCTAGCGAAGTATCAAGAAGCAACGGGAAGGGGAGCCGGATGAGGCTCATCGGAGCAGGCCTGCCCCGCACGGCCACGCTCACGCAGAAGATAGCGCTGGAGATGCTCGGAGTCGGGCCCTGTTACCACATGGCCAACATCTTCGCCGACCTCAGCACGATACGGCTGTGGTCCGATGCCTTCGAGGGAAACGCCGACTGGGACCGGCTCCTCGACGGCCACCAGTCGATAGTCGACTGGCCAGGGGCCTACTTCTACCGGGAGCTGATGGACGTCTACCCGGACGCCAAGGTCCTGCTCAGCGTGCGTAGCGGCGAGTCCTGGGCGCGCAGCATGCGCGACACGATCTGGGCCACGCTCTACGGCGACAACCTGATGCACGACCTGTCCTCGGCCCGGGGCCGGCTCGACCCGGACTGGGCTCTCTACTGCAACCTGCTGACCGCGATGTGGGAGAAGAGCGGCCTGCTCGGCCCGTCCAGCTACCACGACGAGAGCTCGCTGATCGCGGGTATGGAGCACTACAACGACGAGGTCCGCCGGACCGTCCCGCCGGAGCGGCTGCTAGTGTGGTCGCCGGCCGACGGCTGGGGGCCGCTGTGCGAGTTCCTGCAGACCCCGGTGCCATCGGAGCCGGTGCCGCACGTGAACGACTCGGCGATGTTCGCCGACCTGCTGAACGACGCCGCCATCGCGACCCTGGTCAGCTGGCAGGAGCAGCGCCGGGAAACGCCCGCTGCTAGCTGAGTCCCTGGATTCGAGTCACTGGCTGAGCCTCTGGCTGAGCCAGTGACTGTTAGCTGAGCCAAACCTCTAGCTGAGCCACTAGCTGAGCCACGCCGGAAGTAGCCATTTACGATGAATTTTCTTGGCGGCGCGATCAGGCGCCGGACCGAAGACCGTGAGCAGGGCCCAGCCGAGGGAACCCGTGACGCACGCCAGAGGTGGCTGCTGGCCGTGTGCTGCGTCGCGCAGTTCATGGTCATCCTCGACCTGACCATCGTCAACGTGGCCCTGCCCTCGATCCAGGGCAGCCTCGGGTTCTCGTCGGCCAACCTGCAGTGGGTGGTCATCGCCTACGCGATCGTGTTCGCCGGCTTCCTGATGCTGGGCGGGCGCGCGGCCGACCAGCTCGGCCAGCGGCGCACGCTGGCGGCGGGCCTCGTCCTGTTCGCGATCGCCTCCCTGGCTGGCGGCATGTCGGCAAGCCAGGGAATGCTGGTGATCGCGCGCGCGGTCCAGGGCCTGAGCGGGGCCCTGATGGCGGCCGGATCGCTCGCGGCCATCACCTCGTCGTTCCCGCCAGGACCCGCCCGTCACCGGGCGATCGGGTTGTGGGGCGCGATGAACGGCGTCGGCGGCGCGGCCGGCGCGCTGTTCGGCGGGATCATCACCTATGAGATCGGCTGGCGCTGGGTGCTGCTGATCAACCCGCCGATCGGGATCGTCGCCGCCGTCATCGCCATCCTGGTGATCGCCGACCGCCCGACCAAGGTCGGCGCGCGGTTCGACCTCCTCGGCGCGCTGGTGCTGACCGCCGGGCTGATGCTGACCGCGTACGGGATCGTGAACGCCAGCACCTATGGCCTGACCACCGCGCTGGCCTTCGGCCCGATCATCGGCGGCATCGTCCTGACCGGCTTGTTCCCGGTGGTGGAGGCGCGAGCGAAGGATCCGCTGGTGCCGCTGAAGGAGGTCACCGGCGCGTTCCGCTCCGCCAACCTGGTCGTGCTGGTGTTCAGCGCCTCGCTGTTCGGGATGTGGTACATCAGCTCGCTGTACATGCAGCAGGTGCTGGGCCTCACTCCGCTGAACGCCGGGCTGGCGTTCTTCCCGATGGCGCTGGTGCTCATGCTCTCGGCCTCGCAGGCCGGCCGGCTCGTCGGCAAGTTCGGGGTCCGGCCGGTACTCGGCGGAGGCCTGGTCATGCTGGGCGCGGGGCTGCTGCTGCTGGCCAGGATCGGCCCCAGCGGAAGCGCGGTCGGGTTCGTGATCCTGCCCGGCCTGCTCGTCACGGCCGGCATCGGCCTTTCGGTCGTGCCGTCCACGATCGCCGCCACCCAGCTTGCCGGGCACCAGCAGGCAGGCCTCGCCTCCGGCCTGGTGAACACCTCCCGGCAGGTAGGCGGCGCGCTTGGCCTCGCGGTGCTCGCCTCGGTCGCCACCTGGTACAGCAGCCGCCAGATCGGGCGGAACGTGCCGACTCCCGTGGCGCTGACCCAGGGGTTCCGGGTCTCGTTCCTCATCGCCGCGGGCCTCGCCCTGCTGGCCGCCGTGGGCACGTTCACGCTGCTGCCACCGGGGGCCGGGCCGGGCAAGTCGGCCTGGGTCCGGCTCCGGCTGCCGGCCGCGGTGCTGGTAGTGATCGCGGCCTTCGTCGGCATCGACTTCGGCTTCGCCGGTGGCTCCGGCGCCCCGATCGGCGCCTTCACCACCAAGGGCGCCTACAGCTTCGTCTCGGCGCCCGGGCTGCACCCGCCCAAGATCCACGCGGACATGAAGGGCAGCAAGTCGGAACTGGCGCCCGGCGACATCCTGCTGTCGAACTTCTATGACCTGGGCAAGCCGCCGATCGTCGGGCAGAGCGGCCCGCTGATGATCGGCAACGACATGCAGCCGGTCTGGTTCCGGCCGGTCCCGAAGAACGTCGTCGCCTCGGACCTGGCCGAGCAGACCTATGAGGGGAAGCCCGCCCTGTCCTGGTGGCAGGGGGTCGTCACCAGGACCGGCGCGACCAACAGCGGTGAGTTCGTCATCGTCAACCAGCACTACCAGACGATCGCGACCCTGAAGGGCGCCGACGGCTGGATCCCGACGATGCACACGCTGGTGATCAAGGGTCACGACGCGTGGGTGACCGCGAACAAGGACATGCCGATGAACCTGGCCCGCTACGGCGGCTCGGTAGACGGCGCGATCACCGACTCGGCGGTGCAGGAGTACGACCTACGCAGCGGCAAGCTGCTGCATACATGGGACGCGCTCAAGCACATCCCGGTCACCGACTCCTACGCGAACCCGCCGTCCAACGGCTTCCCGTGGGACGTCTACCACGTCAACTCCATCGACGTGGTCGGCCCGAACACCCTCCTCGTGTCGATGCGCAACACCTGGGCCGCCTACCTGATCAACACCAAGACCGGCGCGATCCAGTGGACCCTCGGCGGCAAGCACTCCACGTTCAAGTTCGGGAAGGGAGCGTCGTTCGAGTGGCAGCATGACGTGTCGATGCTGCCCGGTAACCGGATCAGCATGTTCGACGACGCATGCTGCCAGATCGTCGGCTCGGACACGTTCCTTCCCCCGAACGGGACCTCCCGGGGATTGACCCTGCACCTCAACCGGGCCAGCGGCACCGCTTCCCTGGAAAGCCAGGTCAAGCACGACGGTGTCGAAGCCGCCTACATGGGCAGCGACGAGCACCTGCCGAACGGCAACGAGTTCGTCGGCTGGGGCTCCACGCCGTACTTCTCGGAGTACAGCAAGTCGGGCAAGCTGCTCATGGACGGCATCCTCCCGGGGTCGAATCAGAGCTACCGGGCGATCCAGATCAGTCACTGGACCGGGCTGCCGCTGACCCCGCCCAGCGGGGCGGCCCGGCGGCACGGGAGTTCGGCTACTGTGTACGCGAGCTGGAACGGCGCCACCCAGGTCGCCTCCTGGCGGGTCCTGGCCGGGCCGGACGCGAGCCATCTCGCCGCGGTGAAGACCACGGCTAAGTCAGGCTTCGAGACGGCCATTCCGGTGGGGAAGAGCTACCAGGACTTCCGGCTGCAGGCGCTGGACGCGAAGGGGCACGTGATCGGGACCTCGAAGGTCTTCCCGGCCACGTAGCCTCGTCACGCGACCGGCTAGGGCGCCGCGGGTGAGCCTGCCTGCGGCACCCTAGCCTGGCTGTGACCCCAGCAGAGCTGATCCCCAGAAAGGAGCACGACAATGCGTTCCACCATCCACTCCCGGTCGGCGGCGGCCTGGTCCCGGAAGGCTCTCGCCGTCGTCGCGCTGGCCGCCGCGGCGCTGGCCGCGACCGGGTGCGGACCGAGCCATTCGGGCTCGAACAACAACAGCCACTCGCACAGCAAGAAGGAGCCGAACGGCTACTAACGCAGTAGATCGGGTGTCAGGGCTGGGTGTCCAGAGTTGGGGCTGGGTGCCCGGGCCCGTCACCTGTAGTTGGTGAACTGCAGCGCGAAGTCGAAGTCCTTCGACTTCAGCAGGCTGATCACGGCCTGCAGGTCGTCCTTCTTCTTGGACGACACCCGGAGTTCCTCACCCTGGACTTGCGCCCTGACGCCCTTTGGCCCCTCGTCGCGAATGATCTTTGAGACCTTCTTCGCGTTCTCCTGGGAAATGCCCTCTTTCAGCGCGACGGGGATTCGGTATTCCTTGCCCGACGGCTTGGGGTCGGGCACGTCTAGGTGCTTGAGAGAGACGCCGCGCTTGACGAGCCTCTCCTTGAAGACGTCCAGGACGGCTTTCGCGCGCTCCTCGCTGTTGGCGCGGATCTCCACGCCGCTCTCGCCCGACCATGCGATGGACGCGCCGGTGCCGCGGAAGTCAAACCGGTTCCCGATCTCCTTGGCCGCCTGGTTAAGCGCGTTGTCCGCCTCCTGGCGGTCGATCTTGCTCACAATGTCAAAACTGGACTCGGCAGGCATGGGCCAAGACTAGACGGGTATGGTGCCTTCCGTCGCACCGGATGTGGCGTAAGGCGCCGGAGGGCGCCCGCGCCCGTAAGGCACCTCGCACGGGGCGAGCGGACTTGCTGGCCCGTCCGCGTCGCAACTGGTCGCGATGTCCGCTATTCTTCTCTCTGCTGCCCTTCACGGCAGCGACTTGGCAGGTTGCCCGAGTGGCCAAAGGGAGCGGTCTGTAAAACCGTCGGCTTCGCCTACCCAGGTTCGAACCCTGGACCTGCCACCACCAGCCCAAACGGTCCCTTGACCAGCTTGTATGTGGTCGAGGGGTCTTCGCTTGGATGCCCGGCTGTGCCCGGTGATGACCAGCTCTCTACGGCTGGTGGCGGCGAATACGTGGTGAAGTTTCATTCGTCGCCGATCATGTCTTTGGCCTGGCCAGCACGACGGCTTCCTCCGGGCGGAGCGCGGCATAGTACAGGCAGCCGAAGAAGGCGGTTATCTCCGGCCGGATCCGGGCGACCGCATCCAGCAGCGCGCCGGATGACCTTAACTTCCCCGCTCGTCGGGCCATGTCTTCAGGTCTGCGCGCCGGTCAGGCGACGCGCTGCCAGGTGTCGCCGAAGTCGGCGATGACCTTGAGCTCGCCGCCGAGGGAGCGGATGTAGTCGGCCAGGGTGGACAGCTCGGCGACGGAGCCGTTCTCGATGGCGGAGACGCGCTGCTGGGACACGCCCATGGCCTCGGCGACCTCGGCCTGGGTGAGGTCGGCTCGCCTGCGCATCTCGGTCAGGTACTCGGCGCGGATCGCCAGGACCCGCTTGTGGTGTGCCTCCTCCAGGGCGGGGCGGTCGTCGGGGTGGACGAACTCGTCCAGGAACTCCTCGCGGGTGTAGGAGAAGAACTCAGGCTCCTCGCTCATCGCTGTCCCTCCAGGTATGCCTCGTACAGCGCTTCCGCCGCCGGGATGGCCTCGGCGTACTATTCCTTCCACCGCCCGGACTTGTCGCCCGCGACGAGCAGCACCGCATTGCGGACCGGGTCGAAGATGAACAAGATCCGCACCTCGCTCGCGCCACTCGACCCCGGCCTCAGCTCCTTCAGGTTATGCAGCCGGGACCCGGCGATCCGGTCGGCCAGCGGCCTCCCGAGGGATGGCCCCTCGTCGAGCAGCCGGTCGATCGCCTCGGCGGGGGGTGTAGATGCTGGGGGTATGCAGGTTTCGGGGGCGGGGCTCATGTCAGGTTCTGTGGTGGTATATCCGGGTCGCGGGGGCGCGCTGTGCGGGGCGCGCTGGGCTGGAAGGGCTCCGCGTGGAGGATATGTGAGCGCGGGGACTCGTCGTTTATTTATTTGCGCTTGTCCGGTTTGGTGCGTGACTTCCGTGCCAGGATGGGTT
>JAFMRC010000012.1 GCA_017354375.1 Nocardiopsaceae bacterium | reverse complement strand
GGGATCGGCTGCGCCCTGGCGGCCCGGCCGAAGCTACTGTGCCTGGACGAGCCGGGCGCGGGCCTGGACGCGGCGCAGAGCGCGGAGCTGGCGGGGCTGCTGCCCGGCCTGGCCGCCGACGGCACCGCGATCCTGCTCGTCGATCACGACATGGGCCTGGTGCTGGGCAGCTGCGACCGGGTGGTGGTGCTCGACTCGGGCAAGGTGCTGGCAACGGGAACAGCCGCGCAGATCCGTTCGGACAAATTGGTTGTGTCTGCCTACCTGGGCCGGTCGGGCGCCGCCGCCGGGGCAGCGGGCGTGGCCGGGGGAGCCTCCGGGGGAGAGGGCGCCGCCGCCAGGGGCGGTGCTGCCGGAGGGGGAGGCGGTTCCTCGTGACCGGGCCGGTGCTGGAGCTGTCGGGGCTGACCGCCGGGTACCACGGTGCCCCGGTGCTGCGCGACGTGAGCCTGACCGTGGCCCCCGGGGAGGTGGTCGCGCTGCTCGGCGCGAACGGGGCCGGGAAGACCACGACGCTGCGCACGATCTGCGGCGTCCTGGCGCCGATGGCCGGGTCCGTCGCCTTCGCGGGCGCTCCCCTTTCGGGAGCCTCGCCCGACGCCCGCGCCCGGCGCGGCATCGCGCACGTGCCCGAGGGGAGGGGCGTGTTCTTCGGCCTGACGGTGGCCGAGCACTTCCGGCTCCGGCACCGCGGCGAGCGCCTCGACGCGGCGGCGGCCTACCGGTACTTCCCGGCGCTCGAGGAGCTGCGCGGGCGGCGGGCCGGCCTGCTGTCCGGTGGCGAGCAGCAGATGCTGGCGGTGGGCCGCGCCCTGGCCCGCAGGCCGCGGCTGCTGCTGATCGACGAGCTCAGCCTGGGGCTGGCGCCGATCATCGTGGAACGGCTGCTGCCGGTGGTGCGCGGATACGCGAAGGACAGCGGCTGCGGGGTGCTGCTGGTCGAGCAGCACGTGGAGCTGGCGCTGGAGGTGGCCGACCGGGGCTACGTGCTGTCGCACGGGGCGATCTCGGCGTCCGGGCCGAGCGCGGAGCTGCGCGCGAACCCGGACCTGATCCTGGCCAGCTACCTGGGGGAGGGAGCTGCGCCCGGTTCAGCTTTACCTGGATTCCTGTCTTTACCTGAATGCCTGACGCTTATCAGCTCCTGCAAACGATTGTAGGCGTCAGTAGTTCAGGTAAAGCTAGTAGTTCAGGCGATGCACGCCGCGCTAGCCTTCCGTGATGACCCCTCATCGCCGCCTCGTGCTCCGTGCTCTTCTCGCTTCTGCCATCGGCGTGGTCGCCGTGGGCGCCGTCGGCGCGGAGCTGGCCGATCACGAGGTGATCCCCGGCAAGAGCGTGCTCGACGACATCGACGGCGCGTGCGACGTCTCGTCGCCAGCCTTCGCGTATTACGGCACCCCAGGTCAGGAAATATCCGGCACGTTTTACTCGGCCGCCAGGAGGCGGGCTGTCGGTTATACCATCGGGTACCCGCCAGGCCATGGGCCGGGGGACGAACTGCCGCTGGTGGTCATGCTGCACGGCGAGGGCGGGAACCACAAGTCGGCGCTCACCAGCCTGAAGCCGGCCCAGGCGGTGGCCTTGCGCGATCCCGGGACCTCGGGCGGTCACGGGGCGAAGGCACAGCCGAAGCCGGTAGCCATGGTCACCGTGGACGGCGGCAGGGGTTACTGGAACCCTCATCCCGGCGACAACCCGATGGGAATGCTGACCGGCGAGCTGATCCCGATGTGCCAGCGGCGCGGGCTGGGCAGGGGGCCGCGCAGGATCGGCGCGATGGGGATCTCGATGGGCGGGTATGGCGCGCTACTGCTGGCCGAGAAGCACCCGGAGCTGATCGGGGCCGTGGCCGCGATCAGCCCGGCGGTCTGGACGAGCTACACCCAGGCGAAGGCCGTGAATGCCGAAGCGTACGCATCGGCGGCCGACTTTGCCGCCGACGACGCGGTCACCCACGCGTCCGCGCTGGCCGGGATCCCGGTCCGCGTCGCCGCCGGTTATGACGACCCGTTCTACCCCGGAGTGCAGGCGCTCGCGAGGAAACTGCCGCACGGCGCGGTCACGGAGTTCGGCAAGGGCTGTCACACCGGTCCCTTCTTCACCGAGCAGGAACCGCCCTCGGTCGCCTTCCTCCGCGCTCACCTGTAACGTTTTAACCGAAGATCTTGGCGTGGAACCAGTACTCCGCTACTGGAAATCCTCCAAGATCTTCGCTTCGAGGTGCCGGCGGGGCTAGGCGCGGGTGGGGGTGGGGTCCACGACGAGGATCCGGCCCTTGGCGTGGCGGCGGAGTTCCGCGCGGGCCGGCGCGCCGACGATGATCGTCGTCGCGCCGGCGTCGTTGGCGTACTCGCCGAGCAGCCGCCCCGCCGCGCCGTGGTCCCGGGCGTGCACGAGGACGTGGCCCTCGGCGGGGACGCCACTGGCGGCGAGCCGGTCTAGGTGGTCGCGGACCACGGCCCGCGCTGGGTCCAGCGCCACGCCGTCAGTCTCGCCGTCGGCGCCCGTGACGCCGCTCTCGGCCGCGTGGACCACGTGGACCACGCGGCCTGTGCCGGCGGCCAGCCGCGCCGCCGTGCCGGTCACCAGGCTGGCGCCGGGAGAGTCGTCAATCGCGGCGAGGATCGCCCCGCCGACGATGAAGCCGATGCCGGTTGCGCCATTCGAACCGACCGGAACGATGCCTCGCCTCCCCGGGGCGGGGGGATCGGCTGAAGCGGCGGGGGCAGCTGGAGCAGCCGAAGCGGCGGGAGCAGCGGGAACTGAAGAATCGGCGGGGGCTGGGGTGGACGCCGCGGGGGCCGGCGACCCGGTGCCGGCTCCCTCTGCCTCGGCCTGCGCCCGCTCGGCCTGGGCCAGCAGCTTGTGGCCGGTGGACAGGACGGCCATGCCGAGCAGCACGGCGCCGGCGGCGATGTAGAACGGGAAGTGGATGCCGGCGGCGAGCACCAGCCGCCCCGCGGCGTACGGGGCGAGGCCGCCGCCGATGAACCGGACGAAACTGTAGGCGGCGGACGCGACCGGGCGCTCCACCGGCGAGACGGTCATCACGGCCTGGGTGGTGATCGTGTTGTTCACGCCGATGAAGATGCCGGTGAGGATCGTGAAGGCGATCAGCGCGGGCTTGTCGAGGGTCCAGACGGCGATGCCGCCGATGCACAGCGCGAACAGGAACAGGTTGATGTACATCGTCTTCGCGATTCCGAGCCGGGCCTGCAGTCGCGGCGCGCCGAACACCGCGAAGATCGCGACGAGGACGCCCCACCCGAAGAACACCAGGCCCAGTTGGATGGGCTTAAGCCCCATCGGGAACGGGGCGTAGCCCAGCACGGTGAAGAAGCCCCAGTTGTAGCAGAGCGCGGTGAGCGACATGGTCAGCAGCCCCCGGTGGCGCAGCGCCTTGAACGGGGCGGCCAGGCTGGTCTTCTTCGGAGGCTTCGGGAGGTTCTCGACGAGCGTGATCGTGGCGATCAGCGCGATGGCCATCAGCGCGGACACGCCGTAGAACGGGCCTCGCCAGCTAACCGAGCCAAGCGACCCGCCGAGCAGCGGGCCGACCGCGATGCCGAGCCCGAGCGCGGTCTCGTACAGGACGATGGCGCCCGCCATGCCGCCGGAAGCCGACGCGACGATGACGGCGAGCGAGGTGGCGATGAACAGCGCGTTCCCGATGCCCCAGCCGCCACGGAACCAGATGATGTCGCCGACCGACGCCGACGACCCGGCGAGGCCCGCGAAGACCACGATCAGGATGAGGCCCGTTATCAGCGTCTTCTTGGCGCCGATCCGGCTGGACACCCAGTTCGTGATCAGCATCGCGACCGCCGTGACCACCAGGTACGAGGTGAACAGCAGGGTGACCTCGCTGGGCGAGGCGTGCAGTTCGCTGGAGATCGCTGGCAGGATCGGGTCGACCAGGCCGATGCCCATGAATGAGACGACGCAGGCGAAGGCGACCGCGAAGACGGCCTTGGGCTGCTTGAACGGGCTGGCGGTTACGCCAGGGCGGGGGCCACTCATGGGCAGGTTCCTCATTGACGTGCCTGTGCGGTTATGCGGGTCAGGCCGGGACCTGACTGTCGGCGTGCGCCTCGTATAGCGCCTCCAGGGCGGGCAGCGCGGCGGCGAGGGCCGCGCGGTGCGCGGGGCCGATCCGGGACAGCAGCGCGGCCAGCCGCTCGGTGCGCTCAGCGCGGCGAGCGGCGAGCATCGCCAGGCCGTTGTCGGTGATGACCACCCGGACGACGCGCCCGTCGTCGGGATCGGGCTCCCGGCGGACCAGTCCCGTCCCCTCCAGCCGGCTGACTAGCTGGGTCATCGCGGGCTGGGTGACGCCGTCACGCGCGGCCAGGGTGGTGAGCCGGGTCGGGCCGTTGCGCTCCAGGGCGCCGAGGGCGCCGGAGGCGGACCGGGACAAGGGGTTGGCCGCGTTCAGCGACCGGAACAGCGTGACGACGTGCTCCAGGACCCCCCCGAGCCCGTCGGCCAGTTCGTCGGGGACCGGTACCCCGTCTGGATCTCCCATGATCCATTTATATCATGTGCTTATATATCGCGGGTACGCCCAGGTGAAAGTGCCGTTGCTACGGCCCCAGCCGTAGCAACGCGCCGTTGACGCGAGGTCAATAGGTTGGCAGGGTCAAGCGCATGAGGGTGCCGCCGCCGAGGGCGGGGAGTGCCTCGACGGTGCCGCCGTGGCTGCGGGCCACGTCGCTGACCAGCGACAACCCGAGCCCGGAGCCGGGCACCGAGCGTGCGGACAGCGCCCGGTAGAAACGGTCGAAGACGTGCGGCGCGTCCTCGGGGGCGATCCCCGGCCCGTGGTCGCGCACGGTCAGCTCGCCGCCGCGCAGGCGCACCTCGACCGGCCCGCCGGGCGGACCGAACTTGGCGGCGTTGTCCAGGAGGTTCTTGACCGCGACCCGCAGCCGCTCGGCGCTCCCCGCGACCGTGCAGCCGTCGACCGAGACCTGGAATTCCGTGTTCGGCCAGTCACGCCGTGCGGCTTCGAGTGCGGCCGAGGTCACCTCATCCATCCGAACGGATCGTGGTGACTCCTCAGGGTGCTGGCCTCTCGCCAGCTGCGTGACATCGGAGACGAGGTCGCCGAGCTCCGTGACCTGCGCCACGACCCGGCCGAGAACCTCCTTGCGCTCCTCGGGGGACATGCCGGGGTCGTCGGCCAGCAGCTCGACGTTGACCCGAAGGCTGGCGAGGGGGGTGCGCAGCTCGTGACTGGCGTCGCTGATCAGCTGCCGCTGGCTGGCGAGTGAGTGCCGTAGCGCTCTCAGCATCCGGTTGAAGGACGCGGCCAGCCGGCCCAGCTCGTCGCCGCGGCCTATCTCGACGTGCCGGTCCGGGTCGCCGGTGGCCGTCACCTGCTCGGCGACGGCGGCTAGCCGGGCCACCGGGGCGAGGCCGGTCCTGGCGACGGCCAGGCCGAGCAGCGCGGCGAGCGCGACGCCGATGAGGCTCAGCACCCCCAGCACCGCGCCGACGGTGGCGACCTCCGCGTCGGTCGTGCCCAGCGGCTCGGCGATCTGCAGCGCCAGTCCCTCCGAGGGGTCCAGCGGCGTGGTGAGAACGGCGGCCCGCACGCCATCCACCCGGGTGTCCTGGTAGTAGGCGGGCCGGCTGCCGGCCGCGACGGCGACCGCGTTGGCGTCCGGGATCAGGAACCCCAGGTTGCGGGACGGCCTCGTCCAGACGGTACCCACTGACGTGATCACCTGCGTGTACGGGGTGGAGTTGCCGAACCGGGTGTCGCGCTCCGGCACCCAGCCGTACGGGACGTGCCCGTGGAACTGCCTGGCCTGGTGCTTCACGGCCGCGGCGCGGTTGACCAGGTCGGCGTGCAGCTGGTTCTCCAGGTCGTTGCGCAGCGTCAGGTAGGCCACCGTGGTGATGGCCAGCGCGGTCACGGCCACCGCCCCGGCCGCGACCAGGGTGAAGCGACTGAGCAGGGTGAGTCGCGGTCGCCGCGCGCCCGCCCGCCGGATGGCGCGGGCGACCACGGGCGACAGGACGCCGAGTCCGGCCATCATGTCGCGGTCCGCAGCACGTAACCGACGCCCCGGACGTTGTGCACCAGGCGGCTGCGCCCGCTTTCCTCCAGCTTCCGGCGCAGCAGGCCGACGAAGACGGTAAGCCCGTTGGAGGTCGGCGCCTCCCCGTACCCCCACACCCGGTCCGTGATCAGGTCGTAGCTGAGAACCTGCTCGGCGTTGCGGGTCAGCAGCTCGAGTAGCGCGAACTCGGTCCTGGTGAGGCTGACCGGGGTGCCGTCCCTGGTCACGGTGTGGTTGCTGAGATCGAGGGTGAGGTCGGCGTAGCCGATGACATCGCGGCAGGGCTGGGTGCGGCGCAGTAGCGCGCGAACCCGGGCCAGCAGCTCGCGCGTGGCGAACGGCTTGACCAGGTAGTCGTCCGCGCCGGCGTCCAGGCCCAGGACCCGGTCGTCAATGCTGTCCCGGGCCGTCAGCACCAGGACGGGCGTGTCGTTTCCCTTGCCGCGCAGCGCCCGGCAGGCCTCGAGGCCGTTCATCATCGGCATCAGCACGTCCATGATGACCAGGTCCACCGGGTTGCGGGCCAGCGCGGAGATCGCGTCGGCCCCGTTGGGCGCCGTATCCACGATGAAGCCGGCGTAACCGAGGGCACGTCGCAAGGAGTCGCGGACGTCCGGATCGTCATCTACGACGAGGAGCCTCGGTTTCATAGGCATCAGTGAATCAGAGCGCGCTGGTCGTGTCCTTAGGGTTCTCTTGAGGAGTTTACATTTTCACTGTTCTTTCACAATCGGACGCAACCCTACCTGGCATGCCCCCCACCAGCACTTCCGTGACGGGCGACCGTGCGCCCCGGACCCCCCTCCGGACCCTCTGGCTGGTTCGCCACGGAGAGAGCACCTGGAACACGCTTGGCCTCACCCAGGGGCACAACGACGAAGCCGAGCTCACCGAGCGTGGCTTGCGCCAGGCCGCGGAGGTCGCGGAGCGGTTCGCCGGGCTGAATGTCCGGGCGATCTATGCTAGCGACCTGCGCCGGGCCCAGCAGACGGCCGCCCCGCTGGCGGCTGCCGTCGGGATCCCGGTGGTGCTGGATGCCCGGCTGCGCGAGCGGAACCTGGGGGTGCTGGAGGGGAGGCACGCGGCCGGCAACGGCCCGGCGGTTACCGGCCTTGACCTCAAGGCGGGCCTGCTGGTGGACCCGGATACCCGCCCCGAGGGCGGTGAGTCGGTACGCGACCTGTACCGGCGCGCCGCCGCATTCTGCGACGAGTTGGCTAGTGACGCGGGCGCAGCGCCAGGCGCTGATGTTGTCGTGGTGGCGCACGGCGGCACGCTGCGCGTGCTGCGCGCCTACCTGTCCGGCGTGCCGGTGGAGCAGATGGACTGGGCGCCGCTCGCGAACGCCACCGTCCTGGAATTTCCGGGCTTTGACGTCACGACACGCGAAGGAGAGCGATGAATCAGACCGCGCTGACGCTGCCCCCGCGGGCCGCGCGGCCACGGACGACAGGCCTCACGATGGTGATCGACGGCGGGATCCCGCCGCGGTACTTCGCCGACCTGATCGCGCTGGGCGGCGAGTACATCGATTTCGTGAAGTTCGGCTGGGGAACCTCGGTGATCACCAGCTGCCTGGAAGAGAAGGTCAGCGTGCTCGACGAGCGCGGGATCAGCTTCTACTTCGGCGGCACGCTGATGGAGAAGTTCGTGCTCCAGGGCCGGCTCGACGACTACCGGCGGTTCTGCGCCCGCTTCGGGTGTACCCACGTGGAGGTCTCCAACGGCACGATCGACATCTCGAACACCGAGAAGGCCGGTTACATCCGCAAGCTCGCCACCGACTTCACCGTGGTGTCAGAGGTCGGCTTCAAGGACTCCGACCGCTCCCAGCAGCTGCCGCCGAGCGCCTGGGTCGAGTGCATCAATGAGGATCTTGAGGCGGGAGCGTCTCTTGTTACCATGGAGGCCAGAGAAAGCGGTAAGTCAGGCATTTGCCGACCTGACGGCGAACTGCGCTTCGGGCTCGTCGAGGACGTGATGCACTCCGGGGTTTCCGGGGATGTGCTGCTGTGGGAGGCACCCAACACCGCGCTGCAGACCTACCTGATCAGTCGGCTCGGCTCCGATGTCAACCTCGGCAACGTCCCGGCGGATGGCGTCATCGGCCTGGAAACCCTGCGGCTTGGCCTGCGGTCGGACACGCTCACCGTGTTCGAGTGAACCGGGTCGGCGAGCGAGGCCGAGCGAACAGGGCGGGTGATAACAGCAACAGGGTCGGGCGGGACGACGACACTGATAACAGCAACAGGAGCGGTAGAAGGAGCCCCCATACGATGCGTACCACGCACGACGTCTTCCACGTGGCCATCCCGGTGCACGACCTGGACGAGGCGCAGGATTTCTACGTGACCCAGCTGGGCTGCAAGCTGGCCCGCCGGTACCACGACCGGATCACCCTCGATTTCTTCGGGGACCAGGTAGTGTGCCATCTCACCGACATGGAGCCGGCCGAGCCGAAGTCGCTGTACCCCCGTCACTTCGGAGTGACATTCCGTAACGCGGATGACTTCGAGGCCCTTCATGCCTGCGCAATCACAAGAAAAGTCATGTTCTACCATGAAGTGACCACGCGCTTCGGTGGCTTGGTCGAGGAGCACCGGACCTTCGTGCTTCAGGATCCGTCCGGCAACCTGCTCGAGTTCAAGCACTACAACGACCCTCGGATGATGTACTAACCGACCGGAACGGATCCGTTACCTTGATTAGCGAATGGATTGACAAGCAGGCGGCGTGTCAGGGGGAGGCCGTCTACCTGCAGGAAACGCGGGGGGAAAGAACTCTTACCTATGCCGGGCTGCGCGCGGGCGCCGCGGCCTGGAGTCGCCGGCTGGACGAGGCCGGCCTGCCACCGGGCACGCCGGTCGCGGTCCGGCTCGCCGACCCGCTCGAGTACGCCACCGCGCTGGTGGCGCTGATAGGCGCCGGCCGCGTCGTGGTGCCCCTCGATCCGGGTGCCCCGGCCGCCGACCTTGCCCGTGTACTGGACGTGGCACGGCCCGCGGCGGCAGTCGCCGACGATCCGTTCGGTATAGACATGCCCATCCTGCGTCCCGAGCCCGCGGGCGACGACCAGCCCGGTGACCAGCTCGTGCCAGGTACCGAGGGGTACAGCGGCGGGATCTACCTGTGCACCAGCGGCACTACCGGCACTCCCAAGGGGATCCTGCTGAGCGAGGCGCAGCTCGCGCACGTCGCGTCCAGCGTGGTCCGGTGCCACGGGCTCGGTGGCGATGACCGAGGGTACTGCCCGCTGCCGCTGTTCCACGTCAACGCCGAGGTCGTCGGGCTCCTTTCCACGCTGTGCGCGGGCGCGTACCTCGCCATCGACCGGAAGTTCAGCCGTCGCGGCTTCTGGGAGATGATCGCCCGGCTGCGGATCAGCTGGATCAACGCGGTGCCCGCGATCATCTCGATCCTCGCCATGGACGACCCGCGGGACGCCGTCTCGGCGATGGGCTCCGGGGGCGGAGTCCGGTTCGTGCGCTCGGCGTCCGCGCCGCTGCCGCGGGCGGCGCTGGAGCGGTTCGAGGAGGCGTTCGGCATCCCGATCGTGGAGACCTACGGGATGACCGAGGCGGCCAGCATGATCACCGCCAACCCGGTGGACGGGGTACGCAAGCCGGGATCGTCCGGGAAGCCGGCCGGGACCGAGGTGCGCGTGGTGACCGTCTCGGAGACGGGGACGATCACCGAATGCGGCCCGTCGGAGGTCGGCCGGGTGCAGATCCGCGGCGCCGGGGTGATCACCGCCTACGCGTCCGGCGGGCGGCCCGGCGTGATCTCGCCCGACGGGTGGCTGGACACCAGCGACCTCGGCTACCTGGACGCCGACGGTTACCTGTTCCTCGCCGGCCGGTCCGACGACGTGATCAACCGGGGCGGCGAGAAGATCTACCCGCGGGAGATCGAGGAGCACCTGATCGCCCAGCCCGGCGTGCGGTCCGCGGTCGTGGTCGGCGCGCCCGACGACGTCCTCGGCGAGGTGCCGGTAGCGTGGATCCTGCCGGCGTCCGGTGAGTTCCCGGCGGAGGACCTGAAGGCGTCGCTGCACGCCGCGTGCGTGGCGGGCCTGCCCCGGCACAAGCAGCCGAAGGAGTACTTCGTCGTGGACGAGATGCCGCTGGGGGCGACCGGCAAGATCGCCCGGCGCCAGCTGAAGGACCTGGCGGCGACCCGTGAGGTTCCGGGGGCGGTGCGGTCGTGAGTGCGACGTTGTCGCAAGCCGGCACCGACGCCCAGCCGCGGTCTCCCGATCCCGCGCCCGCGGCGAAGCGCCGCCCGCACATCATCGCGTTCGACCTGATCCGGCTGTGCATCATGGCGTTCGTGGTGGGAGTGCACACTCTCTCCAACGGTGGCGCCGCGGTGACGGTGACGCTCGGCGCGGCCATCACCGTCTTCCACACCAGCCGGGAGCTGTTCTTCATCCTCACCGCGCTGGTCCTGGCGTACAACTACGGTCACCGCCAGAACGTGAGCTGGCCGAAGTTCTGGCGTCGCCGGTACGCGCTGATGCTCCCCGCGTACGTGGCGTGGACCACCATCTACTTCCTGGCCGACAGGCACGCCAGGAGCGGTCCGGTGCTGACGGTGCTCGGGAACTACGGGCACGACCTGCTCGACGCGGGCGCCCGCTACCACCTGTACTTCCTGCTCGTCACCATGCAGGTGTACGCGCTGTTCCCGCTGATCCGCTGGCTGCTCAGGAAGACCGCCGGGCACCACGGCTGGGTGTTCGGGGTGGCGCTCGCCTACCAGCTCGCGCTGAACGTGGCCATCCAGCATGACCTGTGGGGCAACGGCCCGGTCGGCAACTGGCTGACCAGCGCCACCTCCGCGCTCTGGGTGGACAGCTACGTACTGTACGTCATCGGCGGCGCGCTCGCGGGCTGGCATTTTGAGCGCATCTGCGAGGTAGTGCGACGGTACGCTAGCGCCATGACTGTGATCCTCACCGCCGCCTTCGGTGTTGTCGCGGGCGTCGGAGTATATCTCGTGCAGGTTTATGCCGGGGGTGCGGCACCGGTCGACGCGAGCACGGTCTTCCAGCCCGTCATGGTGCTCGAGACGTCGTGCTTCGCTCTCGCGCTGCTGGCGGTCGGCCTGCTGTGGACCGATCGCGGCGCGCCGGGCAGGAAGTTCTTCTCGGCCGGGTCGGACAGCTCGTTCGGGATCTTCCTTTCTCACCCGCTGGTGCTGCAGTTCGTGCTGTGGCTGGCGGCCTCGTGCGGCTTCCTGGATGCGGTCCGGTCCTCCGGGCCGGTGCTGGAGCCGCTGGCGCTGCTCGGGTTGTTCGTGCCGGTCGTCTACGCGAGTGCCTGGATGATCGCGGGGGCCGCCCGGCGGACACCGCTCAGCCTGGCGCTTACCGGCCGCGAGTACCGGCCATCCCGGCCTTCCCGTTCCTCCGGCTCCTCTGGCTCTTCCGGCTCTTCCGGCTCTTCCGGTAAGGGTGGCTCTCCCGCGGGGAGCGAACGGTCATGAAGGTCCGCTTGGACCGCAGGCTCACGCGGATCCTCCTTGTCGTCGCGCTGGCGATCGGGACCGTGTTCGCGGGCGGGAGCATCCTGCAGGCAACCGAGCGGCAGTCGGTCACTAACACGTATTCCATGCAGGCCGGCGGGATGACCCGCAGCTACGAGACGATCGTCCCGGTCGCGCCGCTGCCCAAGTCCGCGCCGATCATCGTCGTGCTCGGCGGGATCGCGGCAACCGTGAACGACGAGATCAACCGGGACCAGCTGGTGCCGTACGTCAACCACGACATGGCCGAGCTGGTGTACCCGGTCGGCTGGCACAGGTCGTGGAATGCCGTCGGCTGCTGCGGCAAGGCCTCCGCGGCGGGCGTGAACGATATCGCGTTCATCAAGGCGCTGGCCGCGCGGATCGACCCCGACCGGAAGCGGCAGCTGGACGTCGTCGGGTACAGCAACGGGGGCCGGATGGCGTACCGGATGGAGTGCACCGACCCCGGCGTGTTCGACCAGGTCGCGATCGTGAAGGCGGATCCGTTGCCGGGCTGCAACGTCACAGATCCGCAGACCGTGCTGCAGGTCGCCGCCCAGAACGATTACGCGGTGCCCTACCTGCCCGGCGACAAGGGCCATGAGACGCCGCCCGCCGTCGTGCAGGTCGCGCGATTGCGCGCGGCGGACGGGTGCAGAGGGGTCGGCGGCATCTCGCGGCCGGGCACGACGCTGCAGTACACGGTGTGGAGCGGCTGCGCGAACGGGACCCGGGTCGGGTTCGCCGTCTACGCGTCTGGCGGGCACGGCTTCCCGCAGGCTAGTTCCACTCAGCCGGCCGCCGCGCAGGTCATCTGGGCGTTCTTCAACCACCAGGCCGTGGCCACGTCCGGATCCTAGCCGCGGTCGGCCTGGGCCTGGTCAGGCGTCCGGTGCCCGGCCAGTGACGCGAACACGACGGTGGAGCTGAGGTAGTGGCCGGTGGCGTAGTCGAAGGTCCCGCCGCAGGTAATAAGCCGGAGCGCCGCATAATTGGTCGTGCCGTAAATTGCCCTGGCGGGAAAATGTACCTTCGGGTACTCGCGGACCCCGGTTACCCGGAAAATCGCGGTAACACCGTCGGCCAAAGTGACATCTATAGTGTCCCCAGGGCGCAGCGCGCCCAAACGGAAAAAGACGGCGGGGCCGGCATAACTGTCAACGTGGCCCTCGATGACGGATGTTCCGATCTGACCGGGCGTGGCCGAATGCTTGTACCACGCGGCCAGGTTCGCCTTCGCGGGCAGCGCTGGTACCTGAATTGTGCCATCGGAATTTAGCCCTAGGTGAAGCAATTTCGAATGTACGCCGATGGAGGGGACGCTGATGGAGACGGGCGTCGAACGCCGCAGCGATGGCTCGCGATGCGCGTTCGCGGTGCCCGCGTTGGAGTTGCCGGACGTGGCGTTGCGGGCCGTGGCGTTGCCGGTCGCGGAGTTGCCGGACGTGGCGTTGCCAGCTGTGGCGTTGCCGGCCGCGGCGGCGGAAGGCTGCGGCGCGTGCTGCTGGGAGAGCGTGGCGACGCCTATCGTGATGGCGCCGCCGAGTAGCATCGCAGCGCCGACGATCCCGAAGAACCGGGCGCGCTTCGTGCCGGGCGGCGGGAGCGGAGGCGGGGAGGAGAAGCCGGTGTCCGGCCACGACATGACCACTCGCAGGCCAGCCACGCGGCGCCAAGTCGCATCGCCCAATGCCATTCCTTCCCGCTATCTACCGCAGCAGGTGCTACTCGCGTAGCCTAATGGTGAAATGGGGAACACGCCATTGGAGGTGCTGGCACCGTGATCACATGGCTAGCAAGGTAATCCGGAGGATTTTAATGAAGGTGCGCGCAGTCCTGGTCGGTGCCGCGGTCAAAACGGCGAGGACCGCCGCTGGCACTGCCACCTTGGCAGTTTGCGTCGCGACCGTCGTCACGGCCTGCTCAAGTGCGCCATCGTCGTCGAAACCGCAGCCGTCGATCTCCTCGTCGTCCGTGTCATCCGCGTCGTCCGCGTCGTCCGTGTCATCCGCGTCGTCCGCGTCCGGGCGGGGTGGCGGAGGCTCCGCGTCCTCGAAGTCTGCCTCATCCTCATCCTCGTCGCGCCCCGCGAGCGCCCCGGGCTCGTCCAAGTCCGGCAAGGCACCGTCGGCCTCGGCCTCTGCCTCGGCCACGCAATCCGCATCCTCGCCGTCGGCCACTACGGCACCGGGCGCGTCCCATTCGCCGTCGTACCCGGCCGCGCCGCAGACGGGGGGTGGCGGCACCGCGGGCCTGCAGGACGGCCTGCTGTTCGGAGCCGGGGGAGCGGCCGTGCTCGCCGGGGTCGGCAGCCTCGCGCTCCGCCGCAAGTTCAAGCGACTCCGGCACCAGTTATGGCGAGGTACCTGGCGCCGGTTATGGCGAGGTAAACGACTGTTTCTTCCAGGCGGTGCCGTCCCAGCGCATGATGACCGGACCGGTGTCGGACTGATCGGTGCCGACCAGCCACACGGACTGGGACGCCGCGCCGCCGGAGGACGCCGTCGAGGTTCCGGAGGAGGCCGTCGAGGTTCCGGGCGGGGCCGCGCCCACCTGGAAGAGCTGGGTGCCATCGGTGGGATCCTCGCCGGTGGCCTGCGCGGTGCCGCTGGGCACCAGCTGCCACGAGTTCCCGTTCCAGTGCTCGATCAGCGCGTTCGGCGCGACGTTCTCGTTCGTCCCGGTGGCCTGCCCGGTCGCCCACACGCCGTTGGCCGAGGTAGCGGCGACGCCGTTCAGGTAACCGCCGCCCTGAGGGATCGGGCTGGGCACGTTCTGCCAGGTCTTGCCATTCCAGTGCGCGATGATCGGATCCTTGGCGACCGCGCCGACCGCCCAGGCATTGTCGGGCGACACCACGGTCACCGAGTACAGCGCGGAGTTGCCGTCCTCGGTCGAGGCCGCGTACGGCATCTGGCTCCACGCCGTGCCGTTCCAGTGCAGCACGAGCGGCGTGTTCGTCGGCGCCCTGCCGACCGCCCACGCGTCGTCCGGCGAGATCGCGGTCACGCCGAACAAGGTGCCGCGGGCGGCGGACGCCGGGATCGAGGTCGGCTGCCATGACCCGCCGTCCCAGTGCAAGGCCACCGCCTTCCCGGAGCCGATGTCGCCGACCGCCCAGGCATCCTGGGCGTTGCGGGCGGTGTCGGCGGCGACCGCGTTGAGGTCTCCGGGTCCCATCGGCACCCGAACCGGTCGCCACTCCGTGCCGTTCCAGTGCATGGAGAGCGCATCGCCCAGCCGGTTGTACCCGACGGCCCACGCACTGGAGGGCGAGGAGGCGGAGACGGAGGTCAGGCCGAGAACCTGCGTCGGGACGGGGACGCTCTTCCATTTCTTGCCGTTCCAGCGGACGATCATCCCGGTGGAGTTGGTGGTGTCGCCCACGGCCCAGGCGCTCGACGGGGACAGCACGGCCACGCTGGTGAGGGATGCGTTCGCGATAGGCGGGGCCGGCCGGAACGTGACGTGCTCGGGCTGACTCTGCGGCGCGCATGCCGACAGCTGCCAGACGGCGAGCGCGAGGAGGGCAGCGCCCGCGGCGCGTCCCGTGCCGCGCCACTTGGGCCGGATGATGCCACGCCACGCCCACCGCTCGCCCGGCAGCCGTGCCGTGCGGCGGTGTCCTGGTTCTTGTCCCTGTCCTTCCGGCCGATTCAGGTTGAGTCGAGGGGTGCGCACTCAGGCAATGCTGCCATATTACGTGTCGTCTTCGCCGGGGACCCCGGGGCATACCCGGGGTCGGACCCGCGGTGTTTCCCCGGGACACCCTGGATCCCGGATGCTGGCGGGCGCCGGGGAATATTTCGTCAAAGTCGCTACCGTGGGTATGCGACCATACGGTCATGGACCTTCTCGCCGATCTTGAGGACCGGGGCCTCATCCAGGACAGCACCGATCTCGACGCGCTGCGGGAGCGGATCAACTCCGGCCCGGTCGGGCTGTACTACGGATGCGACCCGAGCGCGGACAGCCTCCACGTGGGCAACCTGATCGGCCTCCTCATCCTGCGCCGGTTCGCCGACGCCGGGCACGACGCCATCGCGCTGGCGGGCGGCGCGACCGGGATGATCGGTGACCCCAGCGGACGGTCGAGGGAGCGGAACCTGCTCGACGCCGACGCGCTCTCGCGTAACTTCAAGCGCATCGCCGAGCAGCTTGAGCGGATCAGCCGGGTCTCGCTGGTCGATAACCTGGACTGGACCGGGCCGGTCACGCTGCTGGAGTTCCTGCGGGACGTCGGCAAGCACGCGAGCGTCAACCAGATGATCGCGAGGGAGTCGGTGAAGGCCCGGCTGGAGAGCGAGAACGGCATCTCGTTCACCGAGTTCGCCTACCAGCTGCTGCAGGCTCACGACTACCTGCACCTGTTCCGTTCCCGCGGCGTGGAGCTGCAGATCGGCGGCTCCGACCAGTGGGGCAACATCCTGGCCGGGGTGGAACTGATCAGGAAGGCGGACGGCGGCCACGCGCACGCCTTCACCTGGCCGCTGATGCTGCGAGCGGACGGCAAGAAGTTCGGCAAGAGCGAGGACGGCGCGATCTGGCTCGCGGCGGACCGCACCTCGCCGTACCAGTTCTTCCAGTACTGGATGAACGTGCCCGATGCCGATGTCGAGCGTTTCCTGCTCCAGCTCACCCTGCTGCCGGCGGACGAGTGCCGTGCCGTGGCGGCGGCCCACGCCGGGGCGCCGCACAAGCGAGCCGGCCAGCGCCGGATCGCGCGGGAGGTGACGACGCTCGTGCACGGCGCGGAGGCGACGGAGGCGGCCGAGGAGGCGAGCGGGATCCTGTTCGGCGCCGTGCCCGCGGGCGCCTCGCCGCGGGCGCTGGAGTTCCTGTCCTCGGAGGTGCCGACCACCGCGTTCGAGCCGGGCGACCTGGCGCGTGTCCTCGCGTCCACGCCGCTCGCGTCGTCGCTGTCCGACGCCCGGCGCACGATCGGCCAGGGCGCCGCCTACGTGAACGGCGCCCGGCAGCCGGAGGACCGGCCGCTCACCGAGGCCGACCTGCTGCACGGCCGGTGGCTCGTGCTCCGCAAGGGCAAGCGCACCTACCACCTCCTCGACGCCGCCCGCCGCCCGTCCTAGGCCTGTCCTCCGGCCCCGGGTGAAAGGCATCAATTCACCGAACGGATCTTCCCGCCTCCCCAGCGCCGCCTTCTCCTCCATGAGCGCAAAACGCTAAACGCGCGAGGCCGCGGCGAGGAGGTCGCGGCGGTAGCGGACGCACCAGGCCCGCGCCCGCCTGGCGGAGGCCGCGACCGCGCGCCATTCCTCGGCGAACGCCTGGTGGCCGGCTGCCGCCGCCTCGGTGACGATCGCGTACGTCCAGTCGTGGTTGGCCACGAGCGCCTCGGCCACGTCCCGGCGGGCGTCGCGGGGGAGTCCCGAGGCATCGAGGAAGAGCCGGAATCGCTCCAGGGCGCGCCCCCGCCGGCTGTCCGGCACGTCGGCATCGTCGGCCAGCGGTACCACCGACCGCGCGGCCGACGCGAAATCCCAGGCGGCACTGCCGGGGCCGGCCAGGTCGAAGTCGATGAGCGCGACCGCGCGGCCGTCACGGAACACCAGGTTCGCCGGGTACACGTCGTTGTGGCTGACCAGGCCGGTCCTGAAGGCGGCGGGCACCGGGCGAGGCCACCGGTACCCGGCCGGGTTGAACGAGGCCGCCGCCACGTGGTACCGGCGCAGCAGGTCCGCCACGCTCACCAGCGCGGCGTCGGTCAGCAGCTCCGGGGGCAACGGCGGGACGGCCGCCACGCCAGGAATGTAGGTCAGCGTCTCGGTTTCGGCGCCCGAGGCCAGGACCGAGGGAGCCCCGTCGAAGCCGATGTCGCGCAGGTGCGCGAGCAGCGCGTGCGTCGCGGCGCGGCACGGCGGGGCCGGGCGGACCACGGTGTCACCGACTCGGACTACCCGTCCCCGGTTCGCGGTCCCGCCACCCAGCACCCGTGCCCCGCCGGGCCTGGGCGCTGGTACCTGCCACGTCGAGCAGGGAGCGGGCGAGGCTTGAGTGCGTGACGAGGCCATGGACGAGCCCTCCTCGTATCGCGGCCGAGACCGCGGAGGTCTTGGCGACGCCGAAGGCGACCGATAGCACGAACGGAATCCGCGCCAGCGCCGGCCCAGGCGTCACGATCATCCGGCTATCCAGCGGAGTGGCCACCGGACGGCCGTCGTCGCCGATGAACACCCCGGCCAGCTCGGCGGTCACGCCGAGCGAGGCGAGAGCCGACCGCTCGGACGGCGTGATGGCGTCGTAGATCGTCGATAGCCCCTTCTCCCACGCGCCCGCCGATACCACGGCGATCGTCACCGAAGGCACCAGCGCGAACGCCTCCGCGATGTCCGACTGCCGCTTGATGGCTTCCGCCGTCGCCGCGTCGCTGACCAGCATCGGCGCGTAGAAGACGTGGGCCGGGCCGCCGCTGACCCGGGCAACGCTGCGCACGAGTTCCAGCAGGTCCCGGCCATCCGGGGGCGGCACCGCCCCGGTCAGCTGCACGATCGGGCACGGCGGCAGCCTGGTGAGCGACGCGGCCAGCCCGCTCAGCGTCCGCGACCAGGACAGGCCCAGGACGTCACCGGGAGAGATCAGGTCCATCAGCGCCTGTCCGGTCGCCTCGCCAAGCCGCTGCCGCAGCGGCACCTCGTCGTCGTCCGGGAAATTGAACACGAACGCGTGCCGCAGCCCGTAGGCCGCGCATAGTTCCGCCGACAGCGCCGCGTTCAGCATGCCGCCGGGCCACCCGATCTCGATCCGCACCATGCCGCTCTCCCGGGCCGCGTCCAGCAACCGCGCGACCCGGAACCGGCTGATGCCCAGCCGCCCGGCGATGTCGACCTTGGAGGTTCCTTCCAGGTAGAACTCCCGCGCGACCCGGGCGGCCAGGACGACCTCAGATGGCCGGTCGGCCGAGAGTCCCGCCATGCCCCTCCTCCCCTGAGCGCTCGTCTGAGCGCTCGTCTGAGCGCTCAAACCTCATATTGGCAGCGAACCTTGACTTTGCCCAGAGCCGAGTTCAGTGTGTGGAGGCATAGACATCTGAGCGATATCCGCTCAAACGAGCATAAAGGCATGCAAGGCATGCAAGGCATGCATTCGGAACGTCGTCAGGCCTGCGGAGGTGCGGTCCATGAAGTTGACCCGGCCCAGGATCCCGGTTGTCCTCACGGCGGCCGTGATGACGCTGGCCACGGCCTGCGCCAGCGGGGGGAACGTCCCGAAGGCCACCCAGGACAGCACCACCGGCACCATCACCGTGGCCGTCGTCTCCAACCCGCTGATCACCGATCAGATGATCCCGCTGACGAAGCAGGTGTTCGAGAAGGAGAACCCCGGCATCCACGTCAATTTCGCGGTCTACACCGAGGGCGACCTGCGGGCGGCCATCGAGAAGGACGTGGCCACCCACAGCAACGAGTTCAACATCGTCATGATCAGCCCGTACGAGGCGCCGCTGTTCGCGAAGAACGGCTGGCTGGACAACCTGACGACGAAGTACATCAAGAATGACCCCGGCTACGACGCCAAGGACCTGCTGCCGCCGGTGGCCAAGGCCCTGTCGTACAAGGGCGGCCTGTACGCGGCCCCGTTCTACGGCGAGTCCTCGATGCTGTACTACCGCAAGAGCCTGCTGAAGAAGGCCGGCATCACGATGCCGGCTCACCCGACCTGGCAGGAAGTCGCCAAAGACGCCGCCAGGCTCAACCAGCCGGGCAAGGTCGCGGGCATCTGCCTGCGGGGCCTGGCCGGCTGGGGAGACAACATGGCGTCGATCGACACGGTGGTGAACACGTTCGGCGGCCAGTGGTTCGGCCCGGGCTGGAAGCCGGAGCTCACCTCGCCCGCGTTCGAGAACGCGGTGAAGTTCTACGTCAACCTGACCCGGAAGTACGGCGAGTCCGGCGCCTCCAACGACAGCTTCAACCAGCTCCTGACGCTGTACGGCCAGGGCCAGTGCGCGATGTGGTACGACTCGACGGTCGCCGCCACCTCGATCGTCGGCAGCTACCCGTCGATCGCCAGGGACACCGGCTACGCCTACGCGCCGACCGAGAAAACCAGGGACTCGGGCTGGCTGTACTCGTGGGCGATGGGCATCCCGTCCGGCACCCCCGACCAGGCCGCCGCCTGGAAGTTCGCCTCCTGGGCCTCGTCGAAGGCCTACGACGACCTGGTGGCCAAGAAGTACGGCTGGTCCGCCGTCCCGCCCGGCGCCCGGACCTCGTTGTACAAGAACCCGGCCTACCAGAAGGCCGCCGCCCCGTTCGCGAACATCACGCTGAAGTCGCTCGACGGCGTCAACCCCGACCACCCGACGGTGCATCCCGCGCCGTACGTCGGCATCCAGTACGTCGATGTCCCGCAGTTCGAGACGCTCGGCCTGCAGGTCGGCGAGCAGATCGCGGGCGCGATCTCCGGATCGGAATCGGTGTCCCAGGCCCTGCAGACAAGCCAGAACTACGCCTCGATCTACACCCCGAAGCAGCTGTCAGGTACCAACGGCCGTTAACCCGCATACCCCGCTGAGGAAAACACCATGGCTGTCCTCGAACAAGCGCCGCCCACCGCCCCGGCCGGCCCGCGGCCGCGCGCGATGAGCGCCCGCGAGAAATGGTCACGGCGGCTGCCGCTGCTGCCCGCCCTCCTCTACACCATCATCGTCACCCAGGTCCCGTTCCTGGTGATGATCTGGTACAGCTTCCAGAGCTATTACTGGAACGAGCCCGGCGGCTCCTGGTTCAACGGCGTCAGCAACTACGCGCACGTCTTCACCGACCCCGACTTCCTGAACGCGATCGTCCGCACCGTGACCATGACGGTCATCGCCGTCCTGCTGACGGTGATCATCGGGACCGCGCTCGCCGTCCTCCTGGACCGGAAGTTCCCCGGCCGGGGCGTCGTGCGGACCCTGATCATCACGCCGTTCCTGGTCATGCCGGCCGCGGCCGCCCTGATCTGGCAGGGACCGATGCTCGACCCGAACTTCGGCCTGCTGAACTACCTGCTGGCGCCGTTCGGCGTCAACCACGAGGCCTGGCTGTCCAATCACGCCTACGGCACGGTCATCGTCGTCATGGTCTGGCAGTGGATGCCGTTCATGATGCTGATCGTCCTGGCCGGGCTGCAGAGCCAGCCCGGCGACGTCCTGGAAGCGGCGAAGGTCGACGGGGCAAGTGCCTGGTCCACCTTCCGCGAGCTGACGGTCCCGCACCTGCGGCCGTACCTGGAGCTCGGCATCCTGCTCGGCACGATCTACCTGGTGACCACGTTCGACCAGATCCGGCTGATGACCCAGGGCGGACCCGGCACGCAGACCACGACCCTGCCCTACTACCTGTACGAGAAGGTGAACTACGCGTTCGACATCGGCGGCTCGGCCGCGGCGGGCGTGGTCACCGTGGTCCTGACGATCATCGTGGCGTCGTTCGCGCTGCGGATGTTCGCCCGGGTCTTCCAGTTCGAGGAGGCACGATGACCGCGATAGCCCCGGTTGATAACAGCAACACCGTGCCGGCCGTACCCACGAAGAGCACGTCCGGGAAGGCGGTCGCCCGCAAGACCGGCCTCACCCTCGGCGCCTGGATCGTCGGCCTGATCGTCTTCCTGCCGATCGGCTGGATGGTGATCACGGCCTTCAAGCCGGAGTCGGCCGCCGAGACCTGGCCGCCGCGGTTCACCTTCAGCCCGACGCTCAGCGAATTCACAATCGTCTTCAGCGGCATGGGGCCCTACATCACCAACTCCGCCATCGCCACGATCGGCTCCACCATCCTGGTGCTGGTCCTGGGCCTGCCCGCCGCCTACGCCCTATCGGTACGGCCGGTGAAACGGTGGCGAGACGGCCTGTTCTTCTTCATCTCCACCAAGATGCTGCCGGTGGTCGCCGCGATCGGGCCGCTGTACATCCTGGTGCTGCGGACCGGCCTGCTGGACAGCATCTGGGCGCTGATCATCCTGTACGCCGCGATGAACCTGCCGCTGGCGATCTGGATGCTGCGCTCGTTCATGCTGGAGGTCCCGTCCGAGACCCTGGAGGCCGCCCGCCTCGACGGCGCGGGACGGATCCGGGAGATCACCGAGGTCATCATGCCCGTGGTCTCGCCCGGCCTGGTCTCCACCGCGCTCATCTGCGTCATCTTCGCCTGGAACGAGCTGTTCCTGGCCCTCAACCTGACCGTCACCAAGGCCGCGACGATGCCGATGTTCCTGATCAGCTCCGTACCGCAGGAGGGCCTGTACATCGCGCACCTGTCGGCGGCGGCGACGGTCGCCTCCGTCCCGGTGATCATCGTCGGCTGGATCGCGCAGCGGTCCCTGGTCCGCGGCCTCTCGATGGGAGCGATCAAGTAATGGCAGCAGTCACCTACTCCAAGGCCAGCCGCGTCTACGCCAAGGGCGCGGTCCCGGCGGTGGACACGCTCGACCTGGGGATCAAGGACGGCGAGTTCATGGTGCTCGTCGGCCCGTCCGGCTCCGGCAAGACGACGGCACTGCGCATGCTCGCGGGCCTGGAACCGGTGGACGCCGGGAGGGTCGAGATCGGCGGCGCGGATGTCAGCGGCACGCCGCCCAAGGACCGCGACATCGCCATGGTCTTCCAGAACTACGCCCTGTACCCGGGCAAGACCGTCGCCGAGAACATGGGCTTCGCCCTGAAGATGCAGCGGGTCCCGAAGCCCGAACGCGACCGTAGGGTCCGCGAGGCCGCCAGGCTCCTCGACCTGGACGAGTCGATGCTCGACCGCAAGCCGAAGCAGCTGTCCGGCGGCCAGCGCCAGCGCGTCGCCATGGGCCGTGCGATCGTCCGCGAGCCGAAGGTCTTCCTCATGGACGAGCCGCTGTCCAACCTGGACGCCAAGCTCCGCGTGCACACCCGCGGCCAGATCGCCGAGCTGCAGCGGCGCCTGGGCATCACGACGGTCTACGTCACCCACGACCAGGTGGAGGCGATGACGATGGGCCACCGGGTGGCGGTGCTGTCCGGCGGCAGGCTGCAGCAGTGCGGCACCCCGCGCGAGCTGTACGACAACCCGGTCAACCAGTTCGTGGCCGGCTTCATCGGCTCGCCCGCGATGAACCTGCGCACCGCCCCGCTCGCCGACGGCGGCGCCCTCCTGCCCGGCACCGTGATCCCGCTCCCGCCCGGGCTCCCATCCGGGCTGAGCGAGGTGGTCGTCGGCATCCGGCCCGAGCACCTGCGGCTTACCACCAAGGACAACCCCGGTATACCGAACGGATCGTCGCGACTCCTATCCGGCCATGTGATCCTGGTCGAGGAGCTAGGCGCGGACGCGCTGCTGCACGTCCGCCTGGACGGCGACTCCGGCGGCGACTCCGGCGGCGTCCCTGGCGAGAGGGGCGGCGACCCGGTGGTGGCGCGGGCGGAGGGGCGCAGGCCGCCGTCCCCCGGGGAAAAGGTCACGCTTAGCGTGGATCCCGCGGACGTGCTCGCGTTCCACCCGGGAACGGGCGCCCGCATCGCGGCCTAACACTGCTTATAGGAGGTGTCATGCGGGCCATCGTGCTCGACCGCCCCGGCAGCTTCCGGGTGGCGGAGGTGCCGGACCCGGCGCCGGGTGAGGGGCAGATCGTCGTCAGGGTGGAGGCGTGCGGAGTTTGCGGCACGGACCTGCACATCATGGATGGCGAGTTCCCGCCGACCCCGTATCCGATCACCCCCGGTCACGAATTCGCCGGAACGATCGCCGCCGTCTCCCCCGACGTGTCCCTCGGCTTGTCGGCGGGGGACAGGGTCGCGGTCGATCCGTCGCTGTTCTGCGGCTACTGCAGGCGCTGCCGGGCGGGGCGGGACAACCTGTGCGAGAACTGGGGAGCGATCGGCGACACGATCGACGGCGCGTTCGCCGAGTACGTCGCCGTCCCCGCCGTCAACGCGTACCGCTTGCCGCCAGGGCTGGACGGGCAGCAGGGCGCGATGACCGAGCCGCTGGCGTGCGCGGTGCATGGCCTGCGGCGGCTCGGCCCCCCCGGGCTTAGCGGCACCGCCGGTGACACGGCGGTGCTGACCGGGGCCGGCACGATGGGCCTGCTCCTGCTGCAGCTGATGGTGCACTTCGGCTACGGGCCGGTAACGGTTGTCGACCGCGTTCCGGCCCGCCTGGAGGTGGCGCGCAAGCTGGGTGCCTCCGCCGTGGCCACGGACCTCGCCGAGCTCGCGGACCAGCGCTTCGAGATCGCCGTCGACGCCACCGGAGTCGCGCCCGTGATCGAGGGCGCGGCCGGGCTCCTGGACCGCGGCGGGCGGCTGCTGGTGTTCGGAGTGTCGGCGGCGGACGCGTCGATCGCGGCGTCGCCGTTCCGCATCTACAACGATGAGATCACGATCACCGGGTCGATGGCGATCCTGCGCAGCTTCGCGCCCGCCGTGGAACTGCTGGCGTCCGGCGCGGTGGACGTGCGCCCGCTGCTGTCCGAGCCGCTCCCGCTCGAGGAGTTCGGCGAGGCCCTGGACCGCGTCCGCAACAGCCGCGGCATCAAGACCCACGTGCGTCCCTAACCGCTCCCGCGCGCCACACCACCTCCCAGCGTGCCAAGTGCGCGCTTGGGCCAGCTAGAGGTTGCCCAAGTGCGCATTCGGCCTGCTCGCCCACCGCCACCAAACGTGCCAAGCGCGCATTCGGGCCCGCTCGCCCACCGCCACCAAACGTGCCAAGTGCGCGCTCGGGCCAGCTAGAGGTTGCCCAAGTGCGCATTCGGGCCTAGTGGGATGGGCGGGGGAGGGGTGGGGTGGCACGCCGTTGTGCCACACTGGACGGGTGGATTACCCGGAGGCGCCGGTCCCGGCGTTCCTGTTCGACCTCGACGGGACCCTCATCGACAGCGTCTATCAGCACGTGATCGCCTGGCACGCGGCGCTGGCGAGCATCGGCATCGACCTTTCGGTGTGGCGGATCCACCGGCGAATCGGAATGAGCGGCGGCCTTCTCGCGCACGCCCTGGTGCGCGAGACCGGCCGTTCCCTGACGCGGGACGAGATCTCCCAGATGCAGGCCGCGCACGCCGACGAATTCCGCAAGCGAAGCGATTCGGTCACCGCCCTGCCCGGCGCCCGGGAGCTGCTGGCCACGCTGACCAGCGTCGGCGCCAAGTGGGCGATCGCCACCAGCGGCCTGGCCGAGACCGCCCGGCCCGCCCTGGAACTGCTCGGGCTCGGTGAGGACACCCCGATGGTAACGCGCGACCTGGTGCGGCACGCTAAGCCCGACCCGGACCTGTTCCTGGCCGCGGCGTCGCTGCTCGACGTCGAGCCGCGGCACGCGATGGTCGTCGGCGACAGTGTCTGGGACCTGCTCGCCGCCCGCCGCGCGGGCGCGCTCGGCATCGGCGTGCAATCCGGTGGGTACGGTCGCGAGGAACTGGAGCGGGCCGGCGCCTACCGCGTTTTCGCCGATCCCGCAGAGATGCTCACCCGCATCGACGAGACCGGCGTCCGCACCGACGGCTCGTAACCGCTCCCCTCGGCCTCCCCAGCCCCGGCCTCGCCGACCCCCGCCTCGCCCCGGATGAAAGTGCCGTTGCTACGCCTACAGCCGTAGCAAAGTGCCGTTGATGCGAGGTCGGCCGCGACCCTCTCTCGCTTTCCTCTCCGAATCCTCTGAATGCTCAGTCTTCGGTACGGGATTTCTTAACTCGCTCTTACGGATGCGGCGCATCCCAAACCATGGGAGCGAGTTACCCGTAGACCTGGACATGAGGTAATTCCGACCAGATCGGGGCAGGCTGCCCGATCCGAGAGGAGATGACGTGGCCGTCCGCGTCAGCTACCCGCCTCCGGCGCCAAGCCGCCGGTCGGGGCCGATGGCCGGATCCCAGTCGGGACCGATGACCGGCCCCCGAAGTGGGCCGATGACCGGGCCCCGTAGCGGGCCGATGACCGGGTCCCGAAGTGGGCCGATGGCAAGGCCTCGTACCGGGCCGCAGGCTCAGGTTCGGACCGCGCCGCGGCGTGCCATCCGTCCGGTCGCGCCCGCCGTCGTGGTAACCCTCATCACGCTCGGCGCGCTCGGCGTCGTCTGGCTGTGGTGGCGTGATACCCCGTCGGTCCAGGGAACCGGCGCCATCCTCACGAACGCCGGTCGGATCCTCGGCCTGCTGGCCGGGTACGGCTTCGTTGTCCTGGTCGTGCTGATGGCCAGGCTGCCGCCGCTGGAGCGAGGCATCGGCTCCGACCGTCTAGCGCGCTGGCACGCGAACGTCGGCCGGTACGTCATCACCCTGGTCACCGGCCACGTGATCGGCATCGTCTGGGGCTACGCGGTCACCGCGCACGAATCGGTCACCAGCCAGTCCGTCACGCTCCTGACGAGCTACCCCGACGTGCTGATGGCGACCGTGGCCTGGTTCCTGTTGCTCGGCGTCGGCGCTTTCTCCGCCCGCGCCGCCCGCCGCCGGATGAGCTACGAGACCTGGTACTACGCGCACCTGTACACGTACCTGGCGATCGCGCTCGCCTTCAGCCACCAGTTCGCGGTCGGCCAGGAGTTCTCGGCTCACTCCGACGCGCGGATCGCGTGGTCGGCGCTGTATATCACGGCGGGCGCGCTGATTGCCTGGTACCGCTTCCTCACCCCGCTGCTCCGCGCCGCCCGGCACCGGTTCACCGTGTACGGTGCCGCGATGGAGTCGCCCGACGTCGTGTCGCTGTACATCACCGGGCGCGACCTCGACAAGCTCGGGGCCGAGCCGGGCCAGTTCTTCCGGTGGCGGTTCCTCACCAGGCAGCTGTGGTGGCAGTCGCACCCGTACTCGCTGTCGGCGATGCCGCGCCAGGACATGATGCGGATCACGGTGAAGGCTCGCGGTGACCACAGCGCCGCGCTGGCCAGCGTGCCGCCGGGTACCCGGGTGATCGCGGAAGGGCCGTATGGCGCGTTCACGCCCGCGCTCAGCAGCCGCCGCGTCCTGCTCATCGCGGGCGGCGTCGGCATCACCCCGATCCGGGCGATGTTCGCCGCGATCCCCAAGCGGATGTCCGACGGCATCACGCTCATCTACCGGGCCAGCCACCCGCGCGACATCGTGTTCCGTCGCGAGCTGAACGCGATCGCCGCCGACCGGGGCGCCACCCTGTACTACGTGATCGGATCTCGCAGGGATCTCGGCTACGACCCGCTCGCCCCGGAGTCCCTGGCGGCGGCGGTGTCCGGCCTGCACCGTTACGAGGCCTACGTCTGCGGCCCGCCCGGCATGACCGAGGCGGCCGTGAAATCGCTGCGCGCCGCCGGCATCCGCCGTCACCGCATCCACCACGAGTCGTTCGACTTCTGAGATCCACCGGAGGAGTCCGCATGCTCCGCGCCCTCGTGACCCTCGGCGGGACCGCCGCCGGGCTTGCCGCGCTGCTGTCGTTCAAGACCCATACGGCCGCCGTGTCCGCCACCCCGCCCGCGCCTGCCCCCGGGGGAGTCGCCACCGCCGGGGGATCCGCCGGCTCCGGGTCGGCTTCCGGAAAGGGCTCGGCCTCGAAGGGATCGGCGGGCTCGAAGGGCTCGGCGGGAGGCGGCGCCGGGCAGTCGACCCGTACGATCACCGGCAGCGTAGCCAGCACCCAGTACGGCCCGATGCAAGTCGAGGTCACGCTCGCTGGCAAGAAGATCACCGGCGTCAAGGTGCTGCAGGAGACCAACGACGGCTCCTATAGCCAGCAGATCGACTCCAGGTCGATCCCCAAGCTCAACAGCGAGACCCTCGCCGCCCAGAGCGCCCGCATCGACGCGGTCAGCGGTGCCACCTACACCAGCGAGGGCTACAAGAAGTCCCTCCAAAGCGCCCTCGACAAAGCCTGATAAGGCCTGACCCTCATCTTTCGGCGACCAGTCCGTCCAGGATCCGGTCGAGGACGTGGTCGAAGTTAGCCTCCGGGTCGAAGGGCTCCGGCGGTCCGTTGGCCGCGATGGCGGAGGCGAACCGGGGTAACGACCGGTGGCGAGGAGTTCGGAGAGCCGGGCGTGCCGTACAGCCCCGTTCCCGGTCGCTACGAGCCCGCGTTGGGCAGGTGCGGGTGCGGGATGTGCAGTGCCGTCGGGATGAGCAACTTCACGCCCAGCGCGAGCGCGGCTACCGCGAGGATTCCGAATACGAGGACCCATATCCCGCCCGGCATCCCGGTCAGCCTGGCGAGCTGGTCGGCATCGGTCCGGCCGGGCCGTCCCCGGCGGACCGGGCGGGACCGCTCCCGGTGCAGTTCGGCGACCGGCCGGACCCCGCCGAGCAGCAGGAACCAGGCCGTCCCGTAGCTGAAGACCGCCTGCACCACGGCCGACGTGAGCAGGCTCACCGCGCACACGGCGGCCGCGGTGGCCAGCACGGCCAGGGCCCCGTAGGCGTTCCTGATGGCCAGGAACGTGGCGGCCAGCAACGCGAGCAGCAGCCACAGCTCCGCGGTGACGTGGTGCGCGGCGAGCAGCCAGGCGGCCAGCGCCCCCAGCAGCGGGGGCGACACGTAGCCGGCCAGGGTCGTGAGCACGATGCCGGGGCCGTTCCGCCTTCCGCTGGAGTAGGTAACGCCCGACGTGTCTGAGTGCAGCCGGATGCCGTCCAGCTTCCGCCCGGTCAGCAGCGACACCAGCGCGTGCCCGCCCTCGTGCGCGATCGTGATCGCGTTGCGGGCGACGTGCCAGGTCGAGCTGTTCACCACGACGGCGAGCGCGACGACTCCGGTGATCGCGATGATCCACACCGACGGCACCGGTTGCGTCCCGGTCACCCTGTCCCACAGTTCGCCGAGCACCGACATGTCGGAAAGGGTAGGCGCTATCGCATGGGGATGCGCTGGTGTTTCGCCCACTGGGCGAGCTGGTCGGCGAAGTGCGGGCTGGCCGGGTCGCCGGAGGCGCCGCCCGGGATCACGTACGAGGCCGACGCGGGATCAGCGAGATCGATCACCTGGCGGTACACCGACAGCGAGGTGACGGTGAACGGGGTTCCGGGTACCCAGCCGAACCCGGCGGCCTGGATCGTGTCGGAGTCGCCCCCCATGGGGGTCGCCGGGAACTCCCCGTCCGGCGGTATCGCCGGGAATCTCCCGTCCGGCGAGGGATGCCCCGCAGGGGCCTCCCCGGTCGTCGAGAGAGGCCGCGCGGAGGAGAGCGGGTGCGAGCGCACCGCCTGGTGGACGTCGCCCCATCGCCATGACGCTGGATCCGGGCCGCCCTGGCGCACCGCCGCCTCCCACGCGGCGGCCAGCGCGTCCGGTACCACTGCCAGTACCCGTGACGCGGACGCGGACGCGGACCTGCGCATACCCGATATTTCCGGAACGGGGGGCGCGGGTTGTGCGCCCGCCGTTCCGGAAACTGGGTCGCTTCCGGGCACTGGGCAGCCGAGCAGTTCCCAGGTGTCGTTGGCGAGCCACCGGCGAACCAGGTTGATACTGGGGGCCAGGGTTCCGGACGCGACCCATGCCCACGCCTCGTCGCCGAGCACCGGCCGGTACAGCGCCTCGGCGAGCGACCGGACGAAGCACCCGTACAGCAGCGCCGGCCCCGAGTCGGCCCGCAGGTTCCCGTCCCATCCCGCGAGCATCGCCCGCGCCCGCTCCGCGTCGCCGGAGAGGCCGCCCGAGCCGCCGGGGTTATCCGGGCCGTCCGAGCCGACGGGGACCGCCATCTCGCGCAGTACCCGCGCCCATCCGGACGCCGCGAGCGACACCGTGTCCGCCTGCATCTCCGCCAGCGAGGCGACCGTCAGCGAACCGCTGGAGGCGAGGTGCGACCGCAGTCGCTCGGCGCGGAACGGCTGCGCGAACGTGTAGGAGATGTACGGCTCGTCCCCGTCCGTGATCGCGTTGTTCGCGGTCATCACGAACCCCGCGTCCGGCGAGATCGTCCTCGGTAGCGAGCCGAACGGCACCGTCGACGTCCACTCGGCCGATCCGTCCCATCCCGGTGCGGGCAGCCCCCGGTGCGCCGGGCTGGACCGCACCGGCAGCAGGCCGCGGCACTGGTAGGCGATGTCTCCGCTGGTGTCGGCGCAGACCAGGTTGTTGACCGGATCCGTCCACCCCTCCTGCGCATCCGCCATCTGGCGCACGGACGACGCCGTCAGCATTGGCCGCAGGCACTCGAACCCGCGGTCGGGCCGGTAGGTAGCGGTGTACTTGAGCGCCAGCGCGTACCCGTCGGTCGGCTCGCCGTGGACGACCGGCCCGTGCACCGTCTCCCACACGTCCACGGAAACGGGATCCGAGCCAAGCACCTCGATCCGTTCGGAATAATGGGTTGCCTCGGCCCAGCCGTCGGGGGTGAGGTAGCGCGAGCCGTCGAATCGCTCGATGTAGAGATCCTGGTTGTCGGTGTCGGCGTGGGTGATCGCCCAGGCGACTGACCCGTTGAACCCGAAATGCGGGAATCCCGGCAGCCCGGGGAAGGTCGCGCCCGTCACGTCGAACTCCGGGCACGACAGGTGGCACTGCCAGTAGACGTTGGGGGTGTCGAGCGCGCGGTGGGAGTCGTTGCAGATCACGGCGCCACCGTGCGCGGTCCGTGCGCCGCTGACCGCCCACGCGTTGGAGCCGGGCTCGGCCTCCGCGAGGAATCCCAGATGCCCGGTCACATCCAGCAGGGCCTGGTCGACCAGGCGCGACAACCTCCCGCCGGGCGGCACCGCCAGCGGCGACCCGAGCGGGGGGCGCGTTTCCAGCTTCGCGAACGCGTCCGGCCCGATCCGCGCGAGCAGCACCGCCTGGGCGAGCTTGCGCTGCCACGGGCCCATGAGCACGTGCCGCACCTTGAACATCGCGACGGAATGCCAGGCTTCCCACGGTTCCACCGCGTACGTTCCGGGCAACGGCGCTGCCCCGTCGGCGATGGCGGCATTCACACCGTTTGCGTAGGCCTCGAACATGGCGAGCGTCTCGGGCGACATTTCGGAAATATCGCGCTTTGCCGCGCCGGCAAGCCGTAGGCGGCGCGCCAGCGCGTCATCGCCGACCGCGGCGGGGCCGGCGATCTCGGCCCACCGCCCGCATGCCCGCCTCCGGTCGTAGTCCAGCTGGAACAGCCGGTCCTGCGCGCACGCGTACCCCATCCCGGTCCACGCGTCACGCGCCGAATCCCCCCGCACGTGCGGAACCCCGTACTCATCACGCGTCACGACTGCCATGAGCCCATTATCGGCGGGTCCCTGGCCGCCGCGGGATCGTGTACGCGATGCCCGCTAGTACCACCAGTCACTCTGGCATCATGAGCCCCATTGAACATCCATTGACATTCATAAAACACCAATTTAGCGTGCGTTTAACGGTTCAATCGTAACGATAGGTTTCGAAAAATGGTGACCACCCCACCTGCCCTGCAGCTGTACACGCTCCGCGAGGAGCTCGCCGGCGACCGGAAGGGCGTGCTCCGCTCCGTCGCTGGCTTCGGCTACGGCGCGGTCGAGCCGTACGACGTGCGCACCGATCCGGAGCGGCTCCGGGACGACCTCCGCGAGGCCGGGCTCACGGTATGCGCGGTGCACGCGAAGGCGACCGGCGATGAGGCGGAGGCTTTCCTCGACGGCGCCGCGACCGTCGGCGCCGGCACGGTCATCGTGCCATGGGCGGACCCGGAGCGGTTTGGCTCCGAAGAGGCGATAACCGCCCTCGCCCGCGAGCTCAACGAGGGTGCGGCGAAGGCCAGGGACCGGGGGCTGCGGTTTGGCTACCACAACCACTGGTTCGAGCCGGGATCGAGCGTCGCCGGGAAGACCGGCCTCGAAGTCCTGGCCGACGCCCTAGATCCGGACGTCGTCCTGGAGGTCGATACCTACTGGGCCGCGGTCGGCGGACAGGACGTCCCGAGGCTCCTGGAAAGGCTGGGCGACCGGGTGCGTTACCTGCACGTGAAGGACGGGCCGGTCACGAGGGATGACCCGATGACCGCGGTCGGCGCCGGCCGGATGCCGGTCGCGGAGATCCTCGCCGCCGCGAAGTCCGCCGAGTGGCACGTGGTCGAGCTCGACGAGTGCGCCACCGACATGCTCACCGCCGTCCGGGAGAGCCTCGAATGGCTCGCGGCCAACGGCCTCGCGAAACCGGCGAGGCCAGGTGGAAGCGCGACGGCTCAGTCCCCCCGGGGGGCGGCGTGAGCGGCGACCATCCGTTCGGCATCGCGATTGCCGGTTGCGGCACCATCAGCAACCAGTACCTGGCCAACCTCGGGAAGTTCCCCGACGTCCGCGTCCTGTTCTGCGCCGACATCGACTCCTCCCGCGCGGAGAAGCAGGCGCGGGCCTACGACGTGCCCGCCTTCGGCTCCGTGGCCGACGCGCTCCGGCACGAAGGGGTCGGGCTTGTCGTCAACCTGACGATCCCGAGTGCCCACGTGGAGGTCGCCGCCCAGGCGATCGACGCCGGCAAGCACGTGTGGAACGAGAAGCCCCTCGCGCTGGACGTCGAGGCCGGGCGGAACCTTCTGATAACAGCAAGAGAGAAGAACGTGCGAGTCGGCTGCGCACCCGACACCGTTCTTGGCGCGGGCATCCAGTCCGCGCGCCGCCTCATCGACAGCGGCGCCATCGGCACCCCGGTTTCCGCGCTCACCCTGCTGCAGGGCCCGGGCCCGGAGTCGTGGCATCCGGACCCGGAGTTCCTGTTCGCGACCGGCGCCGGGCCGCTGTTCGACCTCGGTCCCTATTACCTCTCCACGCTGGCGGGCATCTTCGGCCCGGCGAGGAGCGTGGCCGCGACGGCCCGCCGCGCCCGCGACACCCGCGTGATCGGCTCCGGCCCGCGCAAGGGCACGCGGTTCTCCGTCGGGGTACCTACCTACGTCTCCGCGCTGGCGGAGTACGAGGGCGGGCAGGCCGCGACGCTGCTGTTCAGCTGGGACTCGCCGCTGTCCAGGCAGGGCTTCATCGAGGTCACCGGGACCGAGGCCACCCTCGCCCTGCCCGATCCGAACTTCTTCGGCGGTGACCTCAGGATCCGCAAGCTCGGAGACGACGACTGGTCGGTCATCGGTTCCGACGGCGCCGCGGCGGGCCGGGGCACGGGCGTGGTCGACATGGTCCGCGCCATCAGGCGGGGCGAGCCGCACCGGGCGTCGGCCGAGCTCGCGCTGCACGTCCTGGAGATGATGGCGAGCATCGAGCGTTCCGCGACGACCGCGCGCTTCGAGCCCGTGACCACGCGCTTCGACACCCCCGCACCGCTGCCGTCACAATGGGATCCCTATGTCCCCGCGGAATGACGCGCTCCCCGAAAGGGCGCAGCGCCCCATCGGAATCGGGATGGTGGGCTACGCCTTCATGGGGCGTGCCCACTCCCACGCCTGGCACACCGTTTCCCGGGCATTCGGTGACGTTCCACTGAAGCCGAGGCTCGCCGCGATCTGCGGTCGCGACCCCGCCGCCACGGCCGAAGCCGCCGGCCGCCTCGGCTGGGCCGCCGTCGAGACCGACTGGCGCGCCCTGATCGAGCGCGACGACGTGCAACTGGTCGATATCTCGGCGCCGGGCGACCTGCACGCCCCGATCGCGATCGCCGCGCTGGGCGCGGGCAAGCACGTGCTGTGCGAGAAGCCCCTCGCCAACACCCTCGACGAGGCCGAGGCGATGGCGAAGGCCGCCAGTGATGCCTACGCGAGAACCGGCGCCCGCGCCATGGTGGGCTTCAACTACCGCCGCGTCCCGGCCGTCGCCCTGGCCAGGAAGTACGTAGCCGAGGGCCGCATCGGCACGTTGCGCCACCTGCGCGCGGTATACCTACAGGACTGGCTGGCCGACCCCAAGGCCCCGATGACCTGGCGGATGTCGGCCGAGCGCGCGGGGTCCGGGGCCCTCGGCGACCTGGGCTCGCACATCGTGGACCTGGCCCGCTACCTGACCGGCGAGGAGATCGTCGTGACGTCGGCGGCCCTGGAGACCTTCACCCGCGAGCGGCCCTATCCCGGCGGATCCGGGACCGGCACGGTCACCGTCGATGACTCGGCGCTGTTCGCGGGCCGGCTCAGCGAGTCCGGCGCCCTGGCGTCCTTCGAGGCCACCCGGTGCGCCACCGGGCACAAGAACGACCTCACAATCGAGATCAACGGGTCGGCCGGCTCCCTGGTCTTCAACCTGGAACGCCTCAACGAGCTCGCATTGCTTGACCTAACGGATGGTGGCGCCTGTGGTTTTCGCCGCGTTCTGGTCACCGAGCCCGAGCACCCCTATATTTCCGCCTGGTGGCCGCCGGGCCACGTCCTTGGCTGGGAGCACACGTTCATCCATCAGGCGAGGGACCTGCTGACCGCCATCGCGGACGGAACGCAGCCGGAACCTTCGTTCTCCGACGGCCTAGAGGCGCAGCGTGTCCTGGCCGCGGTGCAGGAGCATGGGGCCGGGACAGGCGCCACTATCCGTTCGGCATAAAAGGTTTTGGAGGTTTTCGATGGCACGGCCCTTCACTCTGTTTACCGGGCAATGGGCGGACCTGCCGCTGGAGGAGGTCTGCCGGCTGGCCAGCTCGTGGGGCTACGACGGCCTGGAGATCGCGTGCTGGGGCGACCATTTCGAGGTCGACAGGGCGCTGTCGGAGGACGGGTACCTGGCCGGGCGGCACGCGCTGCTGGAGAAGTACGGCCTGAAGTGCTGGGCGATCTCCTGCCACCTGGTCGGGCAGGCGGTGTGCGACCACCCGATCGACGAGCGGCACCAGGGCATCCTGCCCGCCCGCATCTGGGGTGACGGTGAGCCCGAGGGCGTCCGGCAGCGGGCCGCGGCGGAGGTCAGGGACACGGCCCGGGCGGCGGCGGCGTTCGGCGTGCGGACGGTGATCGGGTTCACCGGGTCGTCGATCTGGCACACGGTCGCGATGTTCCCGCCGGTGCCCGAGTCGATGATCTCCCGCGGGTTCTCCGATTTCGCGGAGCGGTGGAACCCCATCCTCGACGTCTTCGACGCCGAGGGCGTGCGGTTCGCGCACGAGGTGCACCCGAGCGAGATCGCCTACGACTTCTGGACGGCGAAGCGGGCACTGGACGCGGTGGGGAACCGCCCGGCGTTCGGGCTGAACTTCGACCCGTCGCACTTCGTGTGGCAGGACCTGGACCCGGTCGCGTTCCTCGGCGAGTTCGCCGGCCGGATCTACCACGTGGACTGCAAGGAGGCGCGCAAGCGGCTCGACGGGCGCAACGGCCGGCTCGGCTCCCACCTGCCGTGGGGCGACCCGCGGCGCGGCTGGGACTTCGTGTCCGCCGGGCGCGGGAACGTGCCGTGGGAGGACGTGTTCCGGATGCTGAACTCGATCGGCTACGACGGGCCGATCTCGGTGGAGTGGGAAGACGCGGGCATGGACCGCCTGACCGGGGCGGCGCAGGCCCTGGCGTACCTGCGCCAGTTCGACTTCTCGCCGCCGGAGTCGTCCTTCGACGCCGCCTTCGGCTCGGGATCGTAGACGCGCGCTAATCCCAGACGCGACGGGCGATGCGGGCGACCATCCGCAGCTTGGCGCGCTGGGCGGCCGGGGTGACCGGGTTGGCGGGCGGGGCGGAGGCGAAGCCGCACTGCGTGGACAGCGCCAGTTCCGGCAGCGGCTTGAGCCGGGCGGCCTCGGCGATCCTCGCCTCGATGGCGGGCTCGTCGTCGAGCTCATCGGACTTCGTGGTGAGCAGGCCGAGCACCACCACCGTCCCGTCGCGGACGTCGTCCAGGGGCTCGAAGCCGCCGGCGCGGTCGGAATCGTACTCCAGCAGCAGCCGGCCGAAGTTCAGCCTCGGGAACAGCGCGCCGGAGATCGCCGCGTACCCGCCGGCGGAGTGCCACATGCCGCGTGGCCCGTTGCCGCGGCAGATGTGCAGTGCCGTGGTGATCCCGGTGACGCCGTCGAACAGCGAGTTGTCCAGCTCCGCGTCGAACGCCAGCTCGGCATCCGGATCCCGGCCGTCGGCGACCATCTGGGCACGGGTGTCCGGATCGCAGAGGGAGCCGTAGTTCGGCGCGTCGAGCTGGATGTAGTCGCAGCCCAGGGCCAGCAGCTGGTCCACGGATTCCCTGAGCCAGTCGCGGACCTCGGTCAGGTACTCCTCCGCCGAGTCGTACGCGGCGAGCGAGTGCCCGGCCGACCAGTACCGGCGGTGGTAGCTCGGCGCGGGCAGGGTGAACTTGGTGCGGGTCCGGGCGTGCCGCGCGAGGAACTCATACCCGTCGATCAGGTCCCCGGTGCGGCGCGCGGTCGCCACGCGGCGCACGACCGCGGGGTAGCCCGGACTACGTCCGGGGCCGCGCAGTATTTCCCGGGGGACACCCCCGGACCCCCGGGTGCCGGCTGGGCGGGAGTCGTCGTTGTTTCCTTCCGGAGCCGGCACGCCGCCGCGCCAGTTGAGCGCCCCGCGCCCCTCGAAGATCGCGAAGCAGTCCAGCAGCCGCGGCGAGTCCACCCAGCCCAGGCGGCGAGCCTCGCCGTCGGTGATGACGTCGAGGCCGGCCTCCTCCTGCAGCCGGATGTTGTCCCGGACGGCGTCGTCGATCACGGCCTGGTCGGCGGGGCTGCCGCGGCGCACGGCCCGCAGCACCGCCTCGCCGCGCAGCAGGCTGCCGACGACCTCGGCCCGA
>JAFMRC010000300.1 GCA_017354375.1 Nocardiopsaceae bacterium | reverse complement strand
CGGGAAGGCGGCCGAAGGCCGCCGAACATAGGTAACCAACGTGGGGGTACGTGGACTTGAACCACGGGCCTCATCGTTATCAGCGATGCGCTCTAACCGACTGAGCTATACCCCCAGCACAGGGCCGCGCGGTGCGTAACCGCGCCGACTGCGACACTTTACCGCATCCCGGTGGCCGCTGTGTCAACCCGCAAGGCTGATCCCGGATCCCAGGGACCGTGCGGCAGGGAACTAGTCTGATTCGCGGAGGGTGACCTCGATGCCGCCGAAGACGTGCGCGATCAGGTTGTAGATCACCGCGCCGATCGTGGACAGTGCCGTGATCAGAACGATGTTCAGCGCGCCGAGCATGCCGACGTAGCCGAGGATCCGCGAGGCGGAGAACCACGACGAAATGTTCGTCCCCGCGTTGCCCTGGCTAGACGTGATCGTCGATACGGTGTGCTGCACCGAGGTGAAGACGCCCAGCCCCGACAGGGTGGCGTACACCACGGTGACCGCGACGAACAGGATGATGAACGCGACGATCGAGGCCACGAAGCTGAACTTCATCACCGACCACGGCTCGACCCGGGCCAGGGTCAGCTGGGCCTGGCGGCGGTTGCGGCGGGACGGTTCGGGTCCCCTGCCCGGTCCGGTGACCCGATCCTGCCAGCTCCCCATGTTAGCGGCGCGCGGCCCGACGGCACCGCCCGCGCCAGCACGCGGTCCGGCGTTGACGCCCGGCTGGGCCGTCGCTGGATTGGGCCATTGCGGCGGCTGCGAGGACGGTGCCCGCGGGGGTGATTGCTGAGGCGCGGTACGCGGCGGCGAGGCCTGCCGCGACGATGCTTGCGGGGACGGCGGCTGCGGGGGCAGGGGCTGCGGGCGTGTCTCCGGCTGCGGGCGACCCGCCGGCTGAGGGCCAGCTCCCTGCTGGGACCCCGTCGTCATCTGCGTGCCACCCGCGCGGTTCGCGAACCAGCTGCTGGTGGCCGCGGCTGCCTGCCGCATGGCCTGGCGACCGCCCTCCAGCTTGTCGCTGATCGCGGACGCCGCGCCGCTGAGCAGTTCGCCGGTACCGCTGCGTGAGTCGGCGCCCCCGGCGCCACTGCCGCCACCGACACCGCCCATGCCGATGTTCGCGTGCCCGCCACCGGACCACCCGGGCGACACGGGCGAGCCGGACGGGCCAGACCCCAAAGGCGAGCTGGATCTCGCGGGAGATCCGGGTCCCGCAGGCGAGGTAGATGATCCAAGCGACCCGGGCAACCCAGGGGATCCGGGCGGTCCCGGCGACCCGGGCAGCCCAGGCGACGCGGCCAGCCCGGAACTGTAGCCAAGCGCATACGGGGAACCGGGTTTCGGCTGCCTCACCTCGTCGGCGGGAAGCGGCGGCCCCCCGTCCGGGGCGCCCGCGCGGTCACCGCCGCTGTCGCTCCCGCTCCCCGGCGGCTGTGCTGTCCCCGGCGACTGTGCCGTCGCCGGCGGATGTGTCGGTCGCCCCGCCTCGTCCACGCCGTCCTCCTCCGGATGTCCGGCCGTGCGTTCTCTTGCGCAGAGACTACCTTTTAGCCGATGACTATCCGACCTCACCGGAATCGTCGGGCTCGCCGGGCTCCGCGTCGTCGGACTCCGCGTTCCGGGCCAGCGCGACCACGCTGTCCCCGGCGGCGAGGTTCATCAGCCGCACGCCCATCGTCTGGCGACCGGACTGCTTGACCTCGCTGGCCCGGGTCCTGATGACCCCGCCGACCGAGGTGATCGCGAAGATCTCGTCCTCCGGCCCGACCATCAGCGCGCCGACCAGGCCCCCGCGGTCGTCGGTGATCCTGGCCGTGATCACCCCGCGGCCGCCGCGGTTGTGGACCGGGTACTGGCTGGCCGGGGTGCGCTTGGCGTACCCGCCCACGGTGGCGACTAGCACGTCGTCGCCCTCGTCGCGGACCACGTACATCCCGAGCAGCTCGTCGCCGTCGGCGAACCGCATCCCGATCACGCCCGAGGTGGCGCGCCCCATCGGCCGCAGCGAGTCGTCAGAGGCCTGGAACCGGAGCGCCTGGGCGTGCCTGGAGATCAGCAGCAGCTCCTCCTCCGGCGACACCAGCGAGGCGCCGATTACCTCATCGTCCTCGCGCAGGTTGATCGCGATCAGCCCGCCGGAACGCGAGGAGTCGTACTCCGGCAGCCGCGACTTCTTCACCAGCCCCGAGCGCGTGGCCAGCACCAGGTACGGCGCCGCCTCGTAGTCCCGCAGTGACAGCACCTCGGCGATCTGCTCGTCGGGCTGGAACGCGAGCAGGTTGGCCACGTGCTGGCCGCGCGCGTCCCGGCCGGCGTCGGGCAGCTCGTAGCCCTTCAGCCGGTAGACCCGGCCCTTGTTCGTGAAGAACAGGATCCAGTTGTGCGTCGAGGTGACGAAGAAGTGATCCACGATGTCGTCGGAGCGCAACTGGGCACCGCGCACGCCCTTGCCACCGCGCTTCTGCGCCCGGTACTGGTCGGTGTTGGTCCGCTTGGCGTACCCGCCCCGGGTGATCGTCACGACGATGTCGGACTCGGCGATCAGGTCCTCGTCGGTGACGTCACCCTCGAAGGCGACGATCTCGGTGCGCCGGTCGTCGCCGTACCGGCGCACGATCTCGCCCAGCTCGGTCCCGATGATCTCGCGCTGCCGGGCGGGTGAGGCCAGGATGTCGTTCAGGTCGGCGATCCGCGCCTCAAGCTCGTCGCGTTCTTCGACCAGTTCCTGACGTTCCAGGGCGGCGAGCTTGCGGAGCTGCATGTCGAGGATCGCGCGGGCCTGGATCTCGTCGATGTCCAGCAGCGCCATCAGGCCGGTCTGCGCGACGGCCGCCGATTCAGAGCCGCGGATCAGCGCGATGACCTCGTCGATGGCGTCGATCGCCGCCAGCAGCGCGGCGACGATGTGCAGCCGCTCTTCCGCCTTGCGCAAGCGGAACCGGGTGCGGCGGACGATGACCTCGACCTGGTGCGCGACCCAGTACCGGATCACCTGGTCCAGGCGCAGCGTGCGCGGCACCCCATCGACGAGCGCCAGCATGTTCACGCCGAACGTGTCCTGCATCTGCGTGTGCTTGTACAGGTTGTTCAGCACGACGTTGGCGTTCGCGTCGCGCTTGAGCACGAGCACGAGCCGCTGCCCGGTGCGGCCGCTGGACTCGTCCGCGATGTCGGCGATCCCGGCGATGCGGCCGTCCCGGACCAGCTCGGCGATCTTCACCGCCAGGTTCTCCGGGTTGACCTGGAACGGCAGCTCCTTGACGACCAGGCAGGTGCGCCCGCGGCGGTCCTCCTCGACGTCCACCACGGCCCGCATCGTGATCGAGCCGCGCCCGGTGCGGTACGCCTCGCGGATGCCCCGCCGCCCGACGATCAGGCCGTGGGTCGGGAAGTCCGGGCCGGGAATCCGCTCCATCAGCCCGCCCAGCAACTCCGCCGCCACCTCGCGCCGGCGCTCGTCGGGGACCTGTTCCGCGCCGGGGGCGTCCGGCGCGGGCAGCTCGAACCGCTCGAAGTTGTCCAGGTACCACTGCACGCCCGCGGCGACTTCCCGCAGGTTGTGCGGGGGGATCTTGGTCGCCATCCCGACCGCGATGCCCTCGGAGCCGTTCACCAGAAGGTTCGGGAAACGAGCCGGGAGCACCACGGGCTCGGCCGAGCGGCCGTCGTAGTTCGGCCGGAAGTCGACCGTTTCCTCGTGGATGTCCCGCAGCATCTCCATCGCCAGCGGGGCGAGGCGGCACTCGGTGTACCGCATCGCGGCGGGCGGGTCGTTGCCGGGGTTGCCGAAGTTGCCCTGCCCGTCGATCAGCGGCATCCGCATCGACCACGGCTGGGCCATCCGCACCAGCGCGTCATACAGCGCGCTGTCACCGTGCGGGTGGTAGTTGCCCATCACGTCGCCGACCACGCGCGAGCACTTGAAGTACCCGCGGTCGGGCCGGTACCCGCCGTCGAACATCGCGTAGAGGATGCGGGTGTGCACGGGCTTGAGCCCGTCGCGCACGTCCGGCAGCGCCCGGCCGATGATCACCGACATCGCGTAGTCGATGTAGCTGCGCTGCATCTCGACCTGGATGTCGACGGGCTCGGTCCGGTCGCCCTCGCCTGGCGCGTCGGTAACTTCGGTCACTTCCCAAACCCCTTACGTTCTTTTGCCCGGGGGTCCGGGGGTTGCCCCCCGGGCCAACACTGTCCAACCCCTCTAAAACCCTTAAATCTATTTATCCGAACGGATCGCGGCGACTGCCCCGCGTCAGATGTCCAGGAACCGCACGTCCTTGGCGTTCCGGGTGATGAACGAGCGGCGGGCCTCCACGTCCTCGCCCATCAGGACCGAGAACACGTCGTCCGCCTGTGCCGCGTCATCCAGCGTGACCTGGGACATGACGCGCCGGGCCGGGTTCATCGTGGTGTCCCAGAGCTCTTCCGGGTTCATCTCGCCCAAGCCCTTGAACCGCTGCACCCCGTCGCGAGGCCGCGGATCGCGGCGGCCCGCGGCGATGCCGGCCTCGACGATGCGGTCGCGCTCGGCGTCGCTGAACGCGTACTCCGGGTCGACCCCGCGCTCGGACCACTTGATCTTGTACAGCGGCGGGTTGGCCAGGTACACGTGCCCCGCCTCGATCAGCGGCTTCATGAACCGGAACAGCAGCGTGAGCAGCAGCGTCCGGATGTGCTGGCCGTCGACGTCGGCGTCCGCCATCAGGATGATCTTGTGGTAGCGGAGCTTCGAGGGGTCGAACTCGTCGTGGATGCCGGCGCCCAGGGCGGTGATCATCGCCTGGACCTCGTTGTTCTTGAGCACCCGGTCGATCCGCGACTTCTCGACGTTGATGATCTTGCCGCGGATCGGCAGGATGGCCTGGAACTCCGGATCCCGGCCGCCCTTCGCGGAACCGCCGGCGGAGTCTCCCTCGACCACGTAGATCTCGGACCGCTCCGGGTCGGTGGACATGCAGTCCGCCAGCTTGCCCGGCAGCGACGTGGACTTCAGCAGCGACTTGCGGGTCAGGTCCCGGGCGTGCCGGGCGGCGATCCGGGCCCGCGCGGCCTGCTGCGCCTTGGTGACGATGCCCTTGGCCTCGCCGGGGTTACGGTCGAACCAGTCCCGCAGCCGGTCGTTGCACACCCGCTGCACGAACGACTTGGCCTCGGTGTTGCCGAGCTTGGTCTTGGTCTGGCCCTCGAACTGCGGCTCGGCGAGCTTGACGGAGACGATCGCGGTGAGGCCCTCCCGGACGTCGTCGCCGGTGAGGTTCTCCTCCTTCTCCTTGAGGATCTTCTGGTCCCGCGCGTACCGGTTGACGACCGACGTGAGCGCCGCGCGGAACCCCTCCTCGTGGGTGCCGCCCTCGGCCGTGTTGATCACGTTCGCGAACGTGTGGACCGAGGCGGTGTAGGAGGCGTTCCACTGCATCGCGATCTCGGCCGACATCCCGGGCTGCTCGTCGGAGAACTCGATGATCGACGCGTGCACCGGTTCCTTCTTGGCGTTCAGGTGCGCCACGAAGTCGGCGAGGCCGCCCGGGTAGTGGTAGGTCACGCTCCGCGGCTTGCCCGCGCTCACCCCCGGCTCGGCGTCCGCGTCGGAGGCGTCGTCGGCGGTAGCCTTCGGCCGCTCGTCGGTCATCGAGATGCGCATCCCCTTGTTGAGGAACGCGTACTCCTGCATCCGGCGGGACAGCGTCTCGAAGTCCCAGTCGGTGGTCTCGAAGACCTCCTCGTCCGGCCAGAACGTCGTGGTCGTGCCGGTCTCGCCGGTCTGCGCGCCGCGGCGCAGCGGCGCGTCCGGTTCGCCGCGGGTGTAGGACTGCGACCAGGCGTACCCGTCCTTGCGAACCTCGACGGTCACGCGGGCGGACAGCGCGTTCACCACGGAGACGCCGACTCCGTGCAGGCCGCCGGAGACCGCGTACGCCCCGCCACCGAACTTGCCGCCGGCGTGCAGCGTGGTCATGATGACCTCGAGCGCGGGCCGGTGCTCCACCGGGTGCTCGTCCACCGGGATGCCGCGGCCGTTGTCGATGACCCGGACCCCGCCGTCGGCCAGCAGCGTCACCTCGATGCCGGTCGCGAATCCCGCCAGCACCTCGTCGACGGAGTTGTCCACAACCTCGTAGACCAGGTGGTGCAGCCCTCGCTCCCCCGTAGAGCCGATGTACATGCCGGGACGCTTACGGACGGCCTCAAGGCCCTCGAGTACCGTGATAGACCGCGCATCGTACGACAAATGAAGCTCCGTCCTGCCTCGGCGGCGATCCAGGCCCCCTGACAACCTGATTACCACTCATTTTACCTGTGGTTACGGCCCCTCGCGGCAGGCTTCACCCTCTGTGTCGCGAGCTTCGGCGGCGGGCACCACCGGGCGTGGTGACCTTCAAGTGCCGGATCGTTCCGGCGCCGAGTTCCTCGCCGAGGCGCCCCAGGATCTGGGGTGCCAGCAGCCGCATCTGGGTGGCCCACACCGGGGAGTCCGCCAGCACCACCAGTTCCCCGTCGGAGAACGACTCGGGCGTCACGTGCTCCGCCACCTGCGGGCCCACGATCTGCGCCCACCGCCCGAACACCGACGCCACCGCGGCCCGGGCCCGCCAGCCCCGGGCCGACAGCATCCCGCCCACGGCGACGTTCAGCGGCTGCGGATCCTCCCGCCGCGCCCTCGCGGACCATGAGGGAGGCAGGGAGCCGGTTGCAGGCGCCTCGATCCGTTCGGTAGAAGATTGGGGATTTTTAGCTGGCCTCTCCCCGCGCGCCCAGGCGTCGGCGCGGGCGCGGGCGAGCGCCTCGGCCGCCAGCCGCGCGCGCTCGGGATCGGGGGGCACGCCTCAGCGC
>JAFMRC010000091.1 GCA_017354375.1 Nocardiopsaceae bacterium | reverse complement strand
CCGGGCGCGGTTCCCGCGGGCGCTCCGCTCTCGGGCGCGGCCTCCCCACGCCCGGCTTCCGCGCGCGGGGGGCTCTCGGGCACGCGCCCGGCCCGGCTCGTCGGCTGCTGCATCCCCCAATTCTCCCGCATCCCCGCCACCACCTCATCCAGCGCGCGACCCCTCGCCGCCCCCGCTCTCGCCTCCGCCCCGCCCCCTTCGCAGCCACCCCCCTCGCAGCCACCCCACCCCCTTCGCGGCCCGAGTGCGCACTTGGGCCCGCTCACCCACCCCTCCCAGCGTGCCGAATGCGCGCTTGGGCAAGCTCTTGCCGGCCCAAAAGCGCACCTGGCACGTTGGTGGGGCGGGGGCTCGCGTAGCGTCCCGTTTCGCGCCACCCACCCTCCCGCTGCGGCCCGAGTGCGCACTTGGTCACGTTCTAGCCGGCCCAAAAGCGCACTTGGCACGCAGAGGCGGGGGGTGAGCCAGCGCGATGCGCCCGCGAACTCGCGATCGTGAGCCAGGTCAGGCCCGCGGTACGCCCGGCCGGACCGGTATTTTCCGGGCACCTGACCCGTTTGTCGCGGACCAGGGCGAATGCTGGCGGACCGCAAGCGGTTGCGCGTATGGTTAGGTATCTAGTGCGTTACCGTCCGTATCGTGAGGGTAGGGGATAAGAGGGCGAGGGAGGATGAGCTCCGAGCTTTCTTCCGGCAGCGCCGACCGGCCCGACCGGTGGGATCGGGGGGACCGGCTGCGGGATGACGACGATCCGGGCCCGGACGTCACCCCTGTGCCCGCCTCGGCCGACTACCGCGCGCCGGGGATGACCCGGCAGGAGGCCTACGCCGCGGTCGGCCAGGCCGACCAGACCCCCAACGCTTTCCTCCGGCGCGACGCCGACTCACGAGACGAGCACGGGAATGGGCACGACGCCCAGGACGGCGCGGAACGGCCCGGTGCGGAACGGAACAGCGCCGACCAATCGGGGGTCGGCCAGCCCGGCGCGGACGGGGGGCAGGACAGCCCGGACCGCGGGCAGGGCGAACCCGGTGGCGTCCGGATCCGGGAGGCGCCGACCGAGGCCGCCGCCGGAGGCGTCCATCCCGATTCCCCTGATCCTCTCGATCCCCCTGATTCTCCCGCGCCTCCTGATCCTCCCAGGCCCCCCGAACCTCCCGGCCGGGACAGCCCGCGCGAGGACCGCCCCCTCCTGTCGTCCCCGGAGGGGGATCTGCCCTCCGCTGATGCCGCCGCCGAGCAGGGCGGGGTCGCCGGGACCGGCCTGGAGCGGACCCAGCCGCAGGCGCAGGACCAGCCGCAGGCGCAGGACTGCGCCGATCAGGGGACGGATCACCAGGGCCAGCCGGGCGAGACCATGGCGGAAGCGAGCCCGGACACCCCCACCAACGACGACCGCCTCTCCCCCGCCATGGAGCAACGGGTGAACGCCATGGTGGAGCAGCGGGTGCAGGAGGCCGTCGGCGACGTCAAGGCCGAGAACGCCGAGCTCCAGCAGCAGCTAGGCGAGGCCAGGGCCGAGAACGCCGAGATCAAACAGCAGCTCGACGAGACGAACGCGAAACTCGACCAGGCCCAGCGGCAGCTTGGCGAGACGAACGCGAAGCTCGATGACCAGGGATCGAAGCTGGACGCGATCCTGGCCGCCCTGGGATCCGGCGCGGCCGACAAGGCAACGTCCCCGCGGGAGACCGGGGCGCCGGAGGACACCGGGGAGCCGAAGGGCCAGGACAAGGCGGACTCGGACCAGCCGGACCGCCAGCCCTCCCCCGACCGCCCCCAGGACGAGGACCGCGACGGCCCCGGCCCGCCCGAACGCCCCGACAAGCCCGACGCCACAAAGCCCGACCAGCGCAACGACGCGCTCGGGTCTGGCAACGACGAGGCTAAGGCCGACGGGGCTAAGATCGTGGGACGGGGGAAGGACGAACCCTCTACAACGGAGCGCGTAGCAGGATCCGAGTTGCCTGAGCGGCATTGGATCACGCTGAAGAATGCCACGGCCGTGGGCTCTGTCGGTGGCCTTGGCGCCTACGTCGCATCGATGTTCAGTCACGTGCCCCCTGAAGCCGGGCTAATCCCGGTGGCTATCGGGGCCGTTGTCGGGGTTATGGATTCCACGGTCGCTGAGGTTATCCGCGAGAGACGGAAGGGCTGATATGGACGCCGAGTGGAGGCTCCCCCGGAAGTACGAGAAGCCGTTCAGGGACGCTCTCAACCATGCCGGTCACAAGCGGGTCGATGAGCTGCGGGCGATGCTAGTCGAGATGACGGATCAGCAGGTAGGTGCAGCCATCCAGCTGTGCGGTCTCGTGGCCGCCTACACGGTCATCGACGTGGTCGGCCGGAAGTGGCCGACCGATAAGGGGCTGCGCATGATGGCCGAGAAAACAGCGGAATCGGCGGGCGCGAACGCGTGGCACGGGGTCACCACGCAGAACCTGTACCTGTTCATGTCCAAGTGCGCGCTCGGCTTCGAGGATCTCGCCGAGGTGCTCGGCTCGGTATTCGAGGACTCGAACGACCTGCTGATGGCGCCGTTCTTCTTTACTATTCAGCTACTGGGCACGTTCGGGCCGACGGAACAGTCCGTTGCGGAGTTCCTCGACATCATCGAGGATGCGTACGAGAAGGCGTGGCTGCTGGACCTGAACCTGCTGCCGGCGCTGATGGTGCGGGCGCGGATGCCGCAGCCGGAGGGGGCTTCGGACGGGAACCCGGGCAGCAGGTAGCGCGCGGCCTGGAATGCGTGGCGTCTTCCGGGGTGCCCCTGGTTGTGGTGCGAGTGTGCCTGGGGCCGGGCGGGGCGGTCGCCGGTCAGGCCGCGCGACTGGGCGGGGGCCGTTTCCCCCGGGCCGGGTGGCCGCGGATGACCTGGGAGCCGTCGGGGCTGGTAGCCTTAAAGGTACTATCGGCCTGTAGTTCGATTTTCCATCCCCACCTGTGTATACACACGAGGTGGTGGAAGCTGCAGAAGCAGCCGCACCCGGACACTGACGTCGGACCGCCATCGGCCTTGTGCTTGAGGTGGTGGACGTCGCTGGCAGCGGCGGGGACGTCGCACCCGCCGGGCCACTCACAATATCCGCCGGCGCGGGCGATGACGGCGCGGCGGATGGCATCGGGGACGTGGTTGCTGAAGCCGACGTCGAGGGGGATGCTCTTCCCGGCGAATGGCTGCGGCAACAGGCCTGTGCGCAGCAGGGAGGCGATGGCACCGGGACCGGACACGAAGCGAATCGCGAGCCGACCCATCGCCTGCACGAGCCCCTGCCAGGCCTCGGCGGGAAGCGGCACCGGCGGGCAGCCCACGCCGCCGTCGACCGGTGCCGTGTCACGGCCGCCGGCCGGCCCCGACACGGTCGCCCCGTGGTCCCCGTGGTTCCCGTGCTGGCCGAGGGCGCCGACGACCAGGAGCACCATCTCGGTGATCGCCGCCCAGTCCGGTGACCCCATCACGACCGGGGACACGAGCGCGTCGCAGCCCGCCGCCTCGGCGTCCTTGCCCAGCAGCCAGCCGGCCTCGCCGACCCGTCCGCGCAGCCAGGCGTCGGTGAGCTGCTCGGCGCCGGGCAGCCGCATCAGGTCGGCGAACGCTATGTGCACCTCGGCCCGGGTGGTGGACCCGGCCCGGGCGGGGAGCAGCCGCGACCCCAGCAGCCGCCGGCAGGCATCGAACAGCGCATCGTGATCACGTTGCGCCTTGGTGCGGATGTCCTCTTTCCCGGCTTTCTTCCCGAGGGATTCCAGGACGGCCTGCAGGGCGGCGGCGGCCTCGGGGCTCAGGCTCCCGGTCAGGGTACCCGCGCCGTCCAGCGTGGTCTCCAGCCGCAGCGACCGGTCATCGAACCCGCCGCCGTCCAGGCCGACGCCGTCGGGGCCGTCGGCGTCCGGTTCCCGCTGCTCCTGCGCGTGCGCGGAGTCCAGGACGGCGGTTATTACCTTGTAGGCGTCATTCAGGTCGCCTCCGGCCTCGATGACCGATAGGACCATCTCGTCGGTGAAGTCGCGCATGTCCTCGGGGACGGGCTTGGTCCAGGCGACGATCTTGTCGAGCCATGACTCGCTCAGCCAGCCCTCGGCGAGGGCCGCGGCCAGCCGGGGGCGGGCGCGCAGGGTCCGCATCTGCTTCACCTGCCGCTTGGCCGCGGGCAGGGTCATCCCGGCCCGGTCCCGCAGCCAGGACGAGCTATTTTGATACGCGTCGCTATCGTGGCAGCCAGCCGCGTCAAACCTGGAAAGGATCTCTGACCGGGCGGCGGCGTGCTTGGCGCCCGCAGACTGGAGGCCCAGCAGCACCTCGCCCAGGACCGGCTCGGCCAGCTCGCCTTCGGCGGCCGCCGACGCGATGTAGTCCAGGCCGGAGGCGACCATGGCCAGGGCCTCCGCGTGCCCGCCCGGAACCCCGTCGCCACCGGTGCACACCCTCAACCACCCCCTCAGCCCGTTACTGCAATTCTAGCCGATACAGCGTGTATTTCAAGATGTAGCACCAAGATCATTTTCGAAACCTGGCGGCTAATAGTGGTGGGTGGTGGTGGTTAAGGCACGCGCTCCGGTCGGCCCGGGGCGAGGCTAGGGCTTCAGGGTGGCGCGGAGGGCACCGTCGGGGGCGGCGCGGAAGACCGGGGCGTCCGGGCCGATGTCGCGGACGGCGGCTACGTCGCCGGGGTCCGGGTCGGACTCGCTGACCAGCGCCGCCGCCTCAAGCCGCTCGGCGCCGCTGGAGACGGCCATCGCGACCGCAAGGCGCAGGGCGGACAGCCGCAGCGACGGCAGCGCCACCGTGGCCGCGGTGTAGGTCCGGCCGGTCTCGTCACGAACGGCCGCCCCCTCGGGCGCCGCCGCCCGCGCCCGGGTCGAGCGCGCCAGCGTGATGATCTTCTCGTCTTCGGAGTCCAGCGCCGTTTCGCTCACGACGCCGAGTGTAGGCCGTTCCTGCCATCCGCTGGGCGAACGTCTCCCATCCAGACGCGGCGGCCTTGCTCGGTCAGCTCCGTCAGCCGGTCGCGGTAATCGGGAAAGACCTGCCCGACCAGGCGTTCGAAGGCACCGCCGTGCTTGGGGTGAACCAGGTGCGCGACTTCATGCACGATGACGACATCGATGAGCTGCGCGGACAGCTGGAACACCGCCCAGTGCAACACAAGTCGAGGGCTGGCGCCGGGTGCGCACGTCCCCCACCGCCGTCCGAGGTCGCGTACGCCGAGCGCTGGCGGGGGCACGCCCAGCCGTGAACAGTACTGAGGTGCCCGTTCGGCAAGCCAGTCGCTGCCCGCTGCCGCGTACCAGCCGATGATGTCGGCGGCGGTGACGTGAACGGGGGCAAGGAGCCGGTCGCCGTCCAGCCGGACTCCGGCGCGGGCGCTCAGGACCAGCTGCCGGTTGCGGCCCAGGAAGGGAAAGTTCTCGCCGTCGATGAGTTCCTTGGTGGCATGCGCCGCCGCGGTCTCGGCGTTGCGACGGGTGGCTCGCGCGATCCACGGCAGGCGCCGGGTCACGGCCTGCACGACCTGGTCGGACGGCATGCCCTCTGGTATGCGGATCGTCAGGGACCCCCCGGGCTCCGCGGTGAGCCCGATCGTCCGGCGACGCGAGCTGACCGTCACGCGCCAGGGCAGTTCCTCCGGCAGCCCGGCACTCGCGAGTGCTCGCGCGTATCCGGCTCGATCCATGCATCCACTGCTAGCACGCATAACCCTGGTTTACTCGTCAGACTCGCCGCCGCGCCTTAGATAGAAATCGCGGTTGGCGCGAGCCAGGGCGAGGATGTCCTGGGATGCCCTCGTGGCCTGCTGCCTGGTGTACATGTCGGTGTTGAGGATCAGGAACACAACCCGTTTCCTCAGGTTTTCCTGGAGGACCACGCTCGTCGTGAAGTGCGGCGCGCGCACCGCCTCCACTATCTCCACCGCGATCTGCCGGGACAACTCGTCAATCCGGTCGGGCCGCACATCTGGATTCTGGCCACCGGCCAGGCTCTGGGCGAGGGCTTGCTCCAGGGCAGAGCGCACGGGCCGTTCGGTACGCGGGTCGAGGTCGCCAGCGACGGTGGCGCTGTCTCGTTCCCTCGCTTGCCGGACTAGCTCCTCAAGAGCGATCGCCAGGCTCTCGGCATTGTCGCGAAGCTGTTCCAGCAACTGGTCGAGCCGATCGCTGAACCGCTGATAGTAGGCGGGATCCGTAGCTTGATGTTCCGCAACGTGGCGACGGAGCGCGTGCTGCATCTCCATCGCCCGGACCCTGGGGTTGCCGATCGCGGCGATTTGTTCCCGGAAATCGGCGGCGGTGATCTCTACCGGCGGGATCCGCTGTGCGATGCCGATCACCCGGAGGTGCTCGTCGATGAGCCGACGTACCTTCGCGCCGTAGCTGTACGGGTCGAGTCCCCCGGAACGGGTGTCGCGGAAGAGCCTGCGGACCCGGTACTGCGCCGCGGCGAATTCCCTGGCGTCGTCCTCGTAGCCGAGCGCCTCCGGACGCGGCAGCACCCGGTCCAGGTAGGCGAAGAAGTCGTTGACGAGGTCATCGAACTCATTCCGGAGGCCCTGATCCTCGAGAGCGATCAGCAGCTTGTCGGCCTCCGCCGCGTCCGTCAGCGAGCCGATCCCATGAGCCGCGAGGAAGTCCCGCACCGCGTCGCGGGCCTCCCGCAACCGCGGGACATCGTCCTCGCCGAGGAAGGTCTTGGCTCCACGGATGTCCTCCTCGTCGTACATCGCGAGCGCGGCGTCCAGGTAACGGGAGACGCCAGCGTAATCCACGACGAGACCCACCGTCTTGAGCCGGGCGGGGCGGTTGACCCGGGCGATCGCCTGCAGCAGTTCCACATCCCGGATCGGGCGGTCGAGGTACAGCACCTGCTCCACCGGGGCGTCGAACCCGGTGAGCAGCCTGGCCTGCACGATGATGAACGCGATCGGCGCCGGTCCCGCGGCCGGTTCTTCCCCCTGGCCAGGGGCGGAGTCCCACGGCCCAGCCGTGCCGTAGTTCATGCTGGTGTCGGGTTGCACGGGTGTCTGATCCCATGGCCCGACGCCGCGCGCACCGGGCTCCGGACCCGGTTGGGTTTCCGTCCACGGGCCGGCGCCCGGAACCACTGCCGGCCGCCCCGGGACTCCTATTGTCTCTGGGGCGGGCAGCCGCTCCTTGAACCGGTCAACGTGTGCCTGGCTGGAGGTCTCCGCCGTCCACCGTGCCCAATCGGGCGGATCCCGGCGGACCTCGCCGGTCCGCGGATCCCTTCGCTCACCCGCCGAGATAACGGGCACGAAGTCGATGACGCGCAGCAAAGGCAGGAACGGCAGCGCCGGATCGAGGAAGTCCCGGTCCGGGTGGTCCCGCACGGACTCCGGGTCCTGGGCCTTCGCCGTCCCGTAGGCGGTCAGTTCCGCCACCAGGTCGTCGCGAGCCCGCAAAAGTGCCGCGCGGTAGCGCACCGCGGCGAGACGGCTGGCCGCGGCGACCTGCGCCTTGAAGCCGTTGGGCAGGACGGCGGAAACCCAGTGGCGCAGCATGTCCCGTGCCTTGGCGGCGATCAGGTCCTCCGCCTCGAGGATCCTCCGAGTGGTTACCTGCTGCCGTTGCCTGGCCTCGCGGTCTTCTGGGGTACCTCCGACATCTCGCTCGTATTCGGCGTCCAGGACCGCCCGGTCGACGATGAATTCCTCGGAGCGCCGCTGCTCGTACCTGATCGGGACGGTGGCGTTGTCGGCCACCGAGTCCCTGAGCGTGTACGTATCGAAGAAGCCGCCGAAGATCCCCGTGGTGGTCTGGCGGCGCTGGTCTTCACGCGTGAGCGGCGTGCCGGTGAAACCGATCCACGCGGCCCCCGGAAGCCCGCGCCGCAGCCGGGCGTGAAGCCATCCCTGCTGGGTGCGGTGGGCCTCGTCGGCGATGACGACCACCCGCTGGCTCTGGGTCAGTTCCGGGAAGCTGACCCGGTCATCGAGCGGGTCGTCGCCCAGGCGTTCCGGCTCGCGCGGCGTGCCTGGCGTCGCGTCGTCGCGCTGGGCATGCTGCATCATGATCAGGACGACGTTCGGCACGTCGTCGGAGAGCAGATCCTGGGCGTGCCGGACGCCGGCGGCTTCGTATATGGTCTCCCCGGCGAGCGCGAGCGAGTCGCCGAGCTGGGTGCGCAGGTCCACCCGGTCAACCGCGACCACAACCTTGAAGTCCGACAGTCCCAGGGTCGTCCGCAGCTTCCTGACCAGGAAGGCCATCGTGTAGCTCTTGCCGGAACCCTGGGTATGCCACACAACCCCGCCGCGCTCGTCCCGGCGCCCCAGCGTCCCCGGCGTCCCGCTCAGCAATCCCCGGATGATGCGGTGCACGGCCTTGAACTGCGGGTACCGGGCGACCAGCTTCATCATCCGGTCGTCGGCCTGGCGGAACGCGGTGAAGTTCCGCACCAGGTCGAGCAGGTGGGCGGGCCGCAGGACACCCGCCGCCAGCCGCTCCAGGCCGCTCAGCCGCTCGGGCGGTACCCCGAACTCGTCCCGGATCTGGCGCGCCGACGCTGGCTCGGTGGTCTTCCACTCGGCGAAGTGCTCCGGCGCGGACGTGACCGTGCCCAGCTTCGCCCGCGCGGCGCCATCCGTGGCGACCAGGACCTGCGCGTAGGCGAAAAGGCGCCGGATGCTTTCCACCGGGCCGTCCTGCCGCGCCCCGGTGTACGAGCGCAGGTCCGCGATCGATTCGCTCACTGTGGCGGCGCGATCCGGCGCGGGATCCCGGACTACCGCGAGGGGCAGCCCGTTGACGAAGAGCACGTAATCGAGGACGACCCGGGTCGATCCCCCGTCCGGGTGGCGGTCGAGCCGGAAGTTCCTGATCACCCGCAGGTCGTTGCGTGCGGCATCGTCCCAGTCGACCAGCCGGATGCGCCGGTTGCGCCCGCCATCCCAGCCGGGCAGTCCCGGAACGACTAGCCCTTGAAGCAGCAGTTCGGTGAACTCTTTGTTCGCCTCCGCCAGATCCGGGATCTCGGCGGCCCGGCGGACCTGGCCGCAGACCCGGTCCAGCCGCTGGTCATCCAGCCACGTGTCGCCACCCGGCCCCGGGTTGATGAGGCGGAGCTGTTCCCGGAACCGGTCGAGGAGCAGCTCATCGCGGTAATCGACACGACCGTCTTCCGGAACCTCGGACGACGGCTCGGCGGTAATGATCTCGGACCAGCCGAGGATGCGAAGCAGGTCGCTGACCGGTCTCCCGGAAACGACCCCGCTCCCCGCACCCGTCCCGCTCACAGCCCCGACCCTCCGCCCTTTTTGTTCGGCTATGAACCAATATCAGAGGCGACCGCCCACACCGCCAACTCGCACCTTACCGGTCAAAAGGTCATCCATCAGCCCCTTCTTCACCAGCCGCAGCTTGTCCAGCCACTGCCGCGCGTTGTTCGCCTTGCTCTCACATGCCGCCATCAAACCGAGGAGCCGTTGCTGCGAATCGAGCGGTGGAAGCGGTATCCGCAACTGCCGGATGGAATCCTGGCTTATGTTTTTCATGCTTCCGCTTGTCCCGCTGGCCATAGATCGGATCTGCTTTCGCACTTCCCCGAGGCCGAGGACTAGATGGACGAACCCGGGGAGGGCTAGCTCAGGATTTACGACTAGGCGTAGGGTCTTATCAGATAGCATAAGTCCCGGCGGCGGATCCTTAACGACGCATGATAGGCCAATTAGATCGTCCGTATTAGCGCGGGTCATTAGAAGGTCGCCATCCTTGACCTCTATACTTTTATCAATAAGGGACTGCTCCCGAACCGCCTTGTTTTCTGTGCACTTAAGGCCCCACGGTTGCACAGAACTTACCTTCAGTACTCCCCATTCTCCTTGGCCCGCAGCCATGTCGGGAAGATCGGGGCTTCGGCCAGCCTGTATACACAGGAGAACTTCATCTAGCCGACGTTCAATGCGGCCAAATCCTGCGTCAAAGCCAAGCTGGCTCCCGCAAAAAGCAAGCGGCAATGCAGACAGCTTCTCCACCGAGAGCCGCCAGTTGGCGATCTCCTCGTCAGCAGTATCTAGGATCTCCGCTATGCGCCGCTGTTCAGCAACGGTCTCGGGTACAGGAACCAGTAGATCATTCAGCGTGGCCAAATTGAGAGTTTGCCCTTTAACGGCAGTTTCCGTGAAAGTCGACTGGACAGCTCGTGGAACCGCATAATACAGCCATGATGCGTCAGCACGACCATCTTTCGGAAACAGTGCAACGATCGCCTCATTAGTATAAACTGCACGTTGCGGAATCGCAGCTCTACCTAGGCTGAGCTTGAAGCTCACGATAGGTATACCAGCGGGCACCTCATGGAGCCGTGCGCTGCGGACACCAAGCGAGGTTATCTCCTCCGCCGTCTTACATAGATACTTGTCACGAATATCGCCAATCATCACCCAAGGATGGCCTGCCTCGTCTTTGGCCCAGAAGGACGGTTCAGCACGCGACGGCGTGGCTCCCATGCGAAGGTTTGCGAGCTGGCTTAGGGCAATCTTTGGGAACTGTTTAGGCATAGCCCAGCGCCTGTAGATAATTGGCTAGGCGGATCGAGGAAGCTTGCCGAGCGGTTTCCAGATCATCTAGGGAAACTGCATACTTGTCGGCCCAAGTGCGGAACCTCACGATCATTTCCCTGCGGGCGCGGGTGATGCGGGCGTCGAGTCTTGCGGCCAGGTCCTCGTGGAGGATCCTCAGGACGAGGTCGCACTCCTCGGCGGGGGTGAGGGAGCTGACGGCCATGTTGAGGGTGGCGAGGAACTGCTTCTCCAGCTTGGCGCGTTTCCGCTGGGCGGCGGTGCGGTCCGCCTTCAGGGAATCAAGGTCCATCTCATCGCCGTCGTCATCGTCCTCCTGGTTCGCGGATTCCTGGAGGGCTTCCTTATAGGCGGCGTCCGCCGCGGCGTAGGCAGCCTCGGCCGCTTCCAGTTCGGCCAGGTAGTCCGGGAGCAGGTGGGGGACGAGCTTGTGGTCGAGGGCCTTGCGGCGTTCGGCGGCGGGCTTGGTCTTGAGCTTGCCATCGGGACCGGGATCGGGAGCGAGAAGCGCATCGATGGACGCGGCCCAGCCTTCGACCACCCGGCCGAAACCACCCGCGGCCAGCGACTTCAGGTCGTACTGGGTATCGCCCCACCAGCTGGCCACGACCCCACCCGCGGCGAACTCGTCGAGGATGCCGAAATCAACGACCGCCTTTGTGAACGAGTCCAGCAGGTCGGCCCGCACCTTCGAAAGCTGCCTGGTGTCCGGCAGCTCGACGAGCAGCTTGGCGTGCTCGTCCCACCAGGCGCGGTAGGCGGCCCGCAGCTCCGCTTCCCTCGGGCCAGCGAGATCCGCCAGCCGCTGCGCCGTGGCCTCGGGACCCTCGGGCAGGAAATCGAGATATCCCGGCCTTCGCTCCGATGGGGCAAAGAGATCACCCACCCGGATGCCGAAGGCGGCGAACGTGCCCTCCGCCGCCGCGACCTCTGCTTCCGGCACGCCCCCGTGCAGGTGAGCGCGGACGTCCTGCGGCTCGGGCGGGGGCGTGTTGTCCACCCAGCGGCGGATGTTCAGGTTCGCGTCCGCGGCGAGCAATTCCCTCACCGGAACGATGCGCGAGTACCCGTCAAGCTCCCGCCACTGCCGGTACACGGTGACGATCTTCTCGGCGTGCTCGAAGCCGAGCTGGTTCTGCGCCCGGCCCTGGGCGAATTCACGGTCGGCGTTGATGAACAGGACCTGGCCGGCGTGCTCGCGGTGCCCGTCGGGGCCGCGGAGGATGAGGATGCACGTGGGGATGCCGGTGCCGTAGAAAAGATTCTCGGGGAGGCCGATCACCGCCTCGACGCAGTCGTCACGGAGAAGGCCGATCCGGATGTCCTGTTCGGCGCCGCCGCGGAACAGGACGCCGTGCGGCATGACCGTGGCCGCGATCCCGGCCGGCCGCAGCACCGCCAGCATGTGCTGCACGAACATCAGGTCGGCCTTCTTCCCGGTGCCGGGGGTCCAGCCGTACCGCATCCTGGTGCCGAAGTGACGCCTGGTCTCGGCCTGGTCATAGCCGATGGAGAAGGGCGGGTTGGTGATGATCTTGTCGAACAGCCGTAGCCGGCCGTCGTCGATATGCCGCGGGTCGGCCAGCGTGTCACCGTTGCGCAGGTCGGAATCCCTGATGCCGTGGAGCAGCATGTTCATCTTGGCCATCGCCCACGCCGCGCCGTTCAGTTCCTGCCCGGCCAGGGCGAGCCGACGGCCGGCGGTGCCGTCGCGGTCGTGTTCATCGACGTACTCGCGGGCCAGGATCAGCATGCCGCCGCTTCCCGCGCACGGGTCGTACACCGACTCGCCCGGCTGGGGGGCGACCAGGCGGCACATCATCCGGACCACCGGACGCGGGGTGTAGGACTGTCCACCCTTCTTGCCGCCCTGGTCGGCGAATTGCTTGAGAAGGTACTCGTAGGCGGCGCCGAGCATGTCCGGGAACTCGAAGTCCTCGTTGCGCAGCCGGTAGCGGCTGAAATGCCAGATCAGGTTGCGCAGGCGGCGGTCACCGAGCGAGACGTTACCGATCGTGACGTTGAAGTCGATGTGGTTGGTGACGCCGTGCAGTTCCTGATCGTTGCGCATCTCGATCGCCCGCAGTGCCTTATTGAGGCCGCTGCCGACGTCATCGACCAACCGCCTGATCGTCTCCCAGCGGGCGAGTTCGGGGATGTAGAACGTGTCGATGTAGGAGTCGGGGTCCTCCGCGCGCTCTTGGGCCCTGGCCTCGCTACCGGTGCGCCGCAGCTCATCCGCGTAGATGCGGCCCCTGGTCGCCTCGAACTCGTCCGAGCAGCGCTTCAGGAACAGCATGCCGAATATGTACTTCTGGTAGTCGGCGGCGTCCATCATGCCGCGCAGGATGTCGGCGGCGGCGTACAGGTGCCGCTCCAGTTGCGGCAGCGTCAGCTTGGCCACTCGGGTTAACCCTTCTGGCTGCGGGTGTCGGTGATGCCTAGTCCCTCTATCAGGCGCCACACGCCGGTGGATGGGTCACGGCGGATCGGGTCGCAGCGGCCGGGCGGGTGACCCTCCTCCTTCGGATCGCGGCCCGAGCAGCAACCGGAGGGGCAATCGTCATCCAGCCTCCGCGCGTTCCTGACCGCCCGGGCAATGCCGCCATCGGCCGTGAGGGCGTCGAACCGGTCTGCGGTGATCCCCTTCCCGTCCCTCTGGCTTCGATCGTAGTCCTCGAAGCCGGGCTTCCTGCGGAGTTCCCGGGTCGCTCGCGCATTGTCACCGCCCTGGGGAGCGGCGAACTGCTGGAAGTGCAGCAAAAGCCACAGTTCGAACGCCGGGTGCGAGAACGCGACGCGGATTCCGGCCTTGCGCGCGGCGGCCATCGCCTGCGGGATGCCGGGGTGCTGGTCGCGGTCGAAGAAAGCCCAGGTCTCGACATCGTCGTCGGCAAGCTTCTCCGCGTCATCCACCACCTCGGACGGTTTCCTCCCGTGGGTCCCTTCCGGGAACCTGAGGTGGAATCCGTGACGCCGACCGTACTTCCCGTCGATGCGGCCGAGGTATTCACGCTCCGTTCGCTCTCCCTCGGCGACGACGAAGACCACCCGCCGCTCGGGAATCGAAGCGGCGGAGCGGCGGGCCTGGGCCCCGCGAACGCGGGCACCGCCGCGGCGTTCGTCCCGCGGGCTCACGCCAGGGTCTCCTCGACCTCGCGGGCGAGGTGGCCGGGATAGACGTGGGGCAGGCCGCCGTACTTCCCGAGCAGGTATTTCCGGAAGAGGTTCTCGTCCGGTCGCGGGGGCGGCCGGAAACTGGTCAGCGGATAGATGCTGGTGGCCCCGCCGTCGTCCTTCTCCGCGAGCCAGATGGAGTCGCGGTCCAGGACCCGGTCGGTGCCGGTCAGGGCATGCATCAGCGTCACGTCGTGCGTGGTGAACAGAAGCTGGGCGCCCCGGGTGTTGGCGCGCGGATCGTTGAACATCCGCACGGCCTCGGCGCACATCACGGCGTGCAGGCTCGCGTCCAGCTCGTCCACGAGAACGAGCGCCCCGCCTTCCAGCGCCCTGAGCAGGGCCGCGGCTAGCGCGAACCAGGAACGGGTGCCGAGCGATTCGGCGCCGAAGTCAAGCGGGACATCGTTTCCGCTGGCCTCGTGCCGCAGCCGGATCTCGTCCTCTACGCCCTGGACCACCTCGATGTCGGTGATGCCGAGGTCGGCCACCCGCAGCAGGCGCGCGACCTTGTCGCGGAACGCCGGATCCCGGATGACCTCCCGTTTGGCCCATAGCTGGCGCTGCTCCCGGTCCGGTGATTCGGGGATGACCAGCCAGAGCTTGTCCCTGAACCATTCGAAGACGGGAGACAGCTGCTGGTGGTTGAGGGTGGCGGCGACGGTCAGGAACAGGGAGTCGCGGCGCGTGCGCCGGGCCAGGTCCTGCTTGTCGCCGCGCAGCCCCTCGCCGGGAAAAACGATCTCGCCATCCTCCTCGCGGTCGAACCATACCTGTCGCCGACCCTTCGGGTAGGCGTGCAGCCACTCACCGCGCACCCTCTCGTCGTCAAGCTCGAAGCCGTAGACGTACCTGGTCCCGCCGATCTCCACATCGACCTGGAAGAACGAGGGCTCGGCGGCTAGGCCTTTGTCGAGCAGGAACGGGATCCGCCGCACCGGATCCCGGTCACCGAACCAGTCGACGGACCGCAGCACCGCCGTCCGCATCGCGATGAGCGCGTCGAGGATCTTGGTCTTGCCCGAGGCGTTGGGGCCATAGACGCCGACGACGGGCACGACCGATACCGGCCGCCGGCCGCCCTCCCTGATCGTCGTCGGCCGGGCGGAGCCGTCGTTCAGCTCCGTGGCGACGAACGACAGCCCCTGCTCGTCACGGATCGACAGCACGTTGGCCGCGCGGAAGCTGAGTAGCATCACGGCCTCCCTCTCAGGCTAACGATAGCTGCTAAACCGGATTTTGGGTAGATATTTCTCGCAAAACAGCATTAAATGGATTCGCTGATCGACGATCTGTGCCGCCATGCTATCGGGCTGCCGCGACGTCCACAGGCGGCGGGGGGCGGGGAGGCGGAATGATCCGTTCGGGATAACGGGTTTACTGGGGTTTACTGGGGGGCTCTTCGGGGTCCAGGCGCTCGATCAGGACCGTGCCGAGCTTGTTGCGGCGGCCGGCCAGGTTCTCGACGGTGAGCCGCAGGCCGGCCACCTCCGCCGCCGAGCCCGCGATCGGGACCCGGCCCAGCTGGTGGGCGAGCAGGCCGCCGACCGTCTCCACGTCCTCCGCCCGCACCTCGATGCCGAACAGCTCCTCCAGCTCGGTCACCGGCAGCCGGGCGGTGACCCGCGCCTCGCCGTCGGCGAGCCACTCCACCGGCGCGCGCTCGTTGTCGTACTCGTCGGCGATCTCCCCGACGATCTCCTCCAGGATGTCCTCGATCGTCACCAGGCCGGCGGTGCCGCCGTACTCGTCGATCACGATCGCGACGTGGATCCGCTGCGACTGCATCTGCCGCAGCAGCTCATCGACCGGCTTGCTGTCCGGAACGTACGTGGCCGGCCGCATGACCTGGTCGACGGGGACCTTCTCGGCCTCGCCGGGGCGCTCGTGCTCCCAGGAGACGATGTCCTTCAGGTAGGCGATCCCCACCACGTCGTCGGTGCTCTCGCCGACCACGGGGATCCGGGAGAACCCGCTGCGCAGCGCCAGCGACAGGGCCCGGCCGACCGTCTTGTCCCGCTCGACGTACACGATGTCGGTGCGCGGCACCATGACCTCGCGGGCGATCGTGTCGCCAAGCTCGAACACCGAGCGGACCATCTCCTGCTCGCCAGGCTCGATCTCCGGGCGGCCCTCGATGTAGTGGACGAGCCCGCGCAACTCGGGGTCGTCGTCGCGGACCGCGTCAGGATCACGCCCGCCGCCGAGCGGCAGCACCCCGGAGACCGCGTCCAGCAGCCGGGGCAGCGGGCCGAGCGCCGCGTGCACGGGACGCAGCA
>JAFMRC010000299.1 GCA_017354375.1 Nocardiopsaceae bacterium | reverse complement strand
TCACCTCGAACTTCGCCGCGAGCGCCGCCTCGTCGATATCGCTGATCGCCATTAACCCATCCTGGCACGGAAGTCACGCACCAAACCGGACAAGCGCAAATAAATAAACGACGAGTCCCCAGGCTCACATATCCTCCACGCAGAGCCCCTCCGCCCCGGCATCGCGCGCCTCGAGCACCTCCACGACCCAGGCATATCCGCTCAGAATGGGGCATCCGTCCCGCCCCCGGACCCGCATACCCCCGGCACTGGCGCCCCCGCCATCGCCCATCCCCGCCCCCGAAGGCATCCGGCCAGCCACTCATGAACCAGAAGCATCCATCCGGCCGTCCACGCCGCGTTGCGGCGAGGACGCTAATTCGCTTGCGTCGTGGCTCGCTGGCGAAAGACGATGCGGGCATGGAGATGAGCGGCGGACCTGTCGAAGACGGCTGGCGAATGTCCGACACCGAGTTGTTCAGCAGGTACGGGGACGTCTTCGTGCCCAGGCGCCGGGAGCAGGTCTCCGCCGTGTGCGACCTGCTCGCGGACATCCCGGTGCCGCACGTCCTGGACCTGTGCTGCGGTGAGGGCCTCCTCGCGGAGGAATACCTCGGCCGGAGCGACGGTCATCGCGTCACCGTGCTTGACGGATCGGCGGAGATGCTGGAGCTGGCCACCAAGCGACTGCGGCGGTTCGGCGATCGGGTTAGCGTGGTGCGTGCGGACATCTCGAACCGGGACTGGCGGCGGGAGTCGGGCTACGGCGGCGTCATGACGTCGCTCGCCGTGCATCACCTCGATGGTCCGGGCAAGCGCGAACTTTACCGGGACATCCGCCGGATGCTGGTGCCGGGCGGGGTGTTCGTGATGGCCGACCTGATCGAGCCCGCCTCGGCCGTGACGCGGAAACTCGCCGGGGACCACTGGCGCCAGGCGGTCGCCGCCGAGTCGGCGGCGCGGTTCGGCGGGGACGAGGCGCTGGACGCGTTCGAGCGCAGCGAGTGGAACTACTACCGGCTCACCGAGCCCGATCCGTATGACAAGCCGTCCTCGATCGCCGAGCACGTGGACTGGCTGCGGGAGGCGGGGTTCGCGGATGTGGACGTGGCCTGGCTCTTCGCGGGCCACGCGGTGTTCACTGGCACGAAGAAGACGGCTTGAGCGGGGACCGGGGCAGAAGCCACTATCCGTTCGGGAAAAAGGTTTTTAGCTGATCTTGCTCGGGTTGACGAACGCCTCGTGGCGCAGGTGGTCCGCCTGGCCGGTGAACGCCATGAACTCGCCCAGCTTGTAGGCATCGCCGGACTTGCGGGAAGCGACCTCAATACGGAAGTCGCGGCCCAGGTGGGCCAGGTGGCGCTCGAACGCGGGGACTTCCATCGGCTCAGGCAGCCGGCGCAGGATCTGGTTCATGGTGAGGAAGCCGCCATCGCCGCGGAGCACCGCGTACACCGGATCGTGGGTGACAGACGTCTGCTCGACCAGCTCCCGCGGCTGGCCGCACCGGTCGAACGCCTGGCGGATCCGCGAGCCGATCGCGCGGGCGACCGGCGGCGGGAACGCGTTGCCGATCTGGCGGTAGCTGGCGGTCTTGCGGCCGGTGAACGTCCACTCGTACCCGTCGCCGTCCCAGCCCTGGAGCCGGGCGACCATCTCGCAGGTCAGCTTCGGCACCCACGTCACCGGATCCTGCTGGGACGGAGCGGCGTCCGCGATGCCGAGGCCGTCCACGCCCATCTGGCGCCAGGCGCGCTTCGCGCGGGTCGGGCCGAGGTCAGGGCCGCCGTGCTTCTTCGACCCGCCGACGATCGTGGGGGCGATGTCGTTCGCGCGCCGCGCCCACCGGGCGGCGCCTCGCCAGCCGCCCGCGGCCATCAGGTCGCCCAGTGCCTCGCCGACGGTCCGCGGTGGCTCGCCGGTCGGCTCCGGCCAGCTGAAGTACGCGAAGTCCGCCGGGCGCATCGCCACCAGCACGAACCGCGGCCGTAGCTGCGGGACGCCGTAATCCGAGGCCTGCAGCAGCCGCCAGTCAGCTACGTAGCCGAGCTGTGACAGCCGGTCGAGCACGTGCTGCCGGTAGGCCGAGAACCGCGGCAGGGACAGGCCGCGAACGTTCTCCAGCAGCAACGCCCTCGGCGCGACCACGGCGCACAGCTCGATCGCCCACGCGAACAGGTCGCGCTCGTCGGTCGCGCCGAGCTGCTTCCCCGCGACCGTGAACGGCGGGCACGGCACCCCTCCGGCCAGCAGGTCGATGTTCGCGTAGTCGCGGGGATCCCAGACGGCCGGGCTGGCGACGTCGCCCTGGGCCACCTTCCAGTGCGGCCGGTTGCACCGGAGCGTGGCGCACGCGGTCTCGTCCAGTTCCACGGCCAGTTCGTGCTCGAACCCGGCGAGCTCCAGCCCGAGCGCCTGCCCGCCCGCCCCGGCGCAGATCTCCACCACCCGGTACTCGGGCACCGGCACCTCCTCCCTGCCGACCACGCCCACCATTTTCGCGCATAACCAGCCGCCCCCGGTGTAACGAATCGAGGGATTATAGGCCCGTGTCGTCCGGTGCACGTGCGCGGACAGGCAGCGGCTCACGGCAAGTCGTCATCGTCCCCGACGAAGGTTTCCGAAGCTAGGCGCAGCCTGATGTCATCGGCCCATGCCTGTGCCCAGCGGCGCAGTTCAACCAGGTCTTCTTCCGCTAGACCGTAGGCGAAGAATTCTTCGTCGTCACGCCAGAGGCATCCGTCGAGACGAAGCGCGAGTCCTTCGAGGCTGAATGAGTCCCAAGCGTGGCGACGACCAAGGTTTTCAAGCTCAGCGGTGGACCGCCACCTTGATGCGGAATGGACGTCGATGAGGTCGCGAGCGGCAGCCCGTTCAGCCAGAGCCCGGACCTTCGTGCCGATCACGTCGTCCAAGGCGAGAACGGGGCCGTACGGGGTGTCCTCTGGGGATCGACTGAAATTCTCTCGTAGGATGCCCACCTCACACTCGGCATCATCTAGCTCAGGGTCCGTGACCATGAACCGGGCCGACAGTGGCGCGGTTCCGATGATGCGCACCCGCCAGCCTCGGTCGGTCAGTCCTGATGAAAGCAAATTGGCTAGAGCATCCATCGGCATGGAGCTGTCGGTTGCAACGTCAATATCTTTGCTGAGGCGATCGACTAGCCCATGCGCCTGGACGGCGTACCCGCCTGTGATGACGAATGGCAACGCGTTGCCAGTTTCCAGAACGTCCTGCAACAGCCGCCTGTGCAGGTCGCTCAGGTTCATCAGCTGGTCGTGCGCTCCTCGATAAGTTCGGGGAAGGCCGCTTCCCAGACCTTGGTGATTGCCGGGCTGACCAAGTTGCGCAGCACAGGCCACTGGCCCACCAGAAGGTCATGGTTGAGATATGCGGTCAAGTCATCCCGCTGTCCCTCGTGAAGAACGGTGCGATAGAAGCTCATGCACTGACGCGGCCGGTCAAGATCCATCGCGGTGAGACCCGACCAGGCCACGTGCAGGGGAAGCTGGATCGTGCCATGATCGGGGCCGACTAGGTCATCTAGCGAATGCGGCAGCCTGCTGCGGTACATGGCTTCCATGCCCGCAGCCCGTGAGATCGGCATCGATGGCGCTAGGACGTCCATGCGCCTCATTATGCCCCTACAGGCCGCTAGCCGGACGGATCTCTACCGCGTGTCGGGATGGAGTGAGTTCACGCGGCGGGGCCAGGTCGCCTCTAGCAAGCCGATCAGCTGCGTGATCAGCGTGTTCACCGGGGCGGGGATCCCGCGGGCGGCGGCACGGGAGGCGATCGCGCCGTTCAGGTGCGCGACCTCGGTTCGGCGCCCCTTCATCAGGTCCTGCAGCGTCGATGCCAGGTGGTCTCCGGACGCGGACGGCGCGAACTGCGCCCTCATCACCGCCAGCGCGCCGCCGGTGTCCACCGTCACCCCGTCCGCCGCCGCCACGGCCGCGACCTCGTCCAGGACGGAGGTGGCCAGCGCGTCGAACCCGTCGTACAGCGCCAGCGCGGAGACCGGGATCGACGCGATGGCGCACAGGCTGTTCATCACGCAGTTGAACGCGACCTTCGCCCAGATCGCCGTGAGCGGGTCCGGGCAGGCCCGCACCGCGAGCCCCGCCCCGGCCAGGACCTCCCGCACCCCGGCGGCCTCGCGCTCGCGTCCCTCCGCGAGCGGGCCGAGCACCGTCTCCCCGGACCCCAGCGCCCGGATGTGCCCCGGCCCGAGCAACTCGGTGCCGAGCGTCGTCGTCCCCGCGAGCAGTCGCTCCGGCGGCACGTGCTCGGTGAGGATCTCGATGTTCCCGAGTCCGTTCTGCAAGGTCAAAACCATGCATCCCCTACCGAACGGGTCTTCGCTGCCTGCCGCGATCTCCGCCGTCTGCCCCGCCTTGCCGAAGATTATCACCAGGTCCGCGGGGGCTCGCACCGGAAACTGCGTGGCGGGGACGCGGGCGACGCGCGTCCCTCGCTCGTGGGTGACCTTCAGCCCGCCGGAGTTGATGGCGTCGACGTGCTCGTTCCACCCGTCGTACAGGACCACGTCGTGTCCCGCCTCGAACAGCGCCGCCCCGAACCGGCACCCCATCGCCCCCGCCCCCGCGATCGCGACCATCATGAGTGGCCGGCCGCGAAGTACCAGTACTCGCCGTTCATCTGGGCCTGGGTCAGGGACTCGAAGGATTTCACCGCGCCGGACAACTTCCTGGATACGGCCCATACGGTGTCGTTGAGCGGCTGGTAGATCACCGGAAGCCGCTTCGCCAGGTAGCCGAGCTCGTTCCGGACCGCGAGCCGGTTCGGGCTGGTGATCGACGCGTTGATCAGCGAGTTGGCCTTCGGGTCGCTGTAGCCCTCGTTGTTGCCCGCTCCCGTGGTGTTGAAGAGGCCGATCGTGCTCGGGTAGGCGGAGTTGATCTGGCCGCCCCAGTCGTCCATCGCCCACTTGTCCTGGTTGCCCGTGCTGGACGCGTCGTTGTAGTTCTCGATGATGTAGTTGAAGGTGGCCGAGGACATGCTGATCTTGATCCCGGCCTTGGCCGCCTCGGAGACGAAGTTGGTGTCCTCTTCCTGGATCAGGTCCATTCCCGTGTAGGAGATCAGGTTCCAGGCCAGCCTGGTGCCCGCCGGGATCCCCGCTCCGCACTCGCCGGCCCCGGTCCCCGGCTTGACGCACGTGTCGGTGCCGCCGGAAACCACCTTCCAGCCGTGCTTCCTCAGCAGTGCGATGGCGGCCGAGACGCTGAACGGGTACGGGTTGGTCCTGGCGTCCGCTGGCTGGTACGGGGAGGAGGGAAAGGACGGCACGGCCGAGTAGGACTGGACTCCGGCCCCGTACATGAACGCGTTGATGTATCCCCGCTGGTTCACGAGGTGCTGCAGCGCCTGCCTGACGTAGAGCTGCGCGATGATCTTGTCGAAGTGGCCGGTAGTGTCCTTGAAGTTCGGGCTGATGTAGTCGAACCCGAAGCCGGGCGCGCCGAAGGTGTAATACGACGACTTCAGCGACGTGAGCTTCGGGATGTCCTGGAACGCGATCTGCGAGGCGTCCACGCCCCCGGCCTTGAGGGCGTTGAATGCCGCCGCCTCGGACGCGAAGCCCTCGACATCGATGGCGGACATCACCTTCGCGTGCGGGCCGTCGTAATTGGCGTTCGGCGTCAGGTCGAAGCTTCCGGTGGTGGAGTTGAACGATTTCAGCTTGTACGGCCCATCGACGACTTGCCACAGCGGGTTCGTCGCGTACGTGGACACGTCCTTCGACTGGGCGGCGAGGAAGTTGTAGATCGCCGTGGCGTTGGCGGGGTCGGTGAAATCCAGGAGCTTCCCGTGCGCCGAGGATTTGGCCCACGCGTGAGCGGGCAGCGGCTCAAGCGAGCCAAGCTGGTCCATCAGCAGGTAGGAGGGGTTGATCGCCTTCTTCAGGTGAAACACGATCGACCGCGCGTTCGGAGTACTGACGCTGGCGACCTCGTCGGGAATGCCGAGGCCCTGGGTATAACCGCCCCAGTTCGCGGCGGACTCCCCGAGCGCCGCTTTCACCATGTCGTACCAGAAGAGGATGTCCCGCGAGGTGACTGGCTGGCCGTCGGACCACTTATAGGTTCCCTTCAGGGTGATCGTGACGGTCTTATCGTCGTTGGTGTACACGGGATCCCTGGCCAGCGACCTCGCCGGGGTCTCGGTTGGCGAGTACCCGTTGTTGATGTAATACAGCGGACGGTACATCTCCCAGTTGAACATGGCGTTGTTGTACGTCGTGCTGTTGGCGCCGGGAACGACCGGGAAGATCCAGGTCGGGGCGTCGCTGGACTGCTCCGCCACCCGGATCACCCCCGCGTGCCCGAAGCCGGCCTGCGACGGCACCGCACCGTACACCCCGGTCGTCCCGGTCGAGACGCCCCCCGTGCCGCCACCGCTGCAGCCAGCTAGCAGCCCGGCGGCCGCCGTCGCGGCGAGGATGATCGCTACCCGTATGCGCATAACCTGAGAGTAGACCGGTCACATCCCCCCCAAAAGCCCCCTGCGGCTTGCCTCCGTGGCCTCCCCCGCGGCCTCCCGCCCCGCAGCCCTCCGCGGCATCCCCCGCGCGGCTTGCCTCCGCGGCCCGAGTGCGCACTTGGTCACGCTCTAGCCGGCCCAAACGCGCACCTGGCACGCTAGGCGGGATGCCTCGCGAGGTGTCCCGTCCCGCGCCACCCACCCTCCCACTTCAACCCGAGTGCGCACTTGGGCTCGCTCTAGGACTCGTCGTTTATTTATTTGCGTGTTTCGGGCGTGTCGCGGGTGGTCCGGTTTGCGGGTGTCCTGAACCTTTCCGGCATGGTGTATCGGTTTTCGGGGATGGCGAGGGGGAT
>JAFMRC010000011.1 GCA_017354375.1 Nocardiopsaceae bacterium | reverse complement strand
CCCGGCCCGGCCGTGCGGGGCCATCGCGGCCGCGGCCGCGTCCAGCAGCCGGCGCCGCGCCCGGTCCCCCTTGGTGAGGGAGCGGGGCTGCGCCCGGTCAGTGAATGCGCCGGTCATGATTCTGCCAGTAGCGTTCGCGCAGCGCCGGCTTGATCACCTTGCCGGTGGCGGTGTGCGGCAGCGCGTCCACCACGTCCACGCTGGTCGGGCACTTGAACCGGGCCAGCTGGCCCCGGCAGAACGCGATCACCTCCGCAGCGTCCACGGTCGCGCCCGGCCGGGCCACCACCACCGCCTTGACCGTCTCGCCCCAGTGGTCGTCCGGCACGCCGATCACCGCCGCCTCGGCCAGCGCGGGGTGGGCGGCCAGAACCTTCTCTACCTCGGCCGGGTAGACGTTCTCCCCGCCGGTGATGATCATGTCCTTGGCCCGGTCGACCAGGTAGATCCGCTGGTCATCGTCGAGGTAGCCCAGGTCCCCGGTGCGCAGCCAGCCGTCCGGGGTCAGCGCCGCCGCGGTCCGCTCGGGCTGGTGCCAGTATCCGGCCATGTTCTGCGGGGACCGGGTCCAGATCTCCCCGACCTGCCCGGTGGGCACATCCTGGCCGGTCTGCGGCGACACGGCCCGGACTTCGACCCATGGGTACGGGCGCCCGGCCGAACGCAGCCACTCGGGGTGACCGGCGTCGGCGTGCTCGGCCGCGGACAGCTGAGCGAACGCCCCGGTGGCCTCGGTCAGTCCGTAGATCTGCACGAAGTCGCAGCGCAACGCGTCCTGGGCCTGGCGCAGTCCGGTGGGGCTGATGGGAGCGCCGGAGTACACCATCTGCCGCAGCCGGGGCGGCCGGGATCCGGGGGCTGCGGCGCTGAGGGCGCTGAGCATGGTGGGGACGCAAAAGGCCATGGAGACGTCTTCGGCGGCCATGGTGTCCAGCACCGGCCCCGGCGCGAAGTCGCGCACGATGACCTGCCGAGCGCCCTGGGCCATCCCGGCCAGTGCCCAGGCCAGGCCACCCATGTGGCACAGGGGCATGCACACCAGGCTCACGTCGTCGGCGGTGAACCCCCAGGCCACCGAGATGTCGTCCAGCAGTACCCGCAGGTTGGACCCGTTGGCGAACATCGCGCCCTTGGGCGGGCCGGTGGTACCGCTGGTATACAGCTGGAAGGCGATGTCGTCGGGGGCAGCGGTGGCGCCCGGGTCGTCGCCGACGGGATCCTTCCACGCGGTCAGGGACGGCCAGCGGTCGTGCTGGCCCAGGGCGACGATGGTGCGGACCGCCGGGAGCTCGGCCTCGGCCCGCTCGACGGCGGTGGCGCCCGCCTCGTCGGTGAACACGACCTCGGCGCCGCAGTCCTCGATCATCGCGGTCAGCTCGGCCGCGGACAGCCGCCAGTTCAGCGGCACCGGCACCGCCCCGGCTAGGGCGCAGCCGAACAGGTACCCGAAGTAGGCCAGGTCGTTCTTGCCCACGAACACCACGCGGTCGGTGGGCTTGACCCCGTCCCGGGTCAGGGCGGCGGCGATGCGGCGGGCTTCGGCCCGCAGGTCACGCCAGGTCAGGTGCTGACCCGCGCCGGACAGGACGATGGCGTCGGGGGCGTCGGCGTCGTGGCGCTCGAGAAGCTCGCGCAGGCTGGCGGTCATGACCGGGCGGCTTTCGTCGCTCCCTGGTACAGGCCGGTCTGCTTCATCAGGCCGAGCAGGTCGTAGCTGGCGTTGAGGTAGCAGGCGCGGCCGTCGCGGAAGTCGAAGACCTCCAGCCCGGAGAAGTCGAAGGGATGCCCGGTCCCCGGCACTCCGGGCGGGTCGAGTACCCCGCTGAAGTGACCGGTTCCCCGCCAGCTGAACGCTACCCGGGCCAGGTCGCTGCGGAACATCGGCGGCGCCGTGACCTCCCATCGCAGGTCGGGGTAGGCGGTGACCACGTAGCGCAGGTACCCGGCCGCGGCCGCCTGGCCCTGGACATGCCAGCCGGTGTGCCGGGTGGTCGGGCTGTCCAGCAGGAAGTCCTCGGTGACCAGGGCGGGGATCATCTCGGGTCTCCGCTTGTTCCAGGCTTCGATCCACTCGTCGTACCACCGGACCGCGAAGGCCGGATCCACGCTCGTGATGTCGGCCTTGGGCACGCCCATACGCCTCCGCCCTTCTCCCTAACCTCGCCTAACCACAAAACCTAACTAACGTTAGATTCTAACATCAATTAGATTTGATCCCAAGCGGTAAGTCCTTGGCATCATCACCCGGCCGGAGGCCATCCAGGACGGTTGCCGAAGTCGTCGCCTTCCTGGCCTGTGATGGTGCCAGCTACGTCACCGGGTAGAACATCACCGTCGGAGGCGGCATCTGGGGACCTTGCCTATCGCATAAACTGAATGTACTATCATGTTTTGTGAAAGTCGGTCCGTCCATGCTGACACCCTTCCTGCGCTCTGACGCGCAGGGCGCCGTGCTGGCAGAGACACTGCTCGATCCAACGACCGAGCTTACGATCTCAGAGATCGCCCGTCGCGCGGGCGTGCTCCCAGCTGTCGCTCACCGTGAGGTCAGCCGTCTCATCGATGCTGACGTGCTGTGCGATCGGCGCGAAGGCAACAACCGGCTGGTGCGCGCCAACACCGAGCACCCACTGTGGTCGGTTATGTCGCAGATCGTAGTGGAAACTTATGGGCCAGCTCCGGTGCTACGTAATCTGCTTGCCAGGCTGCCCGGCATCCGCGAGGCCTACATATACGGCTCCTGGGCTGCCCGCCGCGCCGGCCAGCCCGGCCCGCCGCCACGCGACATCGACGTCCTTATCGTCGGCAACCCATCCCGGACCGATCTGCTTGATGTCGCAGACGCGGCGCAGCAGCAGTTGCACACCGAGGTCAACATCCACACCACCACGCCCGAGGCATGGGACGTGAAAGACGAGCCCTTCCTGGTGACGGTCGCGTCCCGTCCCCTTATTGCTCTCTTCGGCCCGGAGGCAGCCGGTGAGTGAGCGCAACCCGCCTGTGGACGACCTCTACTGGCTGCATGGCGCTCCTGCCACCGAGTTCCTGCTCGACCGCGGGCAGATCGAGCGTGTTGAGGCAAATCCGGCTCATGCCCGCACCATCCTTGCCCAGGCCCGCCTGCATCTGTCCTCCGCCCGCATCCTGGCTACCACCGAGGACGCCGCAGCAGCATTCGTTACTGCGTACGACGCTGCACGGAAGTCGCTGTCAGCCATGCTCGCTGTCCAGGGACTGCGCGCCCGCGGCGGCGACGGCGGGCACCGCGTACTGAGCGAGCTAATGCAGGCGCAGCTCCCCCGGCACAGGCGCACGCTGCGCGAATTTGACTGGATGCGCCAGAAGCGCAACGAGACCCAGTACCCAGCCCCCGATAAGCCGGTCGCCACAGCGGCCGACGTCACCGACGGCATCGCCGGCGCGCAACGGATCGTTGAACTGGGAGAGCAGTTCCTGGAATTTGTTATCGCTCAGCGGAAGACAGGGCAGGAACTTTAGGTTCTCCGGCGGTTCCGGGTCGTCAGATGAGGCCGTGCTCGTGGGCGAACACCACGATCTGCACCCGGTCGCGCAGGCCGAGCTTGCGCAGGATTGATCCGACGTGGGTCTTGACCGTCGATTCTCCGGCGAAGACGCGGCGCGCGATCTCGGCGTTGCTCAGTCCCCGGGCAACGGCCATGAAGACCTCCCGTTCTTTGCCGGTCAGGGCGCCGAAGGCGGCCGGTGCCGGTGTCGTGGCGCGGACCTGGTGTTCCATGAGGGTGATGAGGTCGGCGGGGGCGAGGACCGCGTGCCCCGCGTGGACGGTGCGGATCGCGTTGCACAGTTGCTGAGGGGTGGCTTCCTTGAGGAGGAACCCGCTGGCGCCGTGGCGGATGGCGGTGGCGGCCCGGTCGTCGAGGTCGAACGTGGTCAGCACCACCACCCGGATCGGGCGGCTGCGGCCGACGGTGCGAGAGGGCAGGAAGATCTGGCGAGTAGCCTCCACGCCGTCCATGCCCGGCATGCGGATGTCCATGAGGACCACGTCGGGCTGGCGCTCGTCGGCGAGGCGGACCGCTTCGCGTCCGTCGGCGGCGGCGCCGACGACGGTCATGTCCGGCTGGGCCTGCACCATCACCTGCACGCCCTCGCGGAAGAGCCGCTGGTCGTCGGCGAGCAGGACCCGGATGTCGCGGATGAAGTCGTCGCGAGGCCGGCTCACCGGGACTTCGCCCGTACGGGTACCCATGCCGTGACATGGAATTCCTCGCCTTCGCCACCGGTTTCCCGCCGGATGTCGAGCCTGCCGCCCACCGAGGCGAGGCGCTGGCGCATGCCGTCCAGCCCCAGCCCGGCGGACGCGACGGACATTGGCTCGGCAGCGATGGCGTTGCGCACCTCGACACGCAGTTCCCGCTCCCCGGGCCGCTGCGGCCAGTGCCGGTCCAGGCGGACCGGGACGCTTCTGCGGCCGTGCTTGACGGCGTTGGTGAGCGACTCCTGCAGCACGCGCAGCGTCACGTCCCGCACATCGGGTGCCAGGGGACGTTCGGTGCCATGCTCGGTGTGGATGACTTCCCGGCCGCCCGCGCGCACCCCGGTCAGGATGTCGTCCAGGCGCTCCGCCCGTGCGCCGGCGTCCGCCGGGGCGCCGGCCAGCACGTGCCGCACGTCCTGCAGTGAGGTACGGGCCGATGCCGCGATGTTCCGCATGACCCTCTCCATGTCTTGGCGTGCGCCCTCGTTGTCGGGAAGGTACTGTGCCGACTCGGCCTGCGCGAGGATCACCGCCAGCGAGTGGCCAACGACGTCGTGGACATCCCTGGCCAGGCGCGCCTGCTCCTCCTGGAGCGCGGCGATCTCCTGGGCCTGGGCGCGTTCGGCGCGTGCGCGCTCCGTGTCCGCCTCGGCGGCCTCCTGCGAGCGCCGGGCGGTCCGGGCGCGCTCCGCGAAGCGGACCGTCAGCCCGGCGAGCCAGGGCAGTCCCAGGAGCGTCACCGCGGTGACCAGCACGACGTACGCCCAGTTCGTCCCGGACTGGCTGAGCCAGATGATCAGCCAGTCAAGGGATCCCGCGGTCGGCAGCGGGCCGCCCGCGTCGCCGACCAGCAGGACCAGGCCGGCGGCGAGGGGGACGGTCAGGCTGCTAAGCCACGCCGTCGCCCGGTTCCCCCACCGGGCACAGCCGTAGAGCGCGCTCACCTCCACGACCTGGACGAGCAGGAACGGGGTGGCGGACAGTACCTGGGCCACGCTCACCAGCACGGCCAGCGCGAGCGCCGTCCCCGGTGCCCGTCGGCTCCCGCCGGCCACCGCCGCGGCGGCCACGACCAGCAGGTACTGTCGGCCGTCGGCCGTGGGGGCGTGCCAGGCCGCCTCCGGGAGCCCCAGAAGAAGGACAGCGAGGCCGACGGCCGCGTCCGGAGACCATGCGCGCCGGAACCAAGAGACGCTCAAGCCGTTTCTCCGCTCGTGCCAGCCGGGGCCGGTCAGGCCAGAACCGACCCCAGGAAATCCTGGTAGACGACCACGTAGGCGCACAGTGCCAGGGGCACGGCCGCGACCAGCGTGAGAGCCCGCTCATGGTTGCCGCGCGCCATCGCCAGCGGCAGCGCCACCATGAGCGCCGCACTCACGCAGGCCTGCGGCATGTAGTGCAACACGAAGGCGTAGCAGGCGGCCTCCGCGCCGATTGCCCCGGCCAGTGCGCCGCCCCCCACGATACGGCGCCGGCGGTCGCCGCGCCGCCACCATGCCCCGGCGGCGCCGAACAGCGGACCGGCCACGACCGCCATGACCAGCCACACCAGCACGGGAGTCAGCATGCCCATGCCGCCACGGCCGAATTCGGCGAACCCGTAGTAGCCCGTGACCAGCCCTAGCTCCGCGGCCAGCCCTCCGACCGCCGCCACCCGCACGCCCCGGTCCGCCAGCAGCGCGCCGGCGACGAAGGCGACCGCCGACCAGGCCGCCCCCGAGTCGGCGATCTGATACCAACTGCCCGGCAGCCAGCCCTGCGCCAGGTTCGTCATGACGCCTAGCGCGAGCCCGGCGCCCAGGCATCCCGCGACTCTTCTCAGCATGCCCCCACTGTCGGGGATCCCTGGCCTTCGCCGCCTCCGTCTCAGGTACGCGGAATCGGCACCTGAGGCGGAGGCCAAGCTCGCGGCACCGTTCTCAGCGCGGGAAGGCCAGCACGGTGATGCCGGCGGCCAGGAGCGCCAGCACCTTGATGACTTCCAGGGCGATGTAGGCGTGATGGCTTCGCGAGCGCGGGGCGTCGGCACCGGACAGCACGGCGTCGGAACGGCGGGCCAGGCGCGGGCGTACCGCCACGAGCTGCACCCCCAGGACGGCCATGGCCACCGCCGCCGGGACGAGGAACCAGGCGGGCGGCGTGCCCGTGATCATCGTGACGATGATGAGGGCAGCCAGCACGGCCTCGGCTGAGTTGAGCCCGCGGAACACCACTCGGCCTATCCCCAGGCCGACCTGCAGGGTCACGCCGGGAGCCCTGAACTTGAGCGGCGCCTCGAGGAACGAGATGGCGAGCACCATCCCGAGCCACAGGAAGGTCACCGCCGCCGCGACCGCCTCGGCGCCGTTCACGGCCTGCCATCCCGGCTGCTGGGCACCGGATTGCTCCTGTGGATCACGTCATTTAGTTTATACAGCCGCATTTGGAGAAACCAGTCCAGCCACGGCCCGAGCGGATGGGTGGCTGGCGTGCGACCGTCATCCGCTCGGGCTCATGGTTCCGGCCTTCCTAGCAGTTGATGAGGCCGGGAGACTGGTTGAGGAGCTGGGAGCGGGCGGAGGTGAATCCGGCGAGCGCGGCGATCGCGTCCGGGCGGAAGACGGCAGCCCGGTGGCAGTTCTGGAATGCCAGCCGGACGCCGTAGCGCCGCTCGACCGCGGCGCGCATCGCGTCGCTGGCCATCAGCCGCAGCAACTGGCCCCGCGCCGCCTCATCCGGCGGCGGGATCTGGTTATCGGCGAACTCGCCGCCGGCTTGCAGGTCGGCGATCAGGCCGGTGATCAGGTTCCAGGCGTAGGGCAGCGAGGCGCGGACGCAGTCCAGGAACGCGGCGTCGTCAACCTCGCCGCGTTCCGCCTGGTCCAGCAGGTCCGCCGGTACCGCTAGCGACATCGTGTGATCCTTTCTCTGTGACGGTGTGGCTACTGCCGCAGTCATTCTTGCTGAAAATGAAAACCATTTCAAGCAGCGGCGAGACCATAAGGCATGCATGTACCGAACGGATCGAGGCGCCTGGGGCCGGGGCAGCCACCTCTATCCGTTCGGGAAAATGGGGTTTCGGGTGTCCTGCCCGGCTAGTTAGCTGTCGTCGGCGGAGGTGGCGGGGACCGCCCGGCGGGTGTCCCAGCGCTGCTCGATCTTGCCGAAGTGCCAGATGGCGAGGGCGGCGATCCAGGTGACGACGAAGACGCCGACGATGACGAACCCGGCGGTGTTGATGTCGAAAGTGCCCATGAAACCCCAGAAGCCGCCGCCGAGGCCGTATTCGGAGCCGATGAGGCCGAGGATCTCGATGGTGCCGATGAAGATGGCGACGAAGACCGACAGGCCGGTGATGGTGAGGTTGTAGTAGACCTTGCGGATGGGCTTGGCGAAGGCCCAGTCGTAGGCGAAGTTCATGAAGCAGCCGTCGAGGGTGTCGAAGAGGCACATGCCGGCGGCGAACAGGATGGGCAGCGACAAGATCGCGTAGAACGGCAGTCCGGACACGACCGCGGACCCGGCGAGGACGAGCAGGGCGACCTCGGTGGCGGTGTCGAACCCGAGCCCGAACAACGCGCCAAGCGGGTACATCTTCCACGGGGCATCGGCGCGGCGGGCGATGGGGCCGAGGAAGCGGTTCATCAGCCCGCGCTTCTCCAGCTGGGCTTCCAGCTCCTCGTCGTCGTACGTGCCGGTGCGCATCTCGCGGAACACCTTCACGATGCCGACCAGGATGATCAGGTTGAGCAGCGCGATGATGTACAGGAAGGTGCCCGACACGGTGGTGCCGATGACGCTGGTGGCGTTGTGCAACCCGGAATTGCCGTTCTTGACCTGCTCGTCGAGGGAGCGGATGCCGAAGTTGAGCAGGATCGCCATGACGAACACGATGGTGGAGTGGCCGAGCGAGAAGAAGAACCCGATGCTCAGCGGGCGCTTGCCGTCGCCGACCAGCTTGCGGGTGGTGTTGTCGATGGCGGCGATGTGATCGGCGTCGAACGCGTGCCGCATGCCGAGGGTGTAGGCGAGCGCCCCGGTGCCGTAGCCGAAGATCTCGTTGTTGGTGATGTGGTAGTGCCCGCTGACCGCCAGGGCCAGGAGCAGCCAGCCGATCACGTTCAGCGCGACGACCGACAGCAGCATGGCGCCGGCTCGCGTCCATTCCCTCGGCGTCAGCCCGTTCCTGATCCGCGCCAGCCGCGCGGGCACGGTCACGCTCGCCATCAGCGGCAGCCTCCCATCTCAATGCCTGGCCAGGGCCAGCGTAGCCAGATCTGCGAATAAGTTGCAATAACGAATGAGCTGTATATGACATGATGTGACGGGGAGCGACACGACGCTGATCGGATACCGATGCGGAAGAATAAGAGCCTGAGAACGGCGCTCGCGGCGCTCGCGGTGCTGGCCGGTGCCGTCCTCGGCGTGACCGGCAGCCCGCAGCGGGCCGGGGCCCTCGATAACGGGCTGGCGCGCACCCCGCCGATGGGGTGGAACGGCTACAACCACTTCAGCCGCGACGTCACCGCCTCGATCGTGGAGGCCCAGGCCCGCGCGCTCGTCACCTCGGGAATGAAGGCCGACGGCTACACCTACGTGAACCTGGACGGCGGCTGGGACCTGCTCCAGCGCAACGCCGACGGGCAGCTGCAGCCGGACCCGGCCAAGTTCCCGCACGGGATCAAGCCGGTCGCCGACTACGTGCACTCCCTTGGCCTGAAGTTCGGAATCTACACCAGCTTCGGCACCACGAACTGCGCGGGCACCAGCGCGGGCAGCTACGGCCACTACGCCCAGGACGCGAAGACGTTCGCCTCATGGGGAGTCGACTACGTGAAGGTGGACTGGTGCGACGTCCCCACCCAGGACTACCCGGGCATGACCCAGGCGCACGTGGCCCAGATGCTTGGCGGGCAGATGCGCGATGCCCTGGCTTCCACCGGGCGGCCGATGGTCTTCGACGCCAACGTCAACGAGGAATGCCCGGGCGACTGCGACGACTGGACGTGGGCGCCATCCGAGGCCAACATGTGGCGCATTTCCTACGATATCGGCGACAACTACGCATCGTTGCTCACGAACTTCAAGAATGACGTGGACAAGTATCCGTACGCGGGTCCCGGCGGGTGGAACGATCCGGACATGCTTGAGGTGGGCAACGGCGGCATGACCACGACCGAGTACCAGGGCATGTTCAGCTTGTGGGCCGAGATGGACGCTCCGCTGATCGCCGGCAACGACCTGACCACCATGTCGCCCGCCACCCGGGCCATCCTGGCCAACCGCCAGGTGATCGCGGTGGACCAGGATCCGCTGGGCAGGCAGGGCGAGCCCGTGGTGGATGGCGCGAACGGCATCTGGGTACTGACCAAGCCGCTGGCCAACGGCGACCGCGCCGTCGTGCTGTTCAACTCCAACGATGCTCCCGAGACGGTCAGCACGACGGCGCGGCAGGTCGGGTTCGCCTCCCCGCCCGCGGGCCACGGCGACGAGTACCTGCTCGACAACCTGTGGACCGGCGGGCATAGCCAAACCACCGGAACGATCGCGGCGACCGTCCCGGCCCACGGAGTGGTGATGTACCGCATCCACTAGTTCGATTGCGGTGCATTTGTCCCCCGCGCGAGCTACCGGCAAGTGTCCACCGCGCGGCGAAGAATCCCGGCCGCCGAATCCCTAACGTTCTTCGCAGCCGCGGCGCCCGCCGCGGCGCCCCGCGGCCGAGACCGCGGGGTCCTGCGAAGGAGTTGTCATGCGATTCTTGAAGCTGATCGTGCCCGTCGTGGCGGTTTCTTTCGTCGGTGGCCAGGTCGTCGGCGCGGTACAGGGGAACGCGCCGCTGACCCTGGTCCTCGGCCTCGTGACGGCGGTGCTGGCGATGTTCGTGTACGCCAAGGTGGTGCGGTGGGCCGAGCACCGCGCGCCGGCCGAGGTGGCCCTGAAAGGCGCTACCCCCCGCCTTGCCCTGGGAGCGCTGGTCGGCGTCGCGTGGTTCGGGGCCGTGATCGGGAACATCGCCTGGCTCGGCGACTACCGGGTCCTCGGCTTCGGGTCGGCGACGGGCCCGATCGGGCTGCTCGGCTTCATGGCCGCCGCCGCCGTGACCGAGGAGCTGATGTTCCGCGGCGTCATATTCCGGCTCTCCGAGGAGCGCGTCGGCACGCTGCTCGCGCTGGTGCTGTCCAGCGTGGTGTTCGGGCTGTACCACATGGCCAACCCGGACGCCACCATCTGGGGCGCGGTAGCCGTCGCGATCGAGGCCGGCGGCACGCTCGCCGCCGCCTATGCCGCTACCCGCTCCCTTTGGGTGACGATCGGCCTGCACTTCGCCTGGAACTTCGCCGAATCCGGCATCTTCGGCACCGAAGTGTCCGGCAACGGCAAGACCGAGGGAATCCTGCACAGCGTGATGTCGGGTCCGGCCGCGATCACCGGCGGCCAGTTCGGGCCGGAGGCGAGCATGTACTCGGTCCTGTTCGGCGTGCTGCTGACGATCGGGTTCCTCTGGCTGGCTCACCGGCGCGGCAACCTTGTTCCGCTCCGGCGCAGCGCCCGGGTCGCCGCGGTCGCTACGCTTTCTCAGTGACCGATATCCGGCGGATCGCCGGCCTTTGGCGGGCGCGGACGCCATCCCGCGCGTGGCGGATTCCGGCCCGCCTTTGGCGGCGGTGCGACGTTACGATCCGGGATCTCCCTCTCGCGTTGCTGTTGGCCGGCGGGTCCCTCCTGCCGGCCATCCGCGGGCTGGGGACGGAGCTCGGCGGGCTGCCGACCCGCCACTCCGGCGCGCTGGCCGTCGCGGTGGTCGCCCTGGAGTGCCTCCCGCTCGCCGTGCGCCGGCGGTGGCCGGCCGCCTGCCTCACCCTGGTGTCACTCGGTTTCGCCCTCGACCAGCTCCTCGGTTACCACGAGGTGGCGGGCACCGCGCTGCCGATCGCGCTGCTGAGCGGGGGCGTCTACCTGGAACGGCAGCGGCGCGCCACCGCGATCGGGTTCTCGGTGGGATACGTGCTGCTGGCGGTCGGGCTCCACCGGCTCGGCGGGACCGAGTCGGTGGACGGATTCGTGACGTTCTACCTGGCTCTGGCCCTCGCGTGGGGGACCGGGGCCTGGGTGCGGTCGGCCCGGGCGACCGAGGCCGAACGCCGCCGCTCCGAAGCCGAGGCGGCCCGGGTAACCGAGCGAACCCGCATCGCCCGCGAGCTCCACGACATCGTGACCCACCACGTGACGGCGATGGTCGTGCAGGCGGAGGCGGCGCGCTACCTCGTCGCCGCGCCCGATCGCCTCGACGAGACCCTGAACGCCGTCACCGATACCGGCCGGCAGGCCATCACCGACCTGCGCCACCTTCTCGACGTGCTCAACCCCGATCACAACACCGACGTCAGGATGCCGTCCGCCGCGGAGCTTCACGCGCTCGTGGAGCAGACGCGCCGGACCGGGCAGCCGGTGGAGTTCGCCGAGGAGGGCAAGCCAGCGGAATCGGTCCGCAGCGCCGAGTTCGTGGCCTACCGGGTGGTGCAGGAGGCCTTGACGAACGCCCTCAAGTACGCCCATGGCGCTCGTACCGTGGTCCGCGTGCGCTATGGCGAAAGGGAGATCGTCGTCGGGGTCAGCACCGACGGCTCCGGCTCGCGGAACGGTTCTCCTGGCGGGAGCGGACGGGGCCTGGCCGGGCTCCGCGCCCGGGTCGACACCCTGGGCGGCGAGTTCATCGCGGGCCAGGAGGCGGACGGCGGCTTCATCGTGCAGGCGCGCATTCCCGCGGGGAGCGCGACATGACCGAGCCGGTGCGGGTCCTGGTCTGCGACGACCAGGCGCTGATCCGCGCCGGGTTTACGACGATCATCGACTCGCAGCCCGACCTCGAGGTGGTGGGGGAGTGCGGGGACGGCCGCGCCGCGGTCGACCTCGCCCGCAGGCTGCACCCGGACATGGTTGTGATGGACGTGCGGATGCCGGTGCTCGACGGCATCGAGGCGACCCGCCTGCTCGCCGGCGCTGGGGTGGCGGACCCGGTCAAGGTGCTCGTGGTGACGACGTTCAACCTGGACGAGTACGTGTACGAAGCGCTGCGGGCCGGGGCGAGCGGGTTCCTGCTCAAGGACGCCCCGCCAGCGCAGCTGCTGAACGGCATCCGCACCGTCGCGGCCGGCGCCGCGCTGCTGGCCCCCGAGGTGACCCGGCAACTCGTCGGCAGGTACGCGGCCCGGATCCGTCCTCCCGAGAACACGCCGGCTCCGGACGATACCGGCCTGAGTCGGCGCGAGCTGGAGGTGCTGCGCCTCATCGCCAACGGCCTGTCCAACAGCGAGATCGCCGCGACGCTGGTGATCAGCCAGGAGACCGCCAAAACCTACGTATCGCGCATCCTCACCAAGCTCGACCTGCGCGACCGCGTGCAGGCGGTGGTCTACGCCTACCGCAACGGCCTGGTGACCTGGTGACCTGAGCCGACGATGCCCCCGGCCGAGGTTCCCGCGATCCGCGGGAGGCGGGTGCTGGGGAGGCGGGATGATCCGTTCGGATAAAAGGATTTTGGGGTTGGGGTTGGGTTCGTCGGGTGTAGTGATTTGATCAAATCTTTGATATAACACTAGCCAGGTGGTGATCGAATGCCTAGCCCAAGGGGGTCATCCCCGTCCGAGCCGTCCGAGCCCGATGACGCACCCTCGCCCCTGGCGGGCATCCGTGTCGTGGATGCCGCGACGATCTATGCCGGACCGATGATCGCGACGCTCCTCGGCGACTTCGGCGCCGATGTCATCAAGATCGAGCACCCGCGCGGGGACGGCCTGCGAACGTGGGAATGGCGCAAGGAGGGAGAGTCGCTCTGGTGGGCCCTGGTCGGGCGCAACAAGCGCGCGCTGTCCCTCCTGCTGTCCGACCCGCGTGGCGCTGACCTGCTCCGCCAGCTCCTCGCGGAGAGCGACGTCTTCGTCGAGAACTTCCGGCCCGGAACGCTAGAGCGCTGGGGCCTGGCCCCCGAGGACCTGCTCGCGATCAATCCGCGGCTTGTCGTGGTCCGGGTCTCGGGCTTCGGCCAGACTGGCCCCTACCGCGAGCGCCCCGGGTTCGGGACGCTGGCGGAGTCGATATCGGGATTCGCGCACACCAATGGCCCCGCCGACGGCCCGCCGTTGCTCCCGCAGTGGCCGCTGGCCGACGGCGTCGCCGCGCTGGCGGGGGCTTTCACGACCATGATGGCGCTCCGGCACGCGGAATACTCCGGCGAGGGCCAGGTCGTGGACCTGTCGATCTACGAGCCCCTGTTCTGGATCCTCGGCGCGCAAGCCACGGCCTATGACCAGCTCGGGATAGTCCCGGACCGGCAGGGCAGCCGGACCAGCTACAACGTCCCGCGCGGCTGCTTCCAGGCCCGGGACGGCCGCTGGGTCGCCATGTCCGGCGCGACCCGGGTGGCCGCCGAGCGGATCGTCCGGGCGATCGGCCGTGACGACCTGGCCGACGCGGACTGGTTTGGCGATATTTCCGGGCGGCTCGCCCACCGCGACGAGATTGACGACGCCATCGCCACCTGGGTGGCCGGGTGCGACAGCGCCGAGGCACTGGCGACGTTCACCGCGGCTGGCGCCACGGTGGGGCCGGTCTACACGATCGCCGACATCATGGCCGACCCTCACTTCGCCGCCCGGGGGAGCGTGACCGGGGTCGAGCACCCCGTCCTCGGCCACGTCAGGATGCAGGGCCTGATCGCCCACCTCAGCCGGACCCCCGGCCGGATCCGCTCGGCCGGCCCCCGGCTGGGCGAGCACAACGAGCAGATCCTGCGGGACATTCTCGGGCGCTGCTCCGGCGACTTGACGCGGCTGGCCCGGGACGGAGTGATCGGGGAGACTCAACGATGACAGCAGCCTTGCCCACCCGAACCCGCGCGGCCGTCCTCCGCGCGTTCGGGGAGCCGATCGTCATCGAGGACATGCCGGTCCCGGCCAGGATCGAGGCGGGTGGCCTGCTCGTCGAGATCGTGGCCTGCTCGCTGTGCGGGACCGATGTTCACTGCTGGGAGGGATCCCTCGACCTGAAGCTGGACCTTCCCCTGATCCTGGGGCACGAGATGGCCGGCCGGATCATCGCCATCGGCGAGGGCGCGGATACGGACTCGGCAGGCCAGCCGCTGCGGCTCGGGGACCGGGTGATCTGGACCCACGCGTTCTGCGGTCAGTGCGCGATGTGCGCTCGCCATCGCCCGGCCATGTGCCCCAACCGCAAGGCCTACGGACACGTCTCCGCGGAAAACTGGCCGTACCTCATGGGAGGCTTCGCCCAGCATGCCTACGTGCTGCCGGGCTCCGGGCGCGTCCGGGTGCCCGATAGCGTTCCCGACGAACTGGCCAGCATGGCCAGCTGCGCGCTGCGTTCCGTGGTCAACGCGGTCGAGCAGGCCGGCCGGGTAGGCCCCGAGCACACGATCGTCGTCCAGGGCGCGGGGCCGCTCGGAATCCTGGCCACGGGGCTATTCAGCCAGGCCGGAGCGGGCCGCGTGCTCACCATCGGCGCGCCAGCGGCGCGACTGGAACTGGCCAGGGCCTTCGGCGCCGACGATGTCGTGTCCTTGGAGGACGTCCCCGATCCCGCGGATCGGCTCGCTATCGTCCGGCAGGCGACCGGAGGCCTGGGGGCCGACCTGGTCGCGGAGTTCTCCGGTCATCCCGCCGCCTTCGCCGAGGGTGTCGCCATGGCCGGCCCCGGGGCCCGGTACCTGGTGGTGGGGCAACTCGGGGCGGGGACCGTCGAGGTCGCGCCCGGCGCCATCACGAAGAAGAACCTGACCGTGATCGGCTCGTTCTCGGGCGACGTCTCCCACTACCACAAGGCGCTTGCCATCATCGAGCGCCTGGCCGGCCGCCTCCCCTTCGACCGGCTCATCAGCGGGCGGTACCCGCTGGGCCAGGTCAATGAGGTCATCGATCGCATGCGGTCGTTCCAGGAGATCAAGCCGGTGCTGTATGCCAGCTGACCGAGTCGTCGCGACGTACCTGATCGAAAGCTACCTTCCCCCCGAGCAGGCGGCCGGAGTGCTCGCCGGCGAGCAATCGACGGGAACCTTCACCAAGGTCGCCCGGGAGACACCGGAGCTCGCGAGCAGGTTCGGCGCCACCGTGACCGACGTGGAGGCCCTGCCCCCGAGCGACGAGCCGCCGCTGCCCGGATCGCATCGCCCGGCTGGCGCCCCGCCCCGCCCGGGCAGGGCCCGCGTCCGCGTGACGTTCCCGCTTGAGAACTTCGGGCCGTCGCTGCCGAACCTGCTCGCGGCCGTCGCCGGAAACCTCTACGAGCTCCGCGAGCTCGCGGCGGTACGGCTGCTGGACCTGGACCTCCCCGGCGCCTTCGCGGAACGGTACCCAGGGCCGCGCTTCGGGGTCGCGGGGACGCGGAGGCTCATGGGCGTTCCGGATGCCCCGATGATCGGCACCATCGTCAAGCCGAGTATCGGCCTCCCGCTGGAAGAACTGCGCCAGCTCGTGCGGGAGCTGGCCGAGGCGGGGATCGACTTCATCAAGGACGATGAGCTGATCGCCAACCCGCCGTACTCGCCGCTCCGCGAGCGCGTCAGGGTCGTCATGGAGGAGATCGACCGCGCGGCCGACCGCACGGGGAAGAAGGTGATGTACGCCTTCAACATCACCGACGACATCGACCGCCTGGCGGCAAACCACGATCTCGTCCGAACGGCGGGCGGCGACTGCGTCATGGTCTGCGTCAATGTGGTCGGCCTGGCCGGCGTGGCCTACCTGAGGGAACGTTCCGCGCTGCCGGTGCACGGGCACCGCGCGATGATCGGCGCCCTGATGCGGCACCCGAAACTGGGCATCGACTTCGTCGCCTTCCAGAAGCTGGCCCGGCTGGCCGGCGTGGATCACCTGCACACCAACGGGTTCGATAACAAGTTCTATGAAAGCAACGACGAGGTGCTCGCGTCGATCAACGCGGTCCGGAAGCCGCTCTTCGGCGGCTATGAGACCCTGCCGGTCCTCTCCTCCGCCCAGTGGGCCGGCCTGGCGCCCCTGACCTACCGGCTGACCCGGACCACGGACCTGCTCGTGCTCGCCGGCGGCGGCATCCACGGCCACCCGGACGGTTCCGCCGCCGGGGTGGAGAGCATGAGGCAGGCCTGGACGGCCGCGGTGAATGGCATCCCGCCCGAGCAGCAGGCCGAGCGAAGCGAGGCGCTGCGACGCGCGCTGGCGACGTTCGGAGCGGTACGGCGATGAGTGCCGCGCTCGGCCGATTGGCCCCGGAGGCGCGTGCGAGCCGCCCCGCCGTCGCCTTTTACGGCGACGACTTCACCGGATCGACGGACGCGCTGTCGCAGTACCACCGCTTTGGCCTGCGGGGGATCCTGCTCCTGAAGAACCCGGACAAGCGAAGGCTCGCCGAGCTCGCCTCGGCCTACGACGTCGTCGGCGTCGCCGGGGTCAGCCGGTCCCTGGCGGCGGACCGGATGGAAGCGGAGGTCCGCCCGATTCTCGAGGCCTTCCGCGGCGTGTCGCCGCGTCTCGTCCAGTACAAGATCTGCTCGACGGCCGATTCGTCGCCGTCCGTCGGCAGCTTCGGCAAGATCCTGGAAATCGGGCGTGAGGTATTCGGCCGGGTCCCGGTACCGGTGCTGGCCGCGCAGCCGGAATTCGGCCGGTACACCGTATTCGGGAACCACTTCGCGGCCGACAGCGGGACCATATACCGCCTGGACCGGCAGCCATCGATGGCCAGCCACCCGGTCACGCCCATGAACGAATCCGATTTGCGGATTCACATCGGCCGCCAGACGCGATTGACGGTGGATCTCATGGACGTCGTTAGCCTGTCGCTCCCGCCGGATCGCGCACTGGAGCGCTATCGCGGGATAGTGACCGGGAATCCGGGGGCGGTGGTGTTCGATGCCCTGGAGCTTTCCCACCTCCGGCGCGCGACCGAGGTAATGCTCTCAGCTAGCCCTCGGCGGCCTCTCTTCGCGCTGGGGTCCGGCGGGCTGAGCTACGGCGTCGGCGAGCACCTGGCCGGGGCAGCCAGGCCCGCCGGGTCCGCCGGGTCCGCCGGGTCCGCCGGGTCCGCCGGGTCCGCCGCGGGGGACGGCACCTCCTGTTTCCGCCCGCCGGCCCCCGTGCGGCGGATCCTCGCCGTTTCCGGTAGTTGTTCCCCGCAGACGGCCGAGCAGATCCGGTGGGTGCTGGCCCGGGGCTGGAAGGGCATCCGCCTCGACGTCGGTTCACTCCTCGGGCATGGTGCCGCGCCGCTCACCAGCGTGTGCGAAGCCGTCCTGGACGGGCTGGCCAGCAGCCCCGGCGTGGTCGTGTACACCGCGCTGGGGCCGGCCGATCGGCACGCGGATGAGGTGCGCCGCACAATCACCAGCGGCTCCCTCTCCCGGGAAGGCCTTCTTACCGCGATCGGGGCCGCGCTCGGACGCATCGTGCGGACCGTGCTAGAACGCACGGAGGTCCGGCGGGTAGTGGTGGCCGGGGGCGACACCTCGGGACGCGTGATGCGCGAGATCGGCGCCGACGCCCTGGAAGTGGAGACGATCCTCGGCGTTGCCGCGGCTCAGTGCCGGGTCCATTCCGCCGATCCCTCCATCGACAAGATGCAGGTTCTCCTCAAGGGCGGGCAGGTCGGTGGCCTCGACCTGCTCGAAGTGGCACGGCAAGGAAAGCTGAGGTCATCGCGATGATCGACAACCAGCGTGGTTCCCGATGATCCTCGACCCGCGCTCCCTGCTCTTCGTTCCAGCCAACCGCCCGGACCGCTTCGAGAAGGCGGCCGGAGCCGGCGCCGATGCCGTCATCGCCGATCTCGAAGACTCCGTCGGGACGAGCCAGAAGGCCGCTGCGCGGGATAACCTGCCCGCCGCCGCCGAACACGCCTCAGGCGCGCGGGGCGGTCTTTACGTGCGCGTCAATCCGGTCGGCACGCCGTGGCACGCCGACGATGTCGCGGCGGCGGCGGGCATCGGGGCACGTGGCATCGTGCTGCCCATGTGCGAGGATCCCGGGGTCGTGGCCGAGACCGAGTGGCGGCTCGCCGCTCACGAGCATGATCCGCGGGCCACGGAGATAGTGCTGATCGTCGAGACCGCTCGCGGCGTGCTCAACGCCGGGCAACTCGCTCGACCGGCCGGGCGAGCGCGCAGGATGGCCTTTGGCGCCTACGACTTCGCGCTGGACATGGGCATCGACGTGGAGAACGCCGCGCAGGTGCTCACCACCGCTCGCACGCAGGTGGTCCTCGCCGCGAAGGCGGCGGGCGTCCAGCCGATCGACACGGCGTTCGCGGATGTCCGCGACCCCGGCGCCATGCGCCGGCAGGCGGCGGAGGCGGCCGGAATGGGCTTCACCGGCAAGTTCGCGATCCATCCCGGCCAGGTCCCGATCATCAACGAGGTGCTCTCGCCGTCAGCGGCCGAGATCGCGACCGCGGGCCGCATCGTCGCCGCCTTCCGCGATGCCGAGCGGCAGGGAATCGCCGCCATCTCCGTGGATGGCAAGCTCGTCGATTACCCGATCGCTCGCCGTAGCGAGGCGCTGCTGGCCCGGGCCGCCGCCTTCGGGCTGGGCCCGTCATGAGAACGCATGAGGAGGACGCCCCTGAGGCCCCCGAGCACCCGGTCGCGGTGGTGGCCGTGGTCGGCGCGGGGTCGGGAATCGGCCGCGCCACCGCCCGGCGGCTGGCCGCCGGCGCTCGCGTCATCGCCTGTGACCGCGACCAGGCCGGGCTGACCGCGACCATGGCCTCGCTGCCCGGTGACGGGCACGTGGCGGTGGTCACCGACGTCACCGACCGGCATTCCCTGCTGGACGCGGCCGGGACGATCAGGCGGCATTACCAGTATCTGACCAGCCTCGTCGTTACCGCCGGGCTCGTCGATACCAATCCCGCCGTCACGATCCCCATCGACCGCGCGCGCAAGGTCTTCGACGTCAACGTCATCGGCACCCTGCAAGTCGTCCAGGCCCTGCTTCCGCTGCTGACCGAGGCCCCGGGCCCTCGCTCGATCGTCCTGTTCAGCAGCGTCGCCGCCAGCGTCGGCGGCGGCCTGCTCGGCGGCAGCGTTTACGCCGCTTCCAAGGCAGCCGTCGAGGGCCTGGCCCGCGGCCTGGCCCGTGAACTGGCCTCCTCGGGCATACGCGTCAACGCCATCGCCCCCGGCCCGGTCGATACTCCCATGACCAACAACAGGGATACGGCCGCCATCCTGGCAGGCCTGGCCGACGCGACCCTGGTCGGGCGCATCGCGACCCCGGAGGAGATCGCCGCTTCGGTGGCCTACCTTGTCGGCGACAGCGCCAGCTTCGTTACTGGCCACGTTCTCCATGCCAACGGCGGTCTTCACCTGTCAGGCTAACGGTCATGAGGCATGCCCCCGGGATGACGAAGTCGGAAGAGGCGTTCAGGGCGATCCAGCGCCAGATCGAGCGTGGGCAGCTTCCCGGTGGCGCTCGCCTGACCATGCAGGCCCTCTCCGATGAACTGCGGATGAGCCTCACGCCAATTCGTGAGGCCCTGCGGATGCTGCAAGCGCATGGACTTGTCGAGTACCGGCCCCACCACGGGCACGTCGTCACCCGGTACTCGATCACCCGCGCCGAGGAGATCTACCTGCTCCGGGAGACGCTGGAGCCGCTGGCTACCAGGCTCGCCACCGAGCGGGCCTCCGCCGGCGAGCTGAGGGGGATCCAGGCGCTCCACGACGAGTTCGCCGCGGTGGCGCGAAGGGATGACGGCGAACCGGGTCTCGTCGTCGACCTCAACGCGCGATGGCATCGCGGGATTTACGAGGTCGCGCGGTCCTCGCTCCTTGATGAGTTCATCGATCGCCTCTGGACAGGGGTGCCTTATCAGGCCATCTGGTTCATCCACAGGCGAGGCCAGTCGGTCGATGACCATGAGACCGTGATGCGCGCCATCGTCGCACGAGAACCCGAGGCCGCGGCCGCGGCGATGCTCCGCCACATCGCCTCCGGCCGGGCGGCCACCATTGAGCACCTGCGCGCCATCGGCGCTCCCGACAGTTAAGGCCTCAGGCGACGATCAGCTCAATGTCGTGGCCGGCGCAATAGTCCCGGTATTCCAGGGAGGGAGCCGCGTCGGTGACGATCACGTTCACCCGCTCAAGCGAAGCGAGTGAAACGGTGTTGTCACGGCCGAATTTCGAGTGGTCGGCGACGACGATCACCGTGTCCGCGATTTCCAGGAGGGCCCGGCGGACGGCCACCTCGTCGAGGTCGAAGTACGTCACCCCGCGGTCAAGAGTGATTCCCCCGGCGCCGAGCACCAGTTTGTCGACGTGGAGCTGACGAATCGCGTCACTAGCGACAGGGCCGACGAGGCTCAGTTCGGGGAGGACCATGCCACCGGTGAGCAGGACCCTGCCCGCCGACTGACCCAGCTCAGCCGCCACATTGATCGAATTCGTCACCACGAACAGGTCGGAACGATCCCGGAGCGCGCGTGCCACGTAGTGAGTGGTGGTTCCCGTGTCGATCGCGATGGACTCACCGTTCTTGACCAGGTCCGCGGTTCTCTTGGCGATTCGCGTCTTCTCGGCCTCGAACCGTCCCGTGCGGATCTCGAATGGGCGTCGCTTGACGGGAACCGCTCCGCCGTGCACCCGGCGGAGCGCGCCCTCCGCTTCCAGCCGCATGAAATCACGCCGGATCGTCATCTCGGAGACGCCGAACATCTCTCCCAGCGAGGACACGCTTACCCTGCGGTCGTCGTTGACAAGTTCCAGGATCTTCTGATGACGATCCCGCCTGCGAGGTCCTGGCATCTCGCTGGTCATCTCCTTTGGTGGCATCGGCGCTATGACGTCATCTCGATCTGAACCTTGATGCGGTCCAGTCCCTTGTCGAGCGCCGTGAAAACTGCCGGGGTGTCCTCAATCAACGCGCGTTTCGTAATAAAGCGACGCACGTCGATACGTCCGCTGTTCACCAGGTTGGCGGCAGCGGAGAAATCTGCGGGCGTATACACGGTAACACCCTGTACCCGCACCTCTTTCAGGACGAGCGGATTTATGTCCGTCCGGACCGCGCTAGCGAACAAGGGGAGCACGATGACGGTGCCGAGCGGGCGGCACAGGCCGATTGCCTCGTCGAGGGAACCCGGGTGCCCGGAGGCCACGATCACCGCGTCAAACCCGTCAGGCCCGGTGAGCGCATGCCCGGCGGCGACGACGTCTTCCTCCGCCGCGTTCACCGCGTGACAAGGGCCGAGCGTCCGGGTGAACTCCAGGTTGTAGGTCCTGACGTCGCTCACCATGAGCGCACCCACCTGATGCAGCAGGCAGAGGCGTGCCACGAGAGCGCCGATGGTGCCCGCTCCCAGGACGGCGACCGAATGCCCGGGCGCGATGCCGGCTCCGCGTACCGCTCGCCAGGCCACGGCGAGCGGCTCGATCATCGCGCCTTCCGCGTAGCTGACGGAATCCGCCAGCTCGTACAGCACGTCCCCGGGCGCGGCGACGCGCTCGCTGAGCAGGCCAGGCCAGCCTCCGGCGCCGGGAACCCGCCTTTCGGCGCACATGTGGGGCATCCCGGTCCGGCACCTGGGACACCGCCAGCACGAGACGAGCGGCATGATCGCCACCCGCGCACCCGCCGGGTACCTGCCGTCGGCACCGCCGCCAGGCAGGATCCGCCCCGCGGCTTCATGCCCGAGCACGACGGGAGGCTTCCGGAAAGGGTGGTGCCCGCGAAACGCGTGAATATCCGATCCGCAGACGCCGGCCGCCCTGATCTCGATGAGTAGTTCACCGCTGGACGGGTCCGGCTCGTCGACGTCGACGACCTGAATCTCCCGCGCCGTCTTCAATAGCCCAGCTCGCATGCCACGTCCCGCCATAAAATGTTCGAATGAACAGTTACTCGAACGTATTTTAGATCGTGAACCGACGATGGTCAATGGGGTGTGTAACCGCACGTCATATGGCATGTGCCCATAGTTCGCTCGGCGCTCGCACCTGGGACAAACCCATTGACATGGGTTAACCTTCGCCATACGATCCGGACAACCTTCATGTTCATTCGAACAGAGAAGTTCGGATCAGAATGGCGGCAAGTTCCGCCCTCCGCAGGGAGGCAAACCATGGCAACTGCGACATCCGGTCCTCCAGGGACGCGAGACTCGGTGCCACGGGCCCGTTGGTACCGGGTCGGCCTGCTCCTGTTTCTCATCTACCTTGTCGCCTACATCGACCGAACGAACATCAGCGTCGCGGCGCCCAGCATGGAGAAGGGGCTAGGGCTGTCCAGCGCGACCACGGGCGTCCTCCTGTCCGCCTTCTTCTGGGGTTACGTCATCACCCAGGTACCGGGCGGCTGGGCGGCATCGCGGATCAACGCCAAGATCGTGGTCATCGCGGCCCTCGTCGTCTGGGGGGTGGGAGCGATCGGCACAGGCCTCGTCACCACCTACGACCAGCTCCTCGCGGTCCGGGTGCTCATGGGGCTGGCCGAAGGGGTCGTGTGGCCGAGCTTCACCGTCATGATCATGAACTGGTATCCCGATAGAGAGCAGGGGCGGGCGATGAATATCGTCGAAATCGCGCTTCCCCTCTCCTCCGTCGTCGCGTCCCCCATCGCCGGGGTGATGATCGCGGCCTGGAGCTATCACGCGATGTTCATCCTCCAGGGGATTCCCGCCTTCGTGCTCGCCATCGTCTTCGCCCTGATCGTCGGGGTGCACCCATCGACCGACCGCATGCTCAGCGCGGCCGAACGCCGCTACCTCGAAGCCAACCAGGCGACTGGGGCCAAGCCGCGGGGATCGTTCACCGAGGTTCTCGCGAATCCCCGGATCTGGATCCTCGGAGTCATCTACTTCCTCTGGGTTTCCGGCCTGTACGCCTTTGGCCTGTGGGTCCCGAGCTTCATCAGCCAGCTTTCCCAGGACGGGATCGGGCTGGTCGGCCTCTTGTCGGCGATTCCCTTCGTTGTGGCCGCCGTGTCCATGTACATCAACGCCCGCATCTCCGACCGGCCCGGGTTCAACCGGGCCTGGTCGGTGATCGTCCCGCTGGCCATCGGCGGGGTCGCGCTCCTGATCCAGCACTGGATCGGCGATGGGCTCTGGCTGAACATGGTGTTCCTCATGGTCGCCGGCATCGGCATCTACGCCGCTTTCGGCCCCTGGTGGGCATGGGCGGCGTCGCAGGTACCCAAGAACCAGACGGGCCCGTCGATGGGCCTCATCAACTTCATGGGCAACTTCGGCGGCATCGTCGGCCCCATTGTCGTCGGCCTCGCCGCGGGCGGCGGCAACCTGTCGAACGGGTTCTACATACTCGGCATCGCGCTCCTCATCGGCGCCGTGGGCACCGCGCTCGTCGGAGTGCGCGGGCGCTCGCCGGCCAGCGAGCCGGCGAGCGCCATCCCAGCCCAGCGAACATAAGGAGACTGACGTGAACCTCGCTCGCCTGCTGTCTGAGCGTGCCGAAGCCGGCCGCCCCGTCGGGGTCGGGCTGATCGGCGCCGGCAAGTTCGGGTCGATGTTCCTGGCCCAGGCCCGGGTAACCACCGGCCTCAGCGTTGCCGGCATCGCCGACCTGTCCGCCGAGCGCGCCGGTGCCGCCCTGACGCGTACGGGATGGCCCGAGTCCGGCCGTCCCCGGATATACACCAACTCAGAGGAACTGATCGCGGCGGAGGACGTTGAGGTCATCGTCGAGGCGACTGGCGATCCCGCCGTCGGCATTCATCACGCGCTGGCGTGCTGCCGGCACAGGCGGCACGTCGTCATGGTCAACGTGGAGGCCGACGCGCTCGCTGGCCCTCTTCTCGCCCGCAAGGCGAGGGAAGCGGGAATCATCTACTCCCTCGCGTACGGAGACCAGCCGTCGATCATCTGCGAGATGGTCGACTGGGCGCGAGCGACGGGCCTGTCGGTAGTCTGCGCGGGCAAGGGGACGCGCTACCTGCCCTCCTTCCACGCCTCCACGCCGGAGACCGTGTGGCCGAATTTCGGGTATACCGAGGAACAGGTCGCTACCGGGGACTACAACCCGAAGATGTTCAACTCATTCATCGACGGCACGAAATCCGGCATCGAAATGGCCGCGGTCTCCAACGCCACCGGGCTGACGGCCGCGCCCGGCGGGCTGGGATTCCCGCCCGCCGGGGCGGTCGCCCTTCCCCAGGTATGCCGCCCCCGAGGCGACGGCGGGACGCTGCACCATCCGGGGACCGTCGAGGTGGTCTCGAGCCTGTCCCGAGACGGTGACCTGCTGCCGGACCACATCCAGTTCGGCGTCTACGTCGTGTTCGAGGCGCCGTCGGCCTACACCGCTCGCTGTTTCGGCGAATACGGGGTGGCCACCGACGACAGCGGGCGCTTCGCGGCCATGTACCGGCCCTACCACCTGATCGGGCTCGAGGTCGGCATCAGCGTCGCGTCGGCCGCCCTGCGCGGCGAGGCGACCGGCGCGCCGACCGGATTCCGCTCGGATGTCGTCGCGGTAGCCAAGCGCGACATGGCCGCGGGCGAGGTTCTCGACGGCGAGGGCGGCTACACGGTCTGGGGCCGGCTGATGCCCGCCGCCGACTCCGTGCGGCAGGGGGCGCTCCCCATCGGGCTGGCGAACAACGTCCGGATGACATCACCGGTCAAGACCGGCGATGTCATCCGCTGGAGCGACGTCAAGGTCGATGAGGACGCCGAGGCAGTGCTCGTGCGGAAGGAGATGGAGTCCGCACTTCCCGCTTCCCCGTGAGGAGGAGGTCGCGATGCGCGCGGTGGTGAAGGCAAGCCCCGGCCGCGGACTGGATTACTCGGAAAGCATCCCCGACCCCGTCCCGGGTACCGGCGATGTCGTGGTGCGGGTCGAGGCCACCTCCATCTGCGGCAGCGACATGGAGCTCTATGAGTGGACGGCCATGGCCCAGGCCATGGAGCCGGAGCTGCCGGTGGTCGCCGGCCATGAGACGGCTGGCGTCGTTACCGAGGTGGGGGCGGACGTCAGGCGCGTCGCCATCGGTGATCGCGTCGCGCTGGAGAGTCATATCTTCTGTGGCGCCTGCGGAACGTGCCGCCGTGGCGACGCGCACAACTGCGAACGGCTCCGCGTTCTCGGCTTCAATCACGACGGCGGCTTCGCGGACTTCACGTGCGTGCCCGAGTCGGTGTGCGTCGGCGTGCCGGAATCCGTTCCGCCGGAGACCGCGGCCCTCCTGGAGCCCTTCGGGGTCGCGGTGCACGCGCTGCAGCGGGCCGGGCTGCAGCGCGTGGCCGGCGCCTCCGTGCTGGTGAACGGGTGTGGCCCGGTCGGGTTGTTCATCCTCAATCTCGCGTCCGCGCTCGGCGCGTCCGTGCTGGCTGGCGTGGAGCTCAACCCCTACCGGCGCGGCCTGGCCGAGAAGGCCGGCGCCATCGGGATCGATCCGGGGGCCGGCGGCGTGACCGCCCGGTGCGAGGAACTGGGCCTGCGCCGGCCTGGTTTCGACCTGGCCTTCGAGGCCTCGGGCATCGACGGGATGGTGACGCCGCTGCTTCAGTCGGTGCGCCGCGAGGGGACGGTCGTGACCGTTGGCCACCCCGGCCGCGAGACGCCCATCGACGTCGCCCGGTACATCAACAAGAAGGGCGTCGAGCTTCGGGGCATTTTCGGACGGCGGGTATGGGACACCTGGGATCTCGCCCTGGACCTGGTCAGCGGCGGGCGGATCGATCCAAGCTGGCTGGTCACCCACCGGCTGGCCTTCTCGGAAGTGGGTAAGGCCATGGAGTTGCTGCGTTCCGGGGCCGGAAAGATCATCCTTCATCCAGGCGGGAAGAATTCATCTCTATGACCCATGCACTAGGGCAACTGACGGTGATCGACATGACGCAAGTCATGGCGGGACCGTTCTGCTGCCAGCTTCTCGGAGATCTCGGCGCCCGCGTCGTGAAGGTGGAGCCTGTCGGGTCGGGTGACCACACCCGCCAGTCGATGGGCCAGCGGATGCCGGGCGGCGAGAGCTCGGCGTTCCTCGCCGTGAACCGCAATAAGCAGAGCCTGGCGATCGACCTGAAGCAGGATGCCGGCCGTGACGCCTTCTACAAGCTGGTGCGCGAAGCCGACATCGTCGTCGAGAACTTCCGGCCGGGCGTTACGAGCCGGCTAGGCGTCGATTACGAGACCTTGAGCCAGCTCAACGGCCGCCTGGTCTACGCATCGATATCCGGCTTCGGCCAGACCGGGCCCTACGCTGACCGCCCTGGCTACGACCTCATCGCGCAGGCGATGTCGGGCATCATGAGCGTGACTGGCGCGCCGGGTGGCGAGCCAGCCAAGGCTGGCGTCCCCGTCACCGACATGTCCGCGGGATTGTTCTGCGCCGTCGCCATCCTGGCCGCGTGCATCGCCCGGGAGCACACCGGACGCGGCCAGTACATCGACACCTCGCTGTATGAGGCTGGACTCGCGCTCTCGGTGTGGGAGACCGCCGAGCTGTGGTCGACCGACAGGGTGCCGCGGCCGCTCGGTTCGGCGCACCGGATGAGCTCCCCCTACCAGGCCCTGCGGACGCGCGATGGGCACATCGTGCTCGGAGCGAACAATCCGCGGCAATGGGAACGTCTCTGCCGGGCACTCGGCCGCGAGGATCTTCTCACCGATCCTCGTTTCACCACGAACGCCGACCGGATGGAAAGGCGGGACGCGCTGGCCGTCGAGCTCGAGTCAGTCCTGGGGGACCGGGACACCGAGGACTGGGTGGCCACGGTGCTCGCGGCCGGCGTGCCGTGCGGGCCGCTCCACGATTACCAGCAAGCCTGCGCCGATCCCCATACGCAAGCTCGCGATATGGTCGTCACCATGCGGCATCCTTCCGAGGGCGAAATCCGCTGCCTCGGCATTCCCGTGAAGATGAGCGACACCCCCGGCAGCATCCGGCGCCCGGCCCCGCTGCTCGGGGAGCACACCGATGAGCTACTGGCCGGGCTCGGGTACTCGGCGACGGAAATCGTCGCGCTGCGCGAGCAGGGAGCGGTCGCGTGAACGAAAACGACCTGCTCGTCGACGTGCGGGGGCCGATCGCCACCATCACGTTCAACCGGCCCGGGGCGCGCAACGCCATGACGTGGCAGATGTACGAGGGCCTGGTCAATGCGTGCGACCGCATCGACTCCGACGATGCGGTCCGGGTCGCGGTGTTGCGCGGCGCGGGTGACCGGGCCTTCGTGGCGGGCACGGACATCACCCAGTTCCTCGACTTCTCGACCGCCGAGGACGGCCTGGCCTATGAACGGCGGACCGACCGCGTCTTCGACAGGCTGGAGCGCCTCCGCGTGCCTACGATCGCCGCCGTGCGGGGATACGCGGTCGGCGGCGGGCTGGGCCTGGCCGCGGCCTGTGACATGCGCATCTGCACGCCCGAGTCGAAGTTCGGCCTCCCGATCGCCCGCACGCTCGGCAACTGCGTATCGATGCGGACCTACGCCCGGCTGTCCGACCTGGTCGGACGGGGCCGTGCCCTGCACCTCATCTACACGGCGGGCTTCATGCCCGCCGCCGACGCGCTCACGGCGGGCCTGGTGACCGAGGTGGTGGCCCAGGAGGACTTCGACTCCCGCCTGCATGAGCTGTGTGACCAGCTGAGCGGCCACGCGCCGCTCACCATGTGGGCGAGCAAGGAGGAGGCGCGCCGGCTGCGCGAGTCCAGGATGCCCGATGGCGACGACATCATCGAAGCCTGTTACGGAAGCGAGGATTTCCGCGAGGGCGCGCGGGCCTTCGTCGAGAAGCGCTCGCCGCGATGGCGCGGCCGCTAGGGGTCCAGGGCCGAGGCGGGGATCGCGCTCACGCTGCGACGCTCGTCTTCGCGGATCAGGTGCATGAGGGCGTTGATCAAGGCGAGGTGGGAGAAGGCCTGCGGGAAGTTGCCGAGGTGCCCCGTGGAGTGCGGGTCGATCTCCTCCGCGTACAGCAGCAGGGGGCTGGCGTAGGAGAGCAGCTTCTCGCATAGCGCACGCGCGCGGTCCAGTTCCCCGATCTCCGTCAGCGCGGAGACCAGCCAGAACGAGCAGATGGTGAACGTTCCCTCCTCGCCGCTGAAGCCGTCGTCGGTTTCCTCCACCCGGTAGCGCAAGACCAGGTCGTCGGTGGTGAGCTCGTCCGCGATGGCCAGCACGGTCGAGCGCACCCGCTTGTCCGCCGGGGGCAGGAACCCGACCAGGGGAATCAGCAGCGCCGAGGCGTCCAGCGCGGTGGTCTCGTAGTGCTGGCAGAACACCCCCCGGTCATCGGTGCCGCGGGCGCAGACGTCGGCGTGGATCTCATCGGCTGCCGCGCGCCATGCGGTGGCATGTTCCTGGTCGCCGCGGAGCAGGGCCAGTTTCGCGCCGCGGTCGGCGGCCACCCAGCACAGCACCTTGGAGGCGGTGAAGTGCCGGGCCGGGCCGCGGACCTCCCACAGTCCCTGGTCGGGCTCCCGCCAGTGCGCGATCGCGGCCTCGACCTGGCCCGCGAGCATCGGCCACCGGCGCTCGTCCAGCCGGTCACGGGAGCGGGTGTGCAGGTAGACCGAATCCAGCAGGACGCCCCACACGTCGTGCTGGCGCTGGTTCCAGGCGCCGTTGCCGATGCGGACCGGACGGGCGCCGTCGTAACCGGACAGGTGCTCAAGGATCTGCTCGGTCAGGTCGCGCTCACCGCCGATCCCGTACATGATCTGCAGGTCCGTATCCTGCTCGGCGAGATCGGTGATGAAGTAGAAGAAGTCGTTGGCTTCCCGGTCCAGGCCCAGCGTGTACAGGCCCCAGAGCATGAACGTCGCGTCGCGAAGCCACGTGTAGCGGTAGTCGAAGTTGCGCTCTCCGCCCGGCGTTTCCGGCAGCGACGTCGTCGCTGCCGCCAGCAGCGCGCCCGTGGGCGCGTAGGTCAGGCCCTTGAGCGTCAGCGCCGATCGCTCCAGGTACTGCCGCCAGGGGTGATCCGGGAACGTGCCCCGGCCGAGCCACTCGTGCCAGAAATCCGCCGTGCGCGCCAGCCGCTGGCGTGCCTCGGCGAAGTTCCCCGGCGGGATCCCGTCCTGCCACGATAGCGCGCAGAAGGCGTTCTCCCCGGCCCGCAACCGCCGCCGGGCGATCGCCTTCGGTCCCTCGAATCCCATGTTCAGGTCGGTGGTGAGCCTGAACATCGGCTCCGTGCCGGCCAGGGCCTCGGCCTCCCCGTAGCCGCTCGCCGTGTAGCGCCAGGCGCCGCGCTGGCGGCCGTAGTCGAACGCGGGCTCGCACTCCAGCAGGAAGTCAACCGCTCCCTGCAGGCACCGGACCGTCCGCAGCAGCACCCGCTCGGCGCTGTGATCGGCCGGCGCCCGAAGGTGCGCCTGTGACCTGGCCGAGCCGTGCCGCCACGGTCCCACGAGCAGCACGTCACGGACCACCGCCCAGCCCGTCGGGGTCGCCCACGTGGTCTCAAGCACCATCGTTCCTGGCAGGTACCGGCGGCCCGACGGGACCGTCGCCTCCGCCGGCCCGAGCCGGAACCGCCCGGCCCCCCGGTCCAGCATCGCGGCGAACACGCTCGGGCCGTCCATCCGGGGCAGGCACATCCACTCCACGTTGCCGTCCGGCGCCACGAGAGCCGACACCTCGCAATCGGACAGGAAACCGTAATCGGCGATCGGTGGGAACGGGCTCCTCCCCGATGCCGACGACGTAGCGCGCGTCCCCCTGGCCAGGTCACTCATGCCGCTGACTCCGCAGTGGCGGTTGGGCATGGGTCACGTAAGGTAGCCCCTCTCCGGGCGAAGTACGTCACTATCTGCTGTAGAGCTGCCCCGTATAGTGATGACATAATCCGGGTGTGCGGGACGGGAGTTACGACAGGGGCACAATGATCGACCGGCTGGTTATCTTCGGCGCGACCGGCGACCTCGCTGCGCGCTACTTGCTGCCCGGACTCGCCGCGCTGCGCGCCGCTGGACTGCTCGGCGAGCGGTTCCAGGTGATCGGCTCCGGCCGGGAAGACTGGGACGACGCGCGGTTCCGTTCCTGGGCGGCGGCGCAGCTGGACCGTCACGCACCGCACCTGCCGGCCGACGCGAGGCAGGCCATGGTGTCCGCGTGCGGATACCGACGGTCCGATGTACGCGACCCGGACAGCGTCGCGGTCGCCGTCGAGGGCGGCGGGCCGGTGGCCGCCTACCTCGCGTTGCCGCCCCCCGTCTTCCCCAGCGCGGTCCGCGCGCTGGGGAGCGCGGGCCTGCCCGCCGGAAGCCGGATAGTCCTGGAAAAGCCCTTCGGCGAGGATCTGGCGAGTGCCGAGAGCCTGAACCGACTGATCGCCGAGACGATGTCCGAGCGGGACGTGTTCCGCGTCGATCACTTCCTCGCCATGACGACCGTGCAGAACGTGCTGGGCCTCCGGCTGGCCAACCGCGTCCTCGAGCCCATCTGGAACAGCGCCCACATCGCCTGTGTGGACATCGTGTGGGACGAGTCGCTGGCGCTTGAGGGGCGCGCGGCGTACTACGACGGCGTCGGCGCGCTGAAGGACATGGTGCAGAACCACCTCCTGCAGTTGCTCTGCCTGGTCGCCGTGGAACCGCCGGCGAGCCTCGGCGAGCGGGACCTGCGCGACCGCAAGGTTGACGTGCTGCGGTCGGTGCGCCCGCTCACCCTGGCCGGCGCGGCACGGGCCAGCCGCCGTGCCCGCTATACGGCCGGGCGGATCGGGGACCGGGACGTTCCCGCTTACGTGGATGAGGAAGGCGTGGATCCGGCTCTCGGCACCGAGACGTTCGCCGAGCTCGAACTCGAGATAGACAACTGGCGGTGGCTCGGCACCGCCTTCCGGTTGCGCACCGGCAAGGCGCTCGGATGCGATCGCAAGGAGGTGACGGTCCGGTTCCGTGAGGTGCCGGGGATGCCCTCCGGTTCCGGGATCTGCCCGGCACCGAACGTGCTGCGATTCGGGCTGGAACCGGAAACCCTCTCCCTCGAGCTATCCGGCGTCGGCGCCCGTATCGGTGAACTGAGCCCGCAGACGCTGGCCGCTAAGCTCCGCTCGCCCGAGCTCCCGGCCTACGGGCAGCTCCTGCTCGGCATAGTCAACCAGGAGGCCGCGCTCTCGATCCGCGGCGACGAGGCCGAGGAGGCCTGGCGCGTCATTACCCCGGCGCTCGACGCTTGGTCCTCCGGCCTCGTCCCGATGGAGGAGTACCCGGCGGGGACGAATGGTCCGGGACCGCGCTAGCCCCGGAGGCCAGCGCGCTGATCAGAACGTGAACACCAGGCGCGCCGGGACGTGGCCCGCGAGCACTTCCTCAAAGCACGAGTTGACCTCCTCAAGGTGCCTGGGCTCCGCGATGACCTTGGTCCGGCCCGCGGCGTGCAGCGCGAACACGTCGGCCAGGTCGTTCCTCGTGCCGACGATGGAGCCGGAGACCTGCTTCCCGTTGAGCACGGTGTCGAATACCGAGATCGTTATCGTGTCATCCGCCGGGAGCCCCACGCAGGACAGCCGGCCGCCGCGCCGCAGTGACGCGTAGGCCTGCTCGAACGTGCGCGGGGAGGCAGCGGTGACGATCGCGACGTCGGCGCCGCCGTAGTCGGCGATCGCCCGCACCGGGTCCGTGCTGCGGGCGTTCACGGTGAGGTCGGCGCCGAGCGACCGGGCCAGGTCCAGCTTGGCGTCCTCGACGTCGACCGCGATCACCCGCGCGCCCAGCGCGTGCGCGTACTGCACGGCGAGGTGGCCGAGTCCGCCGATGCCCACGATCGACGCTGTCTCGCCCGGCCGCAGCCCGGCTACCTTCACGGCCTTGAACGTGGTGACGCCCGCGCAGGTCAGCGGGGCCGCGTCGAGGGGCGAGATCCCGTCGGGGACATCGACGACGTAGTGGTCGTCGGCGACCGCGTACTCGGCGTAGGAGCCGTCAACCGAGTAGCCGCTGTTCCGCTGCGCCTCGCACAGCGTCTCCCACCCGGAGACGCAGTACCGGCAGTGACCGCACGCGGATCCGAGCCACGCGATCGCTACCCGGTCCCCCGGCTTGTGCAGCGTGGTGCCGGGACCCGTCGCGGCGACCACTCCGACCCCCTCGTGACCGGGTATGAACGGCGGTTTCGGCTTGACGGGCCAGTCACCGTGCGCGGCGTGGATGTCGGTGTGGCACAGGCCGGATGCCTCGATCTTGACGAGCACCTGGCCTGGCCCGGGCTCGGGCACCGCGAGTTCCCGGATTTCGAGGCCGGCGCCCAGTTCGGGCACGACGGCCGCCTTCATCGTGGTCATGGTCATCCTCCTCGCCGTGCCTTTCCATGGCGCACGGAATCCGGTCCATCACGTTCTGCCACGCCGCTCCCGAGGTTATGCGGAGGCCGGTCGCCGGACCTCCCCCGTTGAGGGTGAACGTGCCCGGAGGAGGAACCGCGATGGTCTCGTTGCTGCCGCTGGATCGTGTACGTAACGCGACCATCGCTGTCGCCATGGTGTACGCGCTGGTGTAGGTGAGTACCCTGGCGAGCGGAGTCGATGGCGGCGTTGCTGTTGCTGGACGAGGCAGAGGTGGCGGGCGGTGCGCGGCGGCGGGCGGGGCGGGGCGGGGCGGCTTGCGGGTGCCGTGTTATTGCCCTGGCGTTTCGAGGCTTAATCGTTTATCGTCGATTAACGATTGAAGGTGAGCGGCCAAGATGGTGGGCGGCCATGATGGTGGTGGGCGGCAACGGCGGGGAGCGGCAAGGATGGTGACCGGCAAGGGCGGTGTGCGGCGGCAAGGGCGGTGTGAGGCAGGGGTAGTTCGCGGCGATGAATGGTGAGCGGCGCGGGCCGCTGGACCGGGCGACTGCGGCGGAGTACGCGTCGTGGTTCCGGGCGCTGGCGGATGCGACCCGTGTGCAGATCGTGTCGCTGCTGGCGCGGCGCGCCGAGCCGATGACGGTGGGGGCGATCACGGCGGAACTGGATGTTGGCCAGTCCACGGTGTCGGAGCACCTGAAGGTCCTGGCCGGGGTACGGTTCGTCCTGTCCGAGCGGCGGGGAACGGCCGTTTACTACCGGATCAACGACGCGTGCGTGAGCTGCTTCCCGTCCGCCGCCGACATCGTCATGGGGCGCCCCGTCCCGGCCGTGCCGTCCTGCGAACCCAGGTGATAGGAGGAGGTATCCGTGCCCGATGGCGCATTCGAGTCCGATGGCCCGGTGCCCGATGGCGCCATGCCCGATGGCCCCGTGTCTGGCGACATCGAGCGGTCCCGGGCCTCGATCGTGGCCCGCTACGGAGAGTTGGCTCGCGTGGCGGCCGCCGGCGGGCAGGTCACGGAGGACTGCGGTCCCCGCGGTGCCCGCTGCTTCGGCGCCGCCGCCTACGGCGATGCAGCCTGCGGCAACGCCGCTTACGGTGACGCCGCCTCCGGCGGCGTGGGCGAACTGCCCGAGGCGGCGCTGCGAGCGAGCCTGGGCTGCGGCAACCCGGTGGCGGTGGCCGCGCTGGAACCGGGAGAGACCGTGCTCGACCTGGGATCCGGGGGCGGGGCCGATGTCCTGCTGTCGGCCCGGCGGGTCGGCCCGGCCGGCCGCGTCTACGGCCTGGACGCCTCGCCGGAGATGATCAGCCTGGCTCGCGCGAACGCCGCCGCGGCGGGCGCGGAGAACGCGGAGTTCCTGCGGGGGAGCATCGAGGACGTCCCGCTACCGGAGGGGCACGTCGACGTGGTGATCTCGAACTGCGTGGTCAACCTGTCGCCGGACAAGCCGCGCGCGCTGGCCGAGGCGTTCCGCGTGCTGCGGCCCGGCGGGCGGCTGGGGGTCGCCGACGTTATCGCCGCCGAGGGCGCCGACCCCGTCCGGCGGGCGGAGGCCGAGCAGCGGACCGGCTGCGCCGCCGGGACGGTGACCGCCGCGCAGTACCGGGACCAGCTGCTGGCGGCGGGGTTCACCCAGATCAGTGTCACCTCGGCCGCCAGCGCCGGAGACGGCCTGGAATCGGCCATCGTCAAGGCGGTCCGGCCCGCCGCCCCGGCCAGGGTGCTGATCCGGCCGATGCGGCCCTCCGATGCCGACCAGGTGCTGACGATCTACCAGGCGGGCCTGGATACCGGCCAGGCCAGCTTCGAGACCGCCGCCCCGGCGTGGGATGCGTTCGACGCCGGCAAGCTGCCGCTGCACCGGTTCGTCGCCGCCGACGCCGCGACCGGCCAGGTGCTCGGCTGGGTGGCCGTCTCTGGAGTGTCGAGTCGGCCCGTGTACGCGGGGGTGGTCGAGCACAGCGTCTACGTCCACCCGGAGCATGGCGGGCGGGGCATCGGGCGGGCGCTGCTTCAGGCCCTGATCGAGTCCTGCGAGGCCGCCGGGATCTGGACGATCCAGTCCTCGGTGTTCCCGGAGAACACGGCCAGTCTCCGGCTGCACGAGCAGGCCGGGTTCCGCGCCGTCGGGACGCGGGAGCGCGTGGGCCGGCACCATGGCACCTGGCGGGACACCATCTTCCTCGAGCGCCGCAGCCAAGTCGTGGGACAGCCTAGCCCTCCGGATGGAAGTGCCGTTGCTACGGCCAGAACCGTAGCAACGCGCCGTTGACGCCAGGTCAACAGGGGCACGGGGCCGGGATCCATGGCCACGCGCGCGTGGTTTATGCTCTGCGTAACTACTTGAATACGGATGCTCTCGGGCTGCGTCGCTACCGGCGGCTAGCCTCCAGGGCACGGGGGAGGGGCAAGCAGATGTCGGACCTTATCGTGATCGGGTATGAGGACCCGCGGACCGCCCGCCTGGCGTACGAGGAGGTGCAGCGCCTGCAGCAGGATTTCATCGTGGACCTGCGCGGGCTCGCCATCGTCGACGTCGATGCCGATGGCAAGACGCACGTCGATACGCCGCAGCGGCTCATCGGCGCGTCGGCGGCGGCCGGCGCGACCTTCGGCCTCCTGATCGGCCTGCTGTTCTTCGTTCCGGGCATGGTGCTGCTCGGCGGCACGATCGGCGCGCTGATCGGGAAGTTCAACAAGTCGGGCATCAACAACGAGTTCCGCATGCGCGTGGAGAACCTGATCGAGCCCGGTCACTCCGCGGTGGTGATCATGGCCTCGAAGATCACCGAGGACAAGTTCGGGGCCGCCATGCAGCCCTTCGGCGGCACCATCCTCAAGACCTCGATGACCGAAGACGATGAGAGGGAACTCGCCACCGACCTGGCCGGAGGGAGCTGAGGGGGTCTCCGCGCGCTGCGGTGTGGAGACGCTCGATTACGCAATTGGGCGCGCTATGATGCGCTCGATTGCGCAATTGGGTGCCCTGCAAATCCGCGCTTTCACGCGAGTTCCATGACGGCGTGAGCGGCGTTGTGCCCGCCGAGGCCCGAGACCGCGCCGCCGCGCTGGGCGCCCGACCCGCAGATGAGGACGCGCTCCTGGCCGGCCTGGCCGACATATCCGGCCTGCCTGGCCGAAACGCCCCAGCGCGCCGCGGGTGAATCCGCCGCCACGTTCCCGGATGCGTCCCCGGACACGTCCCCGGATGCCCATGGCCAGCTCAGGTCGCCGTGGAAGATGTGGCCGCCGGGCATGCCCAGGTCGGCCTCGACGTCTTGCGGGATCTTCGCCTCCACGCAGGGCCTGCCGGCCGCGTCGCGCGCGACGACCGACTCGATCGGGTCGATGAGGTGCTCGTCTAGCGAGGCGATCGCCCGCCGGACGGCGAGTTCCTTGCGTTCCGCCCGCGTCGCCGGGTCGTCGAAGAGCGAGGCCGGCAGGTGCAGGCCGAAGTACGTCAGCGTCTGGAACCCGTCCGGAACCTGCCCGAGGATCGACGGATCGGTCAGGGAGTGGCAGTAGACCTCACCCGGCAGGCGCTGGGGGATCCGCCCGGCCGCGGCCTGCTCGTACGCCCGCTCAAGGCAGGAGTAGTCCTCGCTGAGGTGCAAGGTTCCCGCGAACGCGACACGCGGGTCCGCGCCCGACTTGAGCCGGGGAAGCCGGGTAAGGAGGAAGTTGACCTTGAGCTGGGCGCCGGTCGGCTTCGCCGCCGGATCCCGCTCCTCGCCCAGGAGGCCCGCCAGGATCCAGGGCGCCACGCCGGCCAGGACGAAGCGGGCGCGCAGCGTCCGCGTCCCGGTACCGTGACGGACGTCCACCCCGCGACGGACGTCCACCTCCGCGCCGCCCGGGCCGCTCCGGATCGCCGCGACCTCCGCGCCGGTGACC
>JAFMRC010000298.1 GCA_017354375.1 Nocardiopsaceae bacterium | reverse complement strand
CGCCAGGCGCGCGGCCGCCGCCGCGGTGGCGCCGGCCAGCAGTGCCGTCGCGCCGTTCACTTCTTACCCTTCCCCGTCTGCCCCGGCTGCGGTGGGGCCGACGTCGCGATCTGGGACGGCAGCGGGTCCGGGCTCACCGCGGACGCGCCCGAGACGCCGTAGCTGTCGGGCTTGCGGCCCGCCAGTTGCGCGGCGAGGGCCTCGACGGCGGAGATCTGCCCGAGGGTGGTGTCGGCGTTGTCGACGGTCGACATCTTCGCCGACGCGCTGCTGGACCGCAGCACCGAGATCGAGCTGCCCGACTGCGCCGAGCCGGCGGTACTGCCCGCGGCCACGGCGGCGGCGCTGGCCGACGCGAACTCCTGCGCGGTGACGAGCAGCACCTGGTTGACCGGATCGTTCTGGCCGCCGGGCGGCGGGTTGTCCGGGACCACGACGACCGCGAGGGTCGCCCGGGCGGGCGCGCCGGAGACGGTGAGGTAGCCCTCCTGCGCGTAGGCCGACAGCAGGGTATGGACACTGGCCGGGCTGAGGGTGCCGCTGCCACTACCCCCGCTCCCGCCACCGGTACCGCTCCCGCTGCCGCTGGCACCCCCGCCGCTCGTGCCGCCCCCGCTGCCGCTCAGGCCATGAGCGCTGCCGCCGCCACCGTTGTTGCTGTTATCAGTGGTGCTGGCCATGATCGCGGTGGCGATGAGCTGGGCGGCCTGCTGCTGGTCGGCGGTCCGGGCGTCCGCCCCCGGGGTGAGCGTGATGCCGTCCCGGCTGGCGATCGACCCGTTGATCGCGCCGAGGCTGGACTGGGTGGCGCCGCTGATGTCGCTGAACTTGGGCTGCAGGTCGATCTGGCCGGTGACCGTGGCGTTCGCGGTGGCCAGCGCCTGGCGCACGCCGCCGGTCACGCCGGAGGAGGCACCGGGCTCGGTGATCAGCACGACCCGCTGCCCGGCGAGCCTGCCGTCGAGCAGAACGGGCTCCGCCGTCTGCAGGAATTGCTCGGCGGCGGTGCTTTGCGCCTGGTAACTGTCACGCTCGGCGCTGGTCGCCGACAGCTGGCTGCGCAGCGAGTCGCTCGTGGTCTCCAGCGCGCCCAGGGCGGGTCCCTGCAACTCGGTGGAGCCGAGCACGATGCCGACCGCGAGCGCGAGGAACACGGCAACGATGGAGACCAGGTGGTATCGGAAATCGATCATCGCAGCAATCCAGTAAACCAGTAGGCGAAGCTGTGCCAGGTGGCGCTGAAGTAGTCGCCGAGGATCTGCCCGGCCGGCGAGGACGCCACCGCGACGACGATCGTGACGGCGGCCACGAGCACCAGCACGAGCAGGGCCCCGCCGGAGATCCGGGACTGGTAGAGCTGGTGCACGCCGCGGGCGTTGACCACCTTGGTGCCGACCCTCAGGTGGGTGAGGAACGTGCTGGCCATGCCCGGCCGGCCCTTGTCCAGGAACTCCTCCAGCGTCCAGTGCGTGCCGACCACCGCGATCAGGGCGGCGCCGCAGGCGTCGGCGAGCAGCAGCGCGACGTCCTCGCTGGTGCCTGGCGCGGGCAGCGGGACCGAGGACAGGCCGAGCGCTTCCAGCCGCGCCGCGCCGGGGGCGTGGCCGTCGGGGTAGGCGTGCACCACGAGCTCGGCCCCGGAGGTGAGCGCCTCGTCGGTGACGGAGTCCATGTCGCCGATGATCAGCTGCGGCCGGTAGCCGGCCTTGAGCAGGGCGTCGGCGCCGCCGTCCACGGCCAGCATGACCGGGCGGTACTCCCTGATGTAGGGGCGGAGCGTGCGGAGATCCTCGGCGTAGCGGTAGCCGCGCACCACCACCAGGACGTGCCGGCCGTCCATCTTCGTGGCGAGCTCGGGGACATCCATGCCGTTGGTGAGCAGGTCGCGCTCGCTGCGGAGGAACTCCAGGGTGTTCACGGCGAAGGAGTCGATCTGGGTGGCCACGCCGTGCCGCGCGGCGTCCAGGGCCTCCCGCACGTCTCCGTCGGTCAGCTGGGTGCCCTTGGCGACGGCCTGGCCGCCGGAGTCGTACAGCACCTCGCCGTCGAGGCGGACCTGGTCGCCCTCGGCGATGCGGGCGAGCGCCTCGTCGCCAATGTCGTCGAGCAGCGGGATGCCGGCCTCCAGGAGGATCCGCGGGCCGAGGTTCGGGTACCGGCCGGTGCTCGACTTGGCCGCGTTCACCACGGCGGCGACCTTGCACTCCCGCAGCTCGTCGGCGCTGACCCGGTCCAGGTCGGCGTGGTCGATGACCGCGATGTCGCCCGGGTTCAGCCGCTTCACCAGCGTCTTGGTCCGCCGGCCCACGCGCGCGGCGCCGACCACGCCGGGCTGCGGGTCGGCTCTGCCCCACCTGACGTGCGAGAGCTTCATGGACGGTACCTTCATCGCTCTTTATCCTGCCAGAGCGCGGCGACTATGGTGGACGCGTGACTGTGTCGTCATCGGCTCCGATCCGGCTCACCGCGCTGTCGCACGGCGCCGGCTGTGCGTGCAAGCTACCACTGTCCGCTCTCGATCAGCTGATGGTTTCCCTCGGATCGATGCCGGGCGCGGGCGCCGGCCCGGATCTCCTGGTCGGCGCGGCCGAGGCCGACGACGCGGCGGTGATGCGGCTGGACGACGACCGGGCGCTCGTGGTCACGACCGACTTCTTCACCCCGATCGTCGACGACCCAGGGGACTGGGGGCGGATCGCCGCCGCCAACGCGCTGTCGGACGTGTACGCGATGGGCGGGCGCCCGCTGGTCGCGCTGAACCTCACCGCGTGGCCGGGATCGACGTTGCCGCTGGACATCCTGGCCGACGTGCTGCGCGGCGGCGCGGCGGTCGCCGCGGAGGCCGGCTGTGTCGTCGTCGGCGGGCACACCATCGACGATCCCGAGCCCAAGTACGGGATGGCCGTCACCGGCCTCGCCTCCCCCGGGCGGCTGCTGCGGCTGGACGCGGCCCGGCCCGGTGACGCCCTGGTGCTCACCAAGCCGGTCGGCACCGGCGTGGTCGCGACGGCGCACAAGCGCTCGGCGGCCTCGCCCGAGGTGCTCGCCGCCGCCGTCGAGGCGATGACGACGCTGAACGCGGCGGCCAGCGAGGCGGCTCTCGCCGCCGGCGTCGTAGCCGTGACCGATGTCACGGGATTCTCGCTGCTGGGTCACCTGCACCGGATGCTCCGGGCCAGCGGCGCCGCCGCGGTGGTGCGCGCCGACGCGGTTCCGCTGCTGCCGGGCGCGCTTGAGCTGACCGCGGCGGGCTACGTCTCCGGCGGGACGCGGGGCAACATGTCGTACCTGGAGCCATGGGTGACGATGTCCGCCGGGGTGCCAGCCGACGTGGCCGTGCTGCTGCAAGACGCGCAGACCTCCGGCGGCCTGCTGCTGGCGACGGCCGAGGAGTCCCGGCTGGTGTCGGAACTGTCCGCGCGCGGCGTGCCCGCCGCGGTCATCGGCTCCGTGCGGGCCGGGGACGCCGGCCGCGTCGAGGTCCTGCCCGGGGCATGACCACCGGGGGAAGGGGGCATGACCATCGGGGGAGATCGCGAGCCGGGGGCTGGTGTTGCCGACAGCCAGCGTTATCGTACTTTTATGACCGAATTGGTGTGGAGAGAGGACCAGGCCGCGGCGCACATCCACGGGATCTGCCTGAAGACTGGGCCTCCGGGGCGCATCGGCGTCGAGCTCGAATGGCTCGTGCGCGACGCGGCCGACCCCGCGCTGCCCGTGCCCGCCGAGCGGATCGCCGCCGCCGTCGCGCCCTTCCGCGCCACCGGCCCCCCGTCGTCCAGCTTCCCTCCCGATCTCCTGCCGACCAGTTCCTCTCCCGGGATCCTCCCGTCCGGGGCCTTCCTGACGACCGAACCGGGCGGGCAGCTTGAGCTCAGCTCGCTGCCCGCGGATTCACTCGCCGACCTCGTCACCAGAACCTCCGCCGACGTGACCGCGCTCCGTGCCGCCGTCGCGGCCGAGGGGCTCGAGCTCGCTGGGTTCGGCCTCGACCCGCTCCGTCCGCCCCGCCGCGTCCTGGACCTGCCCCGGTACGCGGCGATGGAGGCGTTCTTCGACCGCGGCGGCCCGTGGGGGCGCCAGATGATGTGCGGCACCGCCTCCGTCCAGGTGTGCCTGGACGCCGGGGACGACAGCCATACGCACGCCGGCCACCAGCGCCGGTGGCGGCTACTGCACGCGATCGGCCCGGTCCTGGTGGCGGCGTTCGCGAACTCGCCGCTGCGCGGCGGCAAGCCGACGGGGTGGCGGTCCTCCCGGCAGCAGGTGTGGGCGCACATGGACGCCGGCCGCACCCGGCCGCCGCACACCGCCGACAACGGGGACCTCCGGGCGGGCTGGGCCGCGTACGCGCTGGACGCCCAGGTCATGTGCGTCCGCTCCGACGGCGCGGACTGGACCGCCCCGGCGGGGATGACGCTGCGCGACTGGATCCGGGCGTCCAGGAGGCCGTACGGGGCAGGCCGGGCCCACGAGTACGGGCTGCGCGCCCCCAGCACCGCGGACCTCGACTACCACTTGTCCACGCTGTTCCCGCCGGTCCGGCCACGGGGCCACTTCGAGGTCCGGACCATCGACGCCCAGCCGGACGACGACTGGGTCGTGCCACTGGCCGTCACTAGCGCCCTGCTCGCCGATGAGGAAGCCAGCGACGCGGCCCTCGCGGCGGTCGAGCGGATCTGGCCGGGTCCCCCCGGCGACTGGCCCGCGGCCCCCGGGGAGGCCAGGGCCGGCGATAGCGGCAACCCCTGGCTCATCGCCGCCCGGTGCGGGCCAGCCGACCCGGGGATCGCGCGGGCGAGCCGCGAGTGCTTCGCCGCCGCCCGCGCCGCCCTGGCTCGCGGCGGAACACCGGAATCCGTCACTCAGGCGGTGGACGCCTTCACCAGTACCTACGTCGCGCGCGACCGATGTCCGGCCGATGACATGGAGGTTCCATGAATACCGACAAGACGCCGACCGACGAAGACCTGACCGACGAGGCACTGCGGGAGAAGATCGCCGCGGAGCTCGCCGCCGCCCGGAGGCGCACCACGCTGCTGACCAGCGCGGTGGACGACGAGGACCTCATCAGGCAGCACTCCCCGCTGATGTCCCCGCTGGTATGGGACCTGGCCCACATCGCCAACCAGGAGGAGCTGTGGCTGCTGCGCGAGGTCGGCGGCCGGGTCCCGATGCACCCGGAGATCGACCCGCTGTACGACGCGTTCGAGCATCCCCGGGCACAGCGGCCCTCGCTCCCCCTCCTGGACCCGGTCGAGGCCCGCGACTACGGCCACGAGGTCCGCGGCCGGGTGATGGACCTGCTGGAAAGGACCCGGTTCACCGGCACCAGGCTCGCCGCCGGCGGGTTCGCCTTCGGGATGATCGCGCAGCACGAGTCGCAGCACGACGAGACCATGCTCGCCACCCACCAGCTGCGACGCGGAGCCCCGGCGCTGAGCGCTCCCCCGCCGCCCCCCGCCCCGGCCGACGCCGCGGCCCTCCCGGCCGAGGTGCACGTGCCCGGCGGGTCGTACACCATGGGCACCACCGTCGAGCCGTGGGCCCTGGACAACGAGCGGCCCGCGCACGCCGTGCACGTGCCGCCGTTCTGGCTGGACACCACGCCGGTCACCAACTCCGCGTACGCGGAGTTCATCGCCGACGGCGGCTACGACGATCCCCGCTGGTGGACCCCCGACGGGTGGCGGTACCGGCAGTCCGCCGGCCTGACCGCGCCGCTGTTCTGGCGCTGGGAGGGCGAATGGGTCCGGGAGTCCTTCGGGGTCACGAGGCCGATCGCCGCTGACGAGCCGGTGTGCCACGTGTCCTGGTACGAGGCGGACGCCTACGCGCGATGGGCGGGCCGGCGGCTGCCGACCGAGGCGGAATGGGAGAAGGCCGCCCGCCACGACCCGGCGGCCGGCCGGTCCCGTCGCTACCCGTGGGGTGACGCCGATCCCACCCCGGAGGTCGCGAACCTCGGCCAGCGGCACCTGTCCCCGGCCCCGGCCGGGGCCTACCCCGCCGGGGCCGCGCCCTGCGGGGCGCGGCAGCTCATCGGGGACGTCTGGGAATGGACCAGCTCCGACTTCCTCCCCTACCCCGGGTTCGCGGCGTGGCCGTACCGGGAGTACTCGGAGGTGTTCTTCGGGCCCGAGTACAAGGTGCTGCGCGGCGGGGCGTTCGGCGTCTCCCCCGTCGTCTGCCGCGGCACGTTCAGGAACTGGGACTACCCGGTCCGGCGGCAGATCTTCGCCGGGTTCCGCACCGCCCGCTCCGCGCCGGAGAATGCCTGATGTGCCGGCACCTCGCCTACCTCGGGCCGCCGAAATCCCTCCGTGAGCTGCTCCTCGACCCGCCGCATGGCCTGCTGGCCCAGTCGTGGGCGCCGCGGCGGCAGCGGCACGGGACGGTGAACGCCGACGGGTTCGGCGTCGGCTGGTACGCCGACGGCGACCCGGTGCCCGCCCGGTACCGGCGGGACATCCCGATCTGGAATGACGAGTCGCTGCCGGACATCGCCCGCGTGACCCGGTCCGGCGCGGTCCTGGCTGCGGTGCGCTCGGCTACCCCGGGAACAGCCGGCGGCGCGGCGGCGGCCGCGCCGTTCGGGGCAGGAGCCTGGCTGTTCAGCCACAACGGCGTGCTGTGGGACTGGGAGAAGTTCGAGTCGCGGGTATCCGTTAGGGATATCGGTTGCCTGTCTGATTCGGGGCTGTTGTGGGCGCTCGTGGCACGCCGGTTGCGGGCCGGGGCCGCCATCGGCGTGGCGCTGGCCGCGGTGATCGCGGAGGTCGAGGCCGCGGGCGGGACCGGACGGCTCAACTTCCTGCTCACCGACGGGCGGTCGGTCGCCGCGACCGCCGCCGGGGACACGCTCTGCTACCGGCTGGCC
>JAFMRC010000529.1 GCA_017354375.1 Nocardiopsaceae bacterium | reverse complement strand
CCGCGACGCCGTAGCCGACGCTGGTCGGCACGCCGATCACCGGGGCGCTGACCAGCCCGGCGACCACGCTCGGCAGGGCGCCGTCCATCCCGGCCACGACCACCACGCACTCGGCGGCGCGCAGGTCATCGAGGCGCGACAGCAGCCGCCCGAGCCCGGCCACGCCCACGTCGGCGAGGACGTCCGCCCGGGCCCCCAGCACGGCCAGCGTCGCCGCGCATTCCCTGGCGACCTTCAGGTCCGTGGTGCCGGCCGTCACGACCAGGACGTTGCCGCGCGCGGGCGGCAGGGTTCCGACTGCCACCGTTCCGGCCACGTGATCGGCGTGCACGGCCTCCCCGGGGAAGCGCGTGGCCGCACCCTCTAGGACGCCGGCGGGGCAGCGCGTCGCCAGGGCCGGCGCCTCCGGGTCGCGGGACCGCAGCTCCGCCAGGAGCGTGAAGATCTGCTCGGGCGTCTTGGCCTGGCCGAAAACGACTTCCGGTACGCCGGTCCGCCGGCGGCGATCGACGTCCAGCACGGCGAACTCGCCCAGCGGGACGCCCTCAGCGGGCACGGCTGGCAGGCATGATGTCGAGGTTCAGCGAGCCGGACCGCAACGGCCGCTCGTCGATCTCAGCGCGCTGGTATCCAGCCTCCCGGACGCAGGCAAGCACCGCCGCGTGCTCGTCCGGGTCCGCCGCCCGGGGCAGGTCCGCCACGCCGAGCTGCACCCGGCCGAGATCGCCGAAATGCCGCACCCTCAGTTCCCGGTAGCCGCGCCGCTTCAGGCTCAGCTCGGCCCGGTCTACCTGTGACAGCACATCGGCGCTGACCCGGGTGCCATACGGCAGCCGCGACGCCAGGCAGGGCGACGCGGGTTTTTCCGCGCTCGGAACCCCCAGGTGCCGTGCTAGCGCCCGCACCTGGTCCTTCCCCAGCGACGCCTCCAGCAGGGGGTGCCGGACATCGTGCTCGGCCGCCGCGCGCAGCCCGGGCCGCCAGTCACCCGCGTCGTCGGCGTTGGCCCCGGACAGCACGACGGCGAACTCGCGACGCCGTGCCAGCGCGGCCAGCCGGTCGTACAACTCGGATTTGCAGTAGTAGCAGCGGAAGCGGTCGTTGCGCCGGTAGTCGTCGCGCTCCAGCTCGGCCGTGCTGATCAGCTCGTGCCGGATGCCTACGGCCCGGGCCACCGACCGGGCGCCGTCGAGTTCCCCCGACGCGAGGGCAGGCGAGACGGCGGTAACGGCGAGGGCCCGTTCGCCAAGCGCCCTGGCGGCCAGCGCGGCGACCAGAGAGGAGTCCACCCCGCCGGAAAACGCGACCAGGGCGCTGCCCAGTCCGGCCAGGCGCTCGGCCAGCCGGCCGGCTAGCGCGTCAACCTCCTCAGGCACCCCACACCTCCCATATACCGCAGTCGATCATATAATCCGGACTGTACGCTTCGGCTTCGGGAGGTCTCGTGCCCATCGAGCAGGCAGAGTTCGGCCGCACTGGCCATCAGAGCAGCCGGGTGATCTTCGGAGGGGCGTGCCTCTCGCAGGTCTCCCAGAGCGTCGCGGACGAGACCCTGGACGTCCTGCTCGCACATGGGGTGAACCACCTGGACGTGGCCTCCTCCTACGGCGAGGCGGAGGTGCGCATCCGCCCGTGGCTGCGGCGCGAGCCGGGACGGTTCTTCCTGGCCACCAAGGGCGACGAGCGCACCGCGGCCGGGGCCCGCGAGGAACTGCACCGGTCCCTGGACCGGCTGGGCGTCGACCACGTCGATCTCTGGCAGCTGCACGCCCTCGCCGACCCGATCGAGTGGGATGTCGCCCTGAGCCCTGGCGGGGCCCTCGAGGCCGCCCTCGAAGCCCGGGACCAGGGCCTCATCCGCTGGATCGGGGTGACCGGCCACGGCAGCCAGATCGCCGCGACGCACCGCCGCAGCCTCGAGCGGTTCGACTTCGACTCGGTCCTGCTCCCGTACAACTTCGTCACGATGCGAAGCCAGTACTACGCCGACAACTTCAACGCCCTGTACGAAACCTGCCGCGAGCGGCGCGTCGCGGTGCAGACGATCAAGTCGATCGCGGTGCGTCACTGGGCGGGCCGCCCGCACACCCGGTCAACCTGGTACGAGCCGCTTGAGCGGCAGGACGACATCGACCTCGCCGTGTCGTGGGTGCTGAGCCGCCCAGGGGTGTTCCTCTGCAGCGTGGGAGACGTGGATTTGCTCCCGAAGGTGCTCGACGCGGCCAGCCGCTTCTCCGGGGCTGCCCCGGACGACGCGACGATGAGCGCGCTAGCCGACCGCACATCGGCCGACTCGCTGTTCGTCTGACGCGGAAGCGCCCCCTCGCCCGGCCCTTCCGCGTGCCGCGGCCACCCTCTTCCGCGTGCCGCCACCGCCCCGGCCCCCTTCCGCGTGCCAAGTGCGCGTTTGGGCCAGCTAGGGACTCGTCGTTTATTTATTTGCGCTTGTCCGGTTTGGTGCGTGACTTCCGTGCCAGGATGGGTTAATGGCGATCAGCGATATCGACGAGGCGGCGCTCGCGGCGAAGTTCGAGGTGAT
>JAFMRC010000297.1:370-6892 GCA_017354375.1 Nocardiopsaceae bacterium | reverse complement strand
GCCCTCGCGGGTGCCGCCGGGGAGAGCAGCGCCGCGCCCGTCACCGCGGCGGCCGACCCGATAAAGCGCCGCCTCCCGATGTCCCCTGCTGTTCGCGCGTTCGTCACGGCAAGCCCCCTATATTTCATCCGGATGGCGAATTACTGGCATGCTGGCATGCCCCAGCAGATCTTAAATCGCATGGGCTCCTGCCGCGGCGGCGCCCATATGTATCTTTAGTTGTGGTCGGCGTGTTCCTTGCGGCGTATCGCGGGCCTTATGGACTAGTCCCTGGTTGTGCGGGACCGGCGGCGACTGATATCAACGGATTATGCGGCCGGCGTCGATGCCTGTACCGGTAATCAATCACCCGGGCGACGGGGGAAATCTATGGTTCACTTCAGCGTGCTGGGTCCCGTGGAAGTGCGATTCTCGGATGCTAGCTACACCCCGCCGGGGCCGATGCTATGCAAGATATTCGCATTGCTTTTGCTTGAGCGAAATCGCGTTGTTACATTCGACGCTTTCTGCGACGAGCTGTGGGACGGCGAGCCGCCGCGGACGGCGGTCGCGACCGTGCGCACTCACGTGTACCACCTGCGCAGGGTGCTGCGGCGGGCGGACGCCGGGCGCGGCGCCCGGGTCGCGGACCGGATCGTGACCCGGGCTGCCGCCTACACGCTGGCCGTCGACGGCGATGAGGTCGACGCGCACGTCTTCGGGGCGCTGGTGGCCGAGGGTGCCACGGCGCTGGCCGCGGGGCGGGACGAGGAGGCCGCGCGGATACTGCGTCGCGCGCTGGGCATGTGGCACGGCGACGCGCTGGCGAATGTCCGGCCGGGCCGCGTGCTCACCCCGCACGCCGTCGCGCTGGAGGAGACGAGGAACCGCGCGCGCGAGCTGAGGATCGAGGCGGACCTGCGGCTCGGCAGGCACCGCGAGCTCATCGCGGAGCTGCGCGGGCTCACCGCCGCCCACCCGCTGAACGAATGGCTGCGGGCCCGGCTCGCCGACGCGCTGCACCGCGCGGGCCGTCGGCACGAGGCGCTGGCCGCGCTCGGCGAAGCGCGCGACCTGCTGGATGCCGAACTGGGCCTGCGGCCGTCCGAAGAGCTCCGCTGCCTGCAGCGGGACATCATTACCGGCCGTCAGGAGAGTTCATGAAGATCTTTTTCGTCGCCGTCCACGCGTCTCCCGCCGAGGTCTCCCGCATCGCGCGCCAGGCCGAGGAACTCGGCTACGACGGCCTGTGGGCATCGGAGATCCGGCACGATCCGTTCACCGGACTGGCGATGGCATCCCAGGTCACCGAGCGGCTGTCGCTGCGGACGGGGCTCGCCGTGGCCTTCGCTCGCAACCCGATGACGACCGCCACCCTGGCGAACGACATCCAGCTCGCGTCCGAGGGCCGGTTCGGCCTCGGCCTCGGCACGCAGATCAAGGCGCACATCGTGCGGCGCTTCAGCATGCCGTGGCAGCGGCCAGTGGCGCAGCTCCGTGAATACGTGCTGGCGCTGCGGGCGATCTGGGACAGTTACGGCGAGGAAAACAAGCTGTACTTCCGCGGCGAGTTCTACCGGCACACCCTCAAGGCGCCGTTCTTCGACCCCGGCGAGAACCCCTACGGGCCGCCGCCGGTCCTGCTCGGCGGCGTCGGCCCGGTGATGACGGAGATGGCGGGCGCGGGCGCGGACGGCTTCCTCGTGCACAGCATGAGCTCGCGGCTGTTCTTCGACGAGGTGACGCTGCCCGCGCTGCGCCGTGGCCGCGAGGCGAGCGGCCGCCGGTGGGAGGACTTCGAGGTGAACATGGCGCCGATCGTCGCGACCGGCCGCACCGAGGAGGAATACCGGGCCGCCATCGCGATGGCCAGGCGGCAGATCGCGTTCTACACGTCGACGCCCACCTACAGCTCAGTGCTTGAGCTGCACGGCCTCGCCGATGTGCGGACCGAACTGCACCGGCTGGCGGCGCTCGGCCGGATCGACGAGATGCCGGACGTCATCGACGACCACGTGCTCGGCACGTTCGCGATCGTGGGAGAGCCCAAGGACGCGGCGGCGAAGATACGAGACAGGTTCGGCGATGCCGCGGCGACCGTAGGGTTTTACAACCCCGACGTGACCGATCCGGCGTACTGGATACCGCTCATCGCCGAGCTCCGGTGCTTATGTTATAATTGTCCGGTCCCGCAATGAACGGTAACTGATTATAGTTACGGGGTGGGCGATTCTATGGGGATTGCGCGGGGATCCTTGAGGGATTATCTGATAGATGATTTGCCCGCCGCGACGGCTGCGGACCCTTTCGCCGTGACGGGTAAATGATCGTGTCAAATGACATTAGCGTGGTTATTGCCGACGACCACACCCTGCTTCGCGAGGCGCTGCGCGACATCATGCGGGCCGAGGCGGGAGTCCGGGTGGTCGGCGAGGCGCAGGACGGCGAGTCCATGGTGGCGGCGGCGGCGCGGGTCCTGCCGGACGTGGTGCTGCTGGACGTCGAGATGCCCGGCTACGACGCCGTCATGATGGTGCAGCGGTTGCGGCAGGTCTCGCCGCGGTCGCGCATCATCGTCCTCAGCATGCATGATGACCAGGAGATCGTCAGCGCGATGCTGCGCAGCGGGGTCTGTGCCTACTTGCACAAGGGAGTCAGCATGCGCGACCTGCTCGCGGCCATCCGCAGCGTGGGCGCCGACGACCAGACGGTCACGATCTCGATATCCCGGGAGAGCATCGCCGCGGTCGGCGGCCCGGCCCCGTTCCCGGCCCCGGTCCCGGCGAGCCTGCTGTCCGAACGCGAGAGGGAAGTGCTGGACTTCGTCGCCCAGGCGATGAGCAACCGCCAGATCGCCCGCCAGCTCGGCATCACCGAGGGGACGGTCAAACGGCACCTGCGGAACATCTTCGAGAAGCTGAACGCCGTGTCCCGCATCGATGCGGTGAACAAGGCGACGGTAACGCGGGCGCGCTAGGCGTGGGCACGGCCCTGAGCCGGGGTGCGCACGAGGAGGCAGCCGACGTTGCCGTCTCGTCCCACGCCGGTGATCACGGCGGCGCCCGGAGCGGCGCGTCCCGAACGCCAGCGGGCGATCAGCGCCGCGAGCTGCAGCGCGCCGGCCGCGCTATAGCACTCGCCTAGCGCGCTGGACACGTCGATGGTGTCCGGCAGCCGTCCGAGCGCCCGCGTGATCGCCCGCTTCTCGGCGCGGACCAGCGCCGGGCGGGTGGTCGCGCCCACGGAGGCCACGGTCACCTCGTCCGGGCTCACGCCGCTGCGCCACAGCGCGCGGGTGACGCACTCGGCCAGCCCGAGGGTGAGCCCGGTCATCATCGCGCCGCAGTAGCGGACCTCGCAGGCCAGCAGCTCGGCGACCGGGGCGTGCGCCCCCTCGGGCCGCGCCCCGGGATCCTCCACGAGGAACATCGCGCACCCCTCGGCCACCCCTGCCCGGGCGCCGGGGCCGTCGAGGGCGCCACTGGCGTGCCAGCCCCACGCCTGCATCGGGCTGAGCTCTTCCGCGCCGCCCGCCAGCAGGCGGCGAGCCCGGCCCAGCGTGATCGAGTGCCGGACGTACCTGAAGGCGAACAGGCTGGACAGGCTGCCACCGGACACGGTGGCGTTCGGCCCGCGCAGCGAGTTCCTGATCGCGATCTGGGCGGCGCAGGCGTTCATCACCGCGTTGGGGAAGTGCGAGGGGTTGATCAGGTAAGGCCGTTCCTGCGTGGCGCTGTCGTAGGCGAGTTCCGCCATCGTCTGGATGCTGCCGGTGCTGGTGCCGAGCACCACGCCGGCGCTGGCCAGGCTGCCAGGCTCTAGCGTGCCGCCCGCTTCCTCCAGGACGAGCATGCACGCGACCGTTCCGAGCGCGGTCAGCCGGTCGATGTTCCGCGTGCCCTTGCGCCCCAGGTAGTCGGCCGGCTCGAACGGGACCGCGCGGCACGCCAGCGGCGGGTACGCCGGGGCGCCCTCGGGGTCGGCGCCGCCGTTGGGGGCAGCCGTGCCGTCGGGGGCAGCCGTGCCGTCGGTGGCGGGCGCGGCCAGGTACTCGTCGAGCGCGGTCAGGCCCAGGCCGGCCGGGGACAGCACGGCGCAGGCGGAGATGGCGAGCGGTCGCACCTGTGCTGGTGTCGTCATCCGAGCCTCCCGAACAGGACGATCACGTTGTTCCCGCCGAACGCGAACCCGTGGTTCTGCGCGATCGTGACGTCGGCGGTCCGGCCCTTGCCGGGGACGAAGTCGATGCCAGGCCCCAGCGCCTCGTCGGGCTCCTGGAGGGTGGCGGTCGGCGGGAGGAAGCCCTCGTGGATGGCCTTGCAGCAGGCAACGGCGCCGAAGCCGCTGGCAGCGCCCATGGCGTGGCCGATCATGGACTTGATCGAGCTGATCGGGGGCAGGTCCGTGCCGAAGACGTCGCGGATAGCCGCCACCTCGGTGGCGTCATTGGTCGGAGTACCGGTGCCGTGCGCGCAGATGTAGTCCACCTGACGCGGCTGGACACCGGAGGCACGGTGCGCCATCCGGATGCAGGCGGCGATGCCGTCGGCGTCGGGGTGCACCATGTGCCGGGCGTCGCAGTTCATGCCGTAGCCGAGCACTTCCGCGTAGATGACCGCGCCCCGGCCGCGGGCATCCGCCAGCGGCTCCAGCAGCAGCGCCACGCCGCCCTCGCCGGTGAGGATGCCCGAACGGTGCGTATCGAACGGGCGGCAGGTCTCTTCCGCCAGCGCGCCCAGCCGGTAGAAGCCGGCGTGCGTGTTGCGGTTCACGGCGTCGGCGCCCCCGGCGACCATCAGGTCGGCCTCCCCGGTTCGCACCAGGTCGTAGGCGTAGCCGAGGGCGAAGTTGCTCGCCGAGCAGGCCGTCGGGACCGTGAGGGTGTCTCCGGTCAGGCCGAGTTCCGTGCTCACGGCGTTGGCGATCTGGCTGGCCGGAAGCTGCGGGATCAGGGCGGCATCCAGGCTGGCGAGCCCCCCGTCGGTCCACTGCGCGGCGAGCTGCTGCGCCACGACGGACTCGCCGCCGGTCGTGCCCATGATCGCGCCCGCCCTGATCCCGGCCAGGTCCCGCTCCGAGATCCCCGCGTCGGCCGCCGCCAGCCTCGCGGCCGCCGCCCCCAACAGGCTGCTGCGTCCCCACTGCCGCGCGTCGAGCCGCGTGAGCAGGGCGCCGGAGTCGAAGTCCCGGACCTCGCTCGCCATGACGTAGGGGAATCCCGCGGTGTCGAAACCGCCGACGGGCGCCACGGCGACCGTGCCCTCGCGAAGGGACTTGGTGAACGCGTCGGCGCCGATGCCGATGCTGCTTACGGTGCCGAGGCCGGTTACCGCCACCCGGCGGTCCGGTGCCTCAGTCATCCAGATCACCTGGCTGATCATCTGGCTGGGGGGTGTCGTCCGCGTGCCTGGCCACGACGGCGAACACCTGCTCCAGGTTGGTGAGCGTGCTCCACTCCTCGGTCGGTATGTCGATGTGCAGTTCCTTTTCGATCCGCGCCGCGACGGTTATGAGGGAAAGCGAATCGGCGTCGTACGCTTCCACGAAGTTCGCCGTGTCGCTGAGCTCGCCAGGCTCGATTTCGAGTTCTTCGATGATGAATTCCCGTATGCGCTGGTGGAGGATGGCGCTGATTTCGGTAGTTCCCTGGCTCATGAATGATCTCCTCGCTCGCGGATGACGCCGGAAAGGCGTCGGTCAGGTTCCGTGATCCTGGATCTGTCGCCACGGTAAGAAGGCCGCCGCGCCGACGGCAATGCACCCTTATGCGCGCGGCGCGCGCTTGAAGGGACAACCTGGGTGTCGCGAAAGTTGTATACAGCCCAGCTTTTATGGGCCTTTTATAGAGCTTTGACTGGCGTGCAGCAGAATGACGCTGACATAAACCGGATTCTCGCCTTAATGGCCGGGTCTTCCCGTGCCGGGAGTCGAGGTGATCACCAGTGACCGTCAGTGTCGGCCAGCCGCGGGCCAGCGATGTCGTCGGGCTCGGATACACCCGGACCATCGACCGCAGGACGGTGCATCGCCAGGCGGTAGCGGAGGTCTTCCTCACCGATCAGCGGCAAGCTGGCGAACTCGCCGTCGTGGCGGCGGCCCAGTTGCCGCTCAGCCACTCGTACTACAGCGACCATCTGCACGAGCCCGAGCGTTACGACACGCTCCTGCTGCTTGAGGCCTGCCGGCAGGCAGGGATAGCGGGCGGTCACATGCTCGGGCTGCCGCCCGGCACCATCATGCTGGTCAGCTCCTTCGGCATCCGGGTCACGGACACCACGGCGCTGCTGGTCGGCGGCAAGCCCGCCGAGATGCTGATCGACAGCACGTTCGCCGCTACTCGTGTCCGCGGCGACCAGGTGCGGTCCGGTGAGGTCAGCCAGGAGTTCAGCATTGACGGCCATGTGGCCGGCAGCCACCAGATGGCCGTCACGTTCCTCACCGAACGCGAGCACGCCGCGCTGCGCCGCATGCAGCGTCACACCACCCCGCCGATCACCACGAGCCTGCCCGACGTGGTCCCGCCCGGCCAGGTGGCGCCCCCCC
>JAFMRC010000297.1:0-360 GCA_017354375.1 Nocardiopsaceae bacterium | reverse complement strand
GGGGGGGCGGGCCGGGGGGGGGGGGGCGAACCCGATGAACGTCGTCCTGTCCGGCGTGTCACGGGCCGGCGGTTGCGTCACCGCGGACGTGACGCCGCGGCTGGCGAACCGGGCCCTGTTCGACCACCCCTACGACCACATCCCGGCGCTCGTGCTGACCGAGGCCGCGCGGCAGCTCGCCGTGGCGTCGTTCGGCGGTTCGGCAGCCGAAGCGGTGCTGACCGGTGTGAACGCCGGGTTCGGCAGGCACGCCGAGCTCGACCAGCCGCTGACCGCGGCGGCCCGCATGGCCCCGGTGGCCACGGCCGGAGCGTCCGGGGACCCGGCGGGCCGCCTTCCGGCCGTCGTCACGGTGACGTT
>JAFMRC010000090.1:13540-16133 GCA_017354375.1 Nocardiopsaceae bacterium | reverse complement strand
GGCCGGGCAGGGTGGGATCGCCGTCCCTGCCGTGCTGCCACCCCGGGTGCTGGCCGGCGGCCGGGTAGCCGGGACCCCCCGGCGACGGCGGGGGCGGTCCACCCGGCATGCGCGAGCCGTCGAGCCGGGTTCCGTCCATCCGGGTCTGGTCGAACCGGGTCCCGTCGGCCCTGGTCCCATCGAGCCGGGTTCCGTCGGCTCTCGTGCCGTCGGCCCTGGTTCCGTCGATTCTGGCGCCTTCGGCCCGGGTGATGCCAGCCGGCTGAGCGTCGGCAGCTGCGATGTCGCGGGAGTAAAGAGCGCCGCAGCGCTGCGCCAGCGCCTCGGCGGCGGGCCTGGAGGCCGGGTCAAGGGACAGCGCGGCGCTGACCAGCGGGAGTAGCCGCTCGGGCAGGCCTCCCAGCTCGGCCTTGCCCTGCAGGACGCGGTAGAAAATACTCTGGAACCCGCCGGTGCCGTACGGTTCCCGGCCGGTCGCGGCGAACGCGACGGTGGCCCCCCAGGAGTGCACGTCGGACGATCCGGTGCTGGGCTGGCCCTCGATCACCTCCGGGGCCAGGTAGCCGGGGGTGCCCATCACCATGCCGGCCTGGGTGATCCTGGTGACGGAATCGGCGGCGTTGGCGATGCCGAAGTCGATGACGACCGGCTTCCCCTCATCGAGCATCACGTTGCCCGGCTTGAGGTCACGATGCACGACGCCGGCCGCGTGGATCGCGGCGAGCGCCGACGCGAGCCCGGTGGCGAGCCTGCCGATCGCGGCACCGCGCAGCGGCCCGTCATTACGGACGACGTCATCGAGGGTACGGCCGGAGACGTACCGGGTGGCGATGTACGGGACCGGGCCGGCGACGTCCGCGTCGAGTATCTCCGCCACGTACGGGCTGCGTACCCGCCGCATGGTCTCGACCTCGCGGACGAGGCGGCGCCGCGCACCCGGATCGCCGGCCACCAGCGGCCCGAGAACCTTGACCGCGGCGAGGCGGTTCTGCGCATCGCGGGCGAGGTAGACCACGCCCATCCCGCCCTCGCCGATTTTCTCGAGCAGGCGGTACGGGCCGATCTTGCCCGGCAGCGATTCCAGTGCAGGCATGATAGCCCCCAGCCTACGTATTGATCGCTTATTTTTCGGTAAAGCGGCGGTTACGGCAGTGCCGGCCCGGTGCTCCACTCCGGGATTGCCCCGGTGCGCGGTCAGGAGCCCAGGACCATGCGCCGGAGGGCCTCGGCGGCCTTGGCGTTGCTCTCGGCGTGCGCGACGAGCGCGGAGGCGAGCGTGTCGGCCCACTGCTGCAGCGGCACGTTCTCCCGGGACAGCACGACGCCGCGGACCTCGCGGCAGATCTCGGCGGCGGGCTTGCCCCTCACGACCGCGAGCGTCATGACCTGGTCACCCAGCCTGACCGCGATCTTGGAGATCTCGCCCGGGCGACCGCGCATCCGGTCGGACATCGAGCGCTCCCGCTCGATCGTCACGTAGTCGGCGGGCAGCGCCTCGCTGAGCGATTTCGTGAGGGCATTCGCGTATACAGCAACGTCGGCGCTGTCCATGCGCAGCGCCGCGGTGACCATCTCCAGGGAGAGGGCCGCGTCCGGCTCAGTCATCTGTCACCACGCACACAAATTAGCACCCGGGCGGGTTAGCACCGGGCGGGCAGGCTCAACGCCCGGTGAATGTCGCCTTTCCCGGACCATTCTCCATGAAACTGCGCATTCCGGCCTTCTGGTCTTCGGTCGCGAAGAGCGCCGCGAACTGCAGCCGCTCGATCTCCAGCCCCGTGGCCAGGTCGACCTCCAGGCCGGAGTCCACCGCCCGTTTCGCCGCGCGCAGTGCCAGCGCCGGGCCGCCCGCATACCGTTTCACCAGCTCCGTCGCGGCCTGGTAGACCTCCGCGTCCGGCACCACCTTGTCCGCCAGGCCAATCGCGAGGGCCTCGTCGGCCTTCACGAACCGGCCGGTGAAGATCAGGTCCTTGGCCCTGGCGGGGCCGACAAGGCGCGGCAGCCGCTGCGTGCCGCCCGCCCCCGGGATGATGCCGAGCAGGATCTCCGGCTGCCCGACCTGGGCGCTTTCCCCCAGCACCCGGAAGTCCGCGCAGAGCGCGAACTCGAGGCCGCCGCCGAGGGCGAAGCCGGTGACGGCCGCCACGACCGGCTTCGGGATGGCCGCGACGGCGGTAAACGAGGCCTGGAGCTTCGCGGACCGCTCGGCCATCTGCGCGTAGCTCATGTCCGCCATCTCCTTGATGTCGGCGCCCGCAGCGAAGACCTTCTCGCCCCCGTAGAGGATGACGGCCCGCACCGCGGGGTCGTCGCTCACCCGCGCGGCGGCCTCGGCTATCTCGTCCTGAACGCGGGCGTTGAGCGCGTTCATCTTCGGCCGGTCCAGCCGGATCGTCGCGACCTGCTCCGCCACCTCGACCCTCACGAACTCGCCCACGCTGCTGCACCTCCATATCGATCCACCGCCAACCGCCCCCCAAACCTACAACGCGCAGCCCCAGCCGGATGAAAGTGCCGTACGGTGGCGGTTTCGGCCAGCAGGCGCGATCCGGCCGCGCGCGTAGCGCGCACCGGGGGGTACGGGGGGTCG
>JAFMRC010000090.1:0-13530 GCA_017354375.1 Nocardiopsaceae bacterium | reverse complement strand
CGCGCCCGATAAGATGGCGCTTTTTGCCATCGGGCGCCAAATCACCGCAGGTCGCCGTTGGTCATGCCGGCGGGGGCGTCCGGGTAGGTGACCAGGCCGAGCTCGGCGCGGCTGGCAAGCAGCGGGTGCCGGGGCAGGATCCGCACCGTGTAGCCGAACGGCCCCGGGCGGCCCAGTTCCACTGTCCCGCTGAACCGGGCCAGCGAGCCAGGCCCGGAATCGGGCCAGGAACCGGAACCCGGCGCGGGCTCGCCCGGTGTCAGCGCCAGGTAGCTCGGCTCGCCGATCTCGTCGTCGTCGCCCGGCCGCCCGTAGACCACCTCGACCGATACGTCGTCGGCGGACAGCCCGCCGAGCGCGGCGGTGACCACGACGTTCAGCGAGGCGCCCAGGCTCAGCTCGGCGCCGTCGGCCTCAACGTGCTCGATCCTGACCTCTGGCCAGGCTTGCCGGACCCGCTGCTTCCACGCGGCCAGGTCACGCGCGCCGCCGCGGTCGCCCGAGTCCAGCGCCCGGGAGGACCGCGCCGCGGGCGCGTACAGGTTCCGCACGTAGTCCCCGACCATCCGGTCCGCCGGGATCCGCGGGCCGAGGGTGCGCAGCGCATGCCGCATCATCTGCACCCAGCCCCCGGGAACGCCGTCCGGCCCGGCATCGTAGAACAGCGGCGCCACGTCCTTGGCCAGCAGCTCGTACAGCGCCGAGGCCTCCAGCTCATCCCGGCGCGCGGGTTCGGCCACGCCGTCGGCGGTGGGGATCTCCCAGCCGTTTCCGCCGTCATACCACTCGTCCCACCAGCCGTCCCGGACCGACAGGTTCAGGCCGCCGTTGAGCGCCACCTTCATGCCGGAGGTGCCGCAGGCCTCGAGGGGGCGCAGCGGGTTGTTCAGCCACACGTCGCAGCCCTGCACCAGGTAGCGAGCGAGCGCCATGTCGTAGTCCGGCAAGAACACGAGCCGATTGCGCACCGTCTCAGCGTCCGCGAACCGCACCATCTGCTGGATGAGCCTCTTGCCCCCCTCGTCGGCCGGGTGCGCCTTGCCGGCGATGACGATCTGAATCGGCCGCTCGGGGTCTGAGAGCAGCGAAGCGAGGCGCTCCGGGTCGTTCAGCATCAGGGTCAGCCGCTTGTAGGACGGCACCCGGCGGGCGAACCCGATCGTCAGCACGTCCGGGTCGAGGGCGTCGTCGATCCAGGTCAGCTCGGCGCCGGACGCGCCGCGCTGCCGCCACGAATCACGCAGCCGCCGACGCGTCTCGGTGACCAGGCGGGCCCGCAACTGCTTGCGGATCTCCCACAGCCGACCCGGGTCCGCGTCCGCCACCGCGGCCGAGTCGCCGAGGGCGGAGATCTCCGGGGCGACCCAGGTGGGCGCGTGCACGCCGTTGGTGATCGAGCCGACCGGCACCTCGCCGGTGTCGAAGCCTGGCCACAGCCCGGCGAACATCTCCCTGCTGACCCGCCCGTGCAGCAGCGACACGCCGTTGACCCGCTGCGCGAGCCTCATCCCCATCACGGCCATGTTGAACACATGCGGATCCCCGCCCGGATAGGTCTCGGCACCGAGGGCCAGGGTCCGGTCCAGCGGGAGGCCGTGCTCGGCGGCCACTGGCGCGAGGTAGCGCTCCACCAGGTCACGCGGGAACCGGTCGATCCCGGCGGGAACGGGGGTGTGGGTGGTGAACACGGTGCCGGCCCGGGTCAGCTCGAGCGCCTCGTCGAAGGCCAGCCCGGTCGCCTGGTACTCACGGATCCGCTCCAGGCCGAGGAACCCGGCGTGCCCCTCGTTGGTGTGGAACACTTCCGGCTCCGCGTGCCCGGTGATCTGGCAGAATTCGCGCACGGCGCGCACGCCACCCACGCCGAGCAGCAGCTCCTGGCGCAGCCGGTGCTCGGTGCCGCCGCCGTAGAGCCGGTCGGTGACCTCGTGCAGCGCGGGCTCGTTCTCCGCCACGTAGGAGTCGAGCAGCAGCAACGGCACCCGCCCCACCTGGGCGAGCCATACCTGCGCGATCAGCAGCTTGCCGTCGGCGAGCGTGACCGTGACGTGCACCGGGTCACCGTCGTTCCCGCGCAGCAGGGTGAGCGGGAGGCCATTGGGATCGTCGGCGGGGTAACGCTCGGCTTGCCAGCCGTCGGCCGAAAGGGACTGGGTGAAGTACCCGTGCCGGTACAGCAGGCCGACGCCGATCACCGGGACGCCGAGGTCGCTCGCGGACTTGAGGTGGTCCCCGGCCAGGATGCCGAGGCCACCGGAGTACTGCGGCAGCACCGCCGTGATGCCGTACTCCGGTGAGAAGTAGGCGATCCCGCGCGGCAGCTCCTCAAAGGCTCCGGGCTCCCCCGACTGGTACCACCTCGGCTGCGTAGTGTAGTCACGCAGGTCGGCGACGACCTCGTCCAGCCGGTGCAGGAAACCCTCGTCGGCCGCGAGCTCGTCGAGCTTGCCGGGACGCAGCGCGCTGAGCATCGCCACCGGGTCGCCACCGGCTCGCTCCCACGCCTCCGGATCGATGGACGACAGCAACTCGACCGTGGGCGTGTGCCATGACCAGCGCAGATTGAGCATCAGGTCGTGCAACGGCTGCAGTCGCCGCGGAAGCGTCACGCGGATGGTAAAACGTCGGATCGCTCTCACGGGGAGTCATCATATGGTCCGCCCGCGACCAGCGCCGGGCCATTGGCATGACGGCCGCCGTTTGAGGTGACGGGAGGGCCGCCGTTGGATACGGTGACCGCGTGATCGGACGCATCCCCATTCTCGACGTCGAGCCCGTGGTGGAGTGCGGGCGTCGCCCCGCTAAGGCGGTCGCGGGCGAGACTTTCCAGGTCAGCGCGACCGTGATCCGGGAGGGCCACGGCGCGCTCGGCGCCGGCGTGGTGCTGCGGGACCCGGCGGGCAAGCCCGGGCCGCTGGTGACGATGCGCGAGCTGGCGCCCGGCACCGACCGGTACGGCGCGGATGTCACGGTGACCTGTGAGGGCACCTGGCAGTTCCACGTCGAGGCATGGGGCGATCCGATCCGGCAATGGCACCACGACGCCGCTATCAAGATCCCGCTCGGGCAGGACGTCGAGCTCATGCTCACCGAGGGCGCGCTGCTCTACGAGCGCGCCGCCAAGGGCATCAAGCAGGTACCTGGCGCGGCCCAGCTCGCGACCGCGAAAACTACCCTGGGCGCGCTGGCCGAGAAGCTGCGCGATCGCAGCCTGCCGCCCTGGGACCGGCTTACCGCGGCCGGATCGCCGGAGATCTCCCGGATCCTGGAGCGGCACCCGCTGCGAGACCTGGTGACCCGGTCCGCGCGGCTGCCCGTGGTGGTGGACCGGCCGCGCGCGCTGTACGGCGCGTGGTATGAGTTCTTCCCCCGTTCCGAGGGCGTGCAGTTCGACCCGATGGGCCGCCGGGAGCCGGTGTCCGGGACGCTGCGGACCGCGGCGCGCCGCCTCGACGCGATCGCGGAGATGGGGTTCGACGTCGTCTACCTGCCACCCGTCCACCCGATCGGCACCACCTTCCGCAAGGGCCGCAACAACACGGTCGGGGCGCAGCCAGGCGACCCCGGCTCCCCGTGGGCGATCGGCTCCGCCGACGGGGGGCACGACGCGATCCACCCGGACCTGGGCACGTTCGACGACTTCAGCGCGTTCGTGAAGCGGTCACGCGACCTCGGCATGGAGGTGGCGCTCGACCTCGCGCTGAACGCCTCGCCCGACCATCCGTGGGTGAAGGAGCACCCGGAATGGTTCACCACCCGGGCCGACGGGTCGATCGCCTATGCGGAGAACCCCCCCAAGAAGTACCAGGACATCTACAACCTCAACTTCGACAACGACCCGGAAGGCATATACCGGGAGGTAAACCGGATCGTCCGCCTCTGGATGGACCACGGCGTGCGAATCTTCCGCGTCGACAATCCGCACACCAAGCCGCCCCGGTTCTGGGAACGGCTGCTCGCCGACATCCGCGAGACGGACCCGGACGTGCTGTTCCTGGCCGAGGCGTTCACCCGCCCGGCCATGATGCGCACCCTGGCGAAGATCGGCTTCCACCAGTCGTACACCTACTTCACCTGGCGGAATTCCAAGGACGAGCTGACCGGGTACCTCACCGAGCTGTCCCGCGATACCGCGGCCTACATGCGGCCGAACTTCTTCGCCAACACCCCCGACATCCTGCACGAGTACCTGCAGCACGGCGGGCCGCCCGCGTTCCGGGTCCGGGCGGTGCTGGCGTCGATGCTCAGCCCCACGTGGGGGATCTACTCCGGCTACGAGCTATGCGAGAACACGCCGCTGCGTCCGGGCAGCGAGGAGTACCTGGACTCGGAGAAGTACCAGTTCCGCCCGCGCGACTGGGAGGCGGCGGCGCGGGACGGGCTGGGCATCGCCCCATTCATCACGGAACTTAACAGAATCCGCAATGCCCACCCCGCGTTGCGCTGGCTGCGTAATCTACGCTTCCATGATGTGGATCAGCCAGAGCTGATCTGCTTCTCCAAACGGGTGCCCGGGCGGGAGATAACCGCCGCGGGGACCGGTTCGGGCATCGCCCACGGGGCAGGTACGATCACGAGGAAATCCCTCGTGCCGGAGCCGTCCCGGGCGGGGGAACAGGGCGGCGCGGTCTCCGACACCGTCCTGGTGGTAGTGAATCTTGACCCGCATCAGGCCAGAGAGGCCACGGTCCGGCTGGACCTGCCCGCACTCGGGATCGGCTCCCACGAGGGGTTCACCGTCACGGATGAGCTCAGTGGCGATTCCTACCGCTGGGGGCAGGCCAACTACGTGCGCCTCGACCCGGCCCTGCGACCCGCACACATCTTCACCGTCACCACCGATCAGGCATAGGCCGAACAGGCACAGCCGCCTGGCGACCTAACCCGGCACGCGACGGTCCGGTACATCCAGGAGACTCCAGCAGTGACAGAGCACGAGCCGGCAACCGGCCTGCCAGCCAGCCTCACGGGCAACGCCGTGCCGCCGCCCAGCGAGCCCGTCCCCGACGTCACCCTCGACCGGCCGCGCGACCCGGACTGGTACCGGCGCGCCGTGTTCTACGAGGTGCTGGTCCGCGGCTTCCACGACGCGAACGGGGACGGCACCGGGGACATCCGCGGCCTGACCTCCCGGCTGGACTACCTGCAGTGGCTGGGAATCGACTGCATCTGGCTGCTGCCGCTGTACGAGTCCCCGCTCCGCGACGGCGGATACGACATTTCTGACTACATGCAGATCCTCCCCGAATACGGGGTCATCGGGGACTTCGTGGAGCTGATCAGGGAGACCCACAAGCGGGGCATCCGCGTCATCGCCGACCTGGTCATGAACCACACCAGCGACCAGCACCCCTGGTTCCAGGCCAGCCGCACCGACCCGGATGGCCCGTACGGCGACTTCTACGTCTGGTCCGACGACCCGGACGGGTACGCCGGAGCGCGGATCATCTTCGTCGACACCGAGACGTCCAACTGGACGTTCGACCCGGTGCGCGGCCAGTACTACTGGCACCGGTTCTTCGCCCACCAGCCGGACCTGAACTTCGAGAACCCCAAGGTCCAGGACGCCATGATCGAGGTGCTGCGGTTCTGGCTGGACCTCGGCATCGACGGCTTCCGGCTGGACGCGGTCCCCTACCTGTACGAACGGGAGGGCACCAACTGCGAGAACCTCAAGGAGACGCACGAGTACCTGAAGCGGATCCGCTCCGAGGTGGACGAGCTGTACCCGGACCGGGTGCTGCTGGCCGAGGCCAACCAGTGGCCCGCGGACGTCGTGGAGTACTTCGGCGACGCCGAGACCGGCGGCAACGAGTGCCACATGGCGTTCCACTTCCCGCTGATGCCGCGCATCTTCATGGCCGTCCGCCGGGAGCAGCGCTACCCCATCTCCGAGATCCTCGCGCAGACCCCGAAGATCCCCGCCAACTGCCAGTGGGGCATCTTCCTGCGCAACCACGACGAGCTCACGCTGGAGATGGTCACCGACGACGAGCGGGACTACATGTACGCGGAGTACGCGAAGGATCCGCGGATGAAGGCCAACATCGGCATCCGCCGCCGCCTGGCCCCGCTGCTCGACAACGACCGCAACCAGCTTGAGCTGTTCACCGCCCTGCTGCTGTCGCTGCCCGGCTCGCCGGTGCTGTACTACGGCGACGAGATCGGCATGGGCGACAACATCTGGCTCGGGGACCGGGACGCGGTCCGCACCCCGATGCAGTGGACCCCGGACCGGAATGGCGGGTTCTCCACCTGCGACCCGCAGCGGCTGTACCTGCCGCCGGTCATGGACCCGATCTACGGCTACCAGTCGCTGAACGTGGAGGCCCAGCAGCGGACCCCGCAGAGCCTGCTGCACTGGACCCGCCGGATGATCGAGATCCGCAAGCAGCACCCGGTCTTCGGCCTCGGCGGGTACGAGGAGCTCACCTCCAGCAACCCGAGCGTGCTCGCATTCGTCCGCGAGCACGAGCCGGCGGGTTCCGCGCCGAGCATGCACCAGCCGGACGCCGGGGACGGCCCCCAGCCGGATCTCGACGAAACCGATCAGATACTCTGCGTCAATAACCTATCGAGGTTCCCGCAGCCGGTCGAGCTGGACCTGCGCAGGTTCATGGGCATCACGCCGGTCGAGTGCATGGGCGGGGTCACGTTCCCGCCGATCGGGGAACTGCCCTACCTGCTCACCCTGCCGGGGCACGGTTTCTACTGGTTTCAGCTCCCGCCCCCAAAGGATGACCGGCAGCGGTGATCTACTAGAACTAGCATTTCCGGTGAGACGACGAGTGAGCGAGGCCGATGGCTTTCGAGGACACGCTAGCGACGTGGCTGGTGGAACAGCGATGGTTCGCCGGGAAAGGCCGCGAGCCGCGTGATCTCGCGATCGTGGCCGATACCCCGGTCACCCGCGGGGATCCGGAACTGCGGCACCTGATCGTCACGGTCTCTCACGGGACCACGGTGGATTACTACCAGGTACCCGTCGGCCTGCGACGCCGCCTGCCCACGCGGCTGAAGCACGCGCGGATCGGCCCGTCCGGAGACGGCAGGCAGGCCTACGACGCGCTGCACGACGCGGAGCTGACCAGGCCCCTGATCGAAGGCATCGCGAGCGATGCCACCATCGGCAGCCTGCGGCTGCGCAAGGTGGAAGGCGCGGACTTCGGCACCGACGCGAGCAGCCTCGTGATCAGCAAGGAGCAGTCCAACACCAGCCTGGTGTACGGCGAGGAGTCCATCCTCAAGGTGTTCCGCCGGATCGCTCCCGGGCCGAGCCCGGACCTCGAGGTGACCACCGCGCTCGCCCGGGCCGGCTCGGAGCACGTCGCCGAGCCGCTCGGCTGGATCGAGACCCGGCTGGAAGGAGTCACCACCAGCCTGGCGATCCTGTCGAGGTACCTGCGGCTGGCCACCGACGGCTGGTCGATGGCCGCCACCAGCGTGCGCGACCTGTACGCGCCGCCGGAGACGGGCGCCGCCGACGCGGGCGGCGACTTCGCCGGCGAGGCGCGGCGGCTCGGCCAGGCCACCGCGGAGGTGCACGCGGTCATGGCGGACGCGTTCGGCACCGACGTGGCAGACGCGGACGTGGTCACCGAGCTTACCGAGCGCATGTTCCGCAAGCTCGACCTCGCCGCCGCCGCCGTTCCCGAGCTCGGCAAGTACGCCGACATGATCGGCGACTCCTACTCCCAGCTGGCCAAGCTCAAGAAGCCGTTCCCGGTGCAGCGGGTGCACGGCGACTATCACCTGGGCCAGGTGCTGCGCACGCCGGAGGCCGGCTGGGTGGTGCTCGACTTCGAGGGCGAGCCCGCTGCCCCGCTCGCCGAGCGCCGCGCCCGGTCCTCGCCGCTGCGGGACGTGGCGGGCATGCTGCGCTCCTTCGACTACGCCGCCCGCCACCAGCTGGTCGGCCGCCCGGACGCCGACGAGCAGGCGGCCACGGCGCACGACTGGGTACGCCGGAACAGCAGGGCCTTCCGCGCTGGCTACGCCGAGGCCGGCGGCCTCGGCCCAGACGAGAACGCGGTGCTGCTCCGCGCGCTCCAGCTGGACAAGGCCGTCTACGAGGTGCTGTACGAAGCCAGGCACCGCCCGTCCTGGCTGCCTATCCCGCTCGATTCGCTGGCGGAGTTCTAACTCCGCCCGATCACAGAACTGCAACATTACATGAAATATCACGATTTGTCCGATTCTGGGGGCGAGGCGGGCACACGGGTTTCGCTCGGTGAGATCGAGCGGATCGTCGCCGGGCAGCACCACGACCCGCACTCCGTCCTCGGCGCCCACCCGGGACCGGACGGCCTGACCATTCGCGTCCTCCGCCCGCTCGCCTCCTCCGTCACAGTCGTGATGCCCGACGGCAGCCGCCATCCGGTGCCCCACCGCCACCAGGGCTTGTTTGAGGTAACACTGCCCGAGGCGCCACCATCCGTTCCGGATTATCGCCTTGAAGTCAAATACGCCAGCAATTCCTCCATAACGGGTAGTGGCGCCTGTCCAGCGCCCGTTGACCCGGACGACGCGGACGACGATCCGTACCGCCACCTCCCGTCTCTCGGCGAGCTTGACCTGCACCTTATCGCGGAGGGGCGGCACGAGCAGCTGTGGCGCGCCCTCGGCGCGCGGGCGACCGAGACCGGAACGTCGTTCGCCGTGTGGGCGCCGAACGCCCGCGGCGTCCGGCTCATCGGCGACTTCAACTTCTGGGACGGCCGCGGCCACCCGATGCGCTCGCTCGGCGGTGCCGGGGTGTGGGAGCTGTTCGTTCCGGGCATCGGATCCGGCGCCCGGTACAAGTACTCGATCTGCGGGCCGGACGGCGTATGGCGCGAGAAGGCCGACCCGATGGCCCTGCTCGCGGAGGTACCCCCGGCCACCGCGTCGGTGGTGTACGCGTCCCGCTACGAGTGGGGCGACGCGGAGTGGATGACGGAGCGGGCCGGGCGGCAGCCCGCGACCTCGCCGATGAGCGTCTACGAGGTACACCTCGGGTCGTGGAAGCCGGGGCTGTCCTACCGGCAGCTGGCGGCCGAGCTGGCGGAGTACGTGACGGACATGGGGTTCACCCACGTGGAGTTCCTGCCGGTGGCGGAGCACCCGTACGGCGGATCCTGGGGGTACCAGGTCACGTCCTATTACGCGCCGACGTCGCGGTACGGCTCGCCGGACGATTTCCGCTTCCTGGTGGACACCCTGCACCAGGCGGGAGTCGGCGTCATAGTGGACTGGGTGCCCGCGCACTTCCCGCGTGATTCCTGGGCCCTGGCCGAATTCGACGGCACCGCGCTGTACGAGCACTCCGACCCCCGGCTGGGCACGCACCCGGACTGGGGCACGCTGGTGTTCAACTACGGCCGCCCCGAGGTCCGTAACTTCCTCGTCGCCAATGCCATCTACTGGCTGGAGGAATTCCACGTCGACGGGCTGCGGGTGGACGCGGTCGCGTCGATGCTGTACCTCGACTACTCGCGCCGCCCCGGGGAGTGGACTCCGAATCCCTACGGCGGCCGGGAGAACCTGGACGCCATCTCGTTCCTGCAGGAAGTCAACGCCACCTGCTACAAGCGGGTGGATGGCGTCATGATGATCGCCGAGGAATCGACCTCGTGGCCGGGCGTCACCCGGCCGGTGCACCTGGGCGGGCTGGGGTTCGGGTTCAAGTGGAACATGGGCTGGATGAACGACACGCTGCAGTACATGCGGCACGACCCCATCCACCGGCAGTACCACCACAACGAGCTGACGTTCTCCATGGTCTACGCCTACTCGGAGAACTTCGTGCTGCCGCTGTCCCACGACGAGGTGGTACACGGGAAGGGCTCCCTGCTCGGGAAGATGCCGGGCGACGAGTGGCGGCGATTCGCCGGGCTGCGGGCGCTGCTGGCGTACATGTGGGCGCATCCCGGGAAGCAACTGCTGTTCATGGGATCCGAATGGGGCCAGGGCAACGAGTGGTCGGAGAGGGAGGGCCTGGACTGGTGGGTGCTGCAGTTCGGCGTCCACTCCGGCACGCAGCGGCTGGTGCGGGACCTGAACCGGTTTTACAGGTCGGCGCCGGCGCTGTGGTCCGCCGATCACGCGCCCGAGGGGTTCGCGTGGATCGACGCCAACGACGCGCAGGGGAACGTGCTGTCGTTCCTGCGGTTCGGGTCGGCTGCCCATGGTGTCCCGGTGCTGGCGTGCGTCGCGAACTTCTCCGGCGTTCCGCACCACGACTACCGGGTGGGGCTACCGCTCGCCGGGCGCTGGCGCGAGGCGCTCAACACCGACAGCGTGATCTACGGCGGCAGCGGCGCGGGCAACATGGGCGCCGTGACCGCGACCCCCAAGCCCTGGCACGGGCGCCCCGCCTCCGCGACGCTGGCCCTCCCGCCCCTGGGCGTCCTCTGGCTCGTCCGCGACTGAGCCCCTCCCGTCGCCCCACGCCCCCTCCACGTGCCACCCCTGTCCCCTCCACGTGCCAAATGCGTACTTGGGCCGGCTAGAGCGAGCCCAAATGCGCACTCGGGCCGCAGCGGGAGGGGGTGGCGCGGGACAGGACACCTCGCGGAGCATCCCGCTTAACGTGCCAGGTGCGCGCTTGGGCCAGCTAGAGCGAGCCCAAATGCGCACTCGGCACACTGGGATCCCGGGGCGCGGGGGCGCGGAGACGCGGAGACGCGGGGCGCGGAGACGCGGAGACGCGGGGCGCGGGGGCGCGGAGACGCGGGGCTCGGGGGCGCGAGAGCGCTGGCCGCGGGGTCAGGTGACGGAGAGAATGCGGGCCGACTTCAGGGTCGCGTCGAAGATCTCGAGGAGGCCGATCGTGCCGTGGGGCTGGCGACGGCGGTCGGTCGGCGAGCCGGGGTTGAAGATCCTGAACGCTCCGTCCGGCGACGACTCGTCCAGGGGGATGTGCGAGTGACCGAACACGACCAGGTCCGCGTCGGGGAAACGACGCCGCATCCGGTCCAGGCGGCCTGCGGCCCGGCCGCTGTCGTGGATCATCGCGATCCGCAAGCCCGCCACTTCCATGGACGCCGTCTCCGGGGCTCCCCATTCAGCCACGTCGGCACCGTCGTTGTTACCGAGAACGGCCGTCACCGGTGCGTACTCCTCCAGCTCGCCGAGCACCGCGGCGACGCACGCGTCACCCGCGTGCAAGATCAGGTCCGCGCCGCGCAGGTGCTCTGCGACGGCCGACGGGCACGACTTCCATCTCCGCGGCGCGTGCGTATCGGACAGCACGGCAACCCGCGTACTCCGCTGAGGGTCACGCAACCTTGCGGGGCTCGTCGGTCGGCTTGATGATGGCGGGCAGGACCGCGGTCAGTTCCCTGCTCGCGGTTTCCTTCGCTCGCCGTTCCTTCTCGGTGGCCTGAGCGGCGGCGGCGGCCGCGTACAGGCGCATCCCGGCCTCCCGGCGACGGCGGCCCTTCTCGATAGCCTTCAGCGCGCGGTCGGCCAGCAGCAGCAGCGCGACCACCAACACTGCCACAACAGCGAAGATCACGTACATGAGCATCAGGTTCCGGTTTGTAACGAACAGAAACTACACATCACGCGATGCGGGAGCGGGGGCCACATTCATGGTACTTGCTTCAACAACCCCAGCAGCCACGAGGGACTAGCCACGGTCGCCCCTGCCCTCACGCAACGCCGCCTCAGCTCCCGGTCAGCGGTAACGACCAGGCAGGACATGCCAGATGCCGCGATAGAAGCTGTTTCGGTCACAATCGAATCATCCCCGGATCCAGCCGCGCTAACCACGCGTACGCGCTGGTGCCGGGCATCGATCCGCGCCGCCGCGTCCCGCGCGCGACCCTCGAGCACGAGCACGAACTCCGCGCGTTCATGTCCCGGGACGCCGCGAGCCGCCAGTTCCGCCACCTGCTCGCACAGCCGCAGTGCCGCCCCCGCCCTGTCGCGCCACCATCCGTCCGCGCGGGCGCCCATCACGTTGGCCACGTCGACCACGACGACGGCGGCAGGCGAGTCAGGGAGTGCGTCCACAGGCACCACGATCCGTTCGGTATGAAGCAGATTTTGATCTTAGTTGCGCCGCGTAAGCTGGGGCGCATGGCAGACGCTCTCGCCGGGCAGCTCACCCGGCTGACCAAGCGCCGCACCGGGCCGCTGATCCTGGAACTCGACCTGACCGACGGCCTGGCCGAGGGGCCGCCGCAGGACCCGGTCTCCGCGGTGCTCACCATGCGCCGGTCGCGGCTGCCCGACCTGCTGGAGGGGCTGCGGCGCGCCGGGACCGACGACAGGGTGCGGGCACTCGTCGTCAAGGTCGGCGGCGCCCGGATCGGGCTCGCGAAGATCCAGGAGCTGCGCGACGCGGTCGCCGGCTTCCGGCGGTCGGGGAAGCTGACGGTGGCGTGGGCGGAGAGCTTCGGCGACTTCACCCGCGGGAACCTGCCGTACTACCTCGCCACCGCGTTCGACCGGATCTTCCTGCAGCCGACTGGCACGCTCGGGCTGACCGGCGTCGCGGTGGAGCAGGTGTTCGTCCGCGACGCGCTCGCGAAGGTGGGCGTGGACTTCCAGAGCGCCAAGCGGCACGAGTACAAGTCCGCCGCCGACCAGCTCACCGAGACCGGGTTCACCGGGCCGGCCCGGGAGGCCGCGAGCCGGCTGGCCGAATCCGTCGCCGGGCAACTCGCCGACGCCATCGCGGACGGCCGGGGGAAGACGGCTTCCGAGGCGCGGGAGCTGCTCAGGCGCGGGCCATTCCTCGCGCGGCAGGCGCTCGCCGACGGCCTCGTCGATGCGCTCGCCTACCGCGACGAGGTGTACGACCAGGTGCGCAACGAGGCGGGGGCGGACGCGTCGCTGCTGTACCTGCAGCGCTACCAGCGGTCGCGGTCGCTCGCCGGGATGCCGGGCCGACTGCGCGAGCAGGCCCGGCGGGAGCCGTTCGTCGCGATGATCTACGCGCACGGGCCGATCAGGCAGGGGCGCAGCGGACGGAGCGGGATGGGCTCGGACACCGTCGCCGCCGCGCTGCGCGCCGTGGCCGCCGATGACAAAGCGCGCGCGGTGGTGCTGCGGGTGAACAGCCCGGGAGGCTCGGCGACCGCCTCGGACGTGATCTGGCGCGAGGTGGTCCGGGTCCGGGCGGCCGGCAAGCCGGTCGTCGTGTCGATGGGCGACGTGGCGGCGTCTGGCGGGTACTTCATCTCCGCGCCTGCCGACGTGATCGTGACGCAGCCGGGAACCCTGACGGGATCCATCGGCGTGATACTGGGGAAGCCGGTGCTGCGGGATCTCTTCGGCCGGTCGGGGGTCAGCGTGGACACCGTCGCGGAGGACCCGAACGCGCTGATGTTCTCGCCGTCGCGGCCGTTCTCCGAGTCTGAGTGGCGGCGGATCGACGAGTGGCTTGACGCTATATACGACGATTTTACGGAAAAAGTGGCATCTGGGCGGCGGCTGCCCGCGGAGCGGGTGCACGAGCTGGCGCGCGGCCGGGTATGGTCGGGCGCCGACGCCGTGGCCCACGGGCTGGCCGACGAGGCCGGCGGCCTGCGCGACGCGATC
>JAFMRC010000296.1 GCA_017354375.1 Nocardiopsaceae bacterium | reverse complement strand
GGCGGTCAGCGGCCGACGGTTCAGCGGCCGGAGGGTCACCGGGCCGCCGGGCCGGGCCGACTGGTCGGCGGGCCGCGCCGGGGCGCCGGGCGTTTTGCGGCAATATGACGGAACCCACGGTTGAGGCCCTGCGGATGCCCAGCCATTTCCGCCCTCCCCGGCCCGGCGGGATCGTCTTTGGGGGCATGATGGCCCTAGATGCGCCCGGTTCGGGGCATATGTGGGGCCGCCTTTCACTAAAAGTCGCGGTCAGACGATCACGAGGTCGCGGGGGGCGTTGTTGAGGCGCTCCCGGCCGCCTTCGGTACACACCACGATGTCCTCGATCCGGGCGCCGTGCGGGCCGGGGTAGATGCCCGGCTCCACCGAGAACGCCATCCCCGGCTCCAGCGGCGTCGCGTTGCCGGAGACGATGTAGGGCTCCTCGTGGGACTCCAGGCCGATGCCATGCCCGGTGCGGTGGATGAACCACTCGCCGTACCCGGCGGCGGCGATGACGTCGCGGGCCGCGGCGTCCACGGTCTGCGCGGGCACGCCCGGCGCGGCGGCCTCGCACGCCGCGTCCTGGGCCACTCGCAGCACCCCGTAGTACTCGGTGAACTCGGTCGGCGGGGTGCCGACCGCGTAGGTGCGGGTGCAGTCGCTGCAGTAGCCCGAGGGCATCGTGCCGCCGATATCCACCACGACCACGTCGCCGGCCCCCAGGATCCGGTCGGAGACCTCATGGTGCGGGCTGGCGGCGTTCGGCCCGCTGCCCACGATCGTGAAGTCCGCCGACACGTGCCCCTCGGCCAGGATCGCCTCGGCGATCTTCGTGCCCACCTCGCGCTCGGTCACGCCGGGCCGCAGCCACCCCGGCACCCGCGCGTGCACCCGGTCGATCGCCGCCCCGGCCTCCCGCAGCGCCTCCACCTCGGCGGCGCTCTTGCGGACCCGGATCGGCGACAGCACCGCGCTGGCGAGCACGTGGCGTGCGCCCGGGAAGGCGTCGGCGAACCGCAGCGAGAACATCGCCCACATCCGGTCCGACAGCCCCAGCGACCCCGGGTTGCCGAGCCTGCCCGAGATGACGCCGAACGGGTCTTCGGTTTCTCCCCACGCCACCAGCTCCACCCCGAGCTCGCCGGCTGGCGAGGCCTGCGCCGCCCTCAGCTCCAGCAGGGGCACCACCAGGAACGGGTCGCCGTCGGCGGGGACGGCCAGGCAGGTCAGCCGTTCCAGCTGCTTGGCGTCGTAGCCGGTCACGTACCGCAGGTCGGGGCCTGGGGTGAGCAGCAGGGCGCCGAGCCCGTGGTCGCGGACGGCCGCGGCTACCCGGCGCAGCCGTTCGGCGGGGTACAGGTCGTTCATATGGCTGTCCTCGGTTCCTTGCGCTACAGCGCTTCTCGCGTCGCGGCGTTCCTTGCGCTGCCACGTTTCTCGCGCTGCCGCGCTTCTTGCTGTTATCAGTCGATGGGCTCACGAATATCAGTCGATGAGGCTCACGAGCCGGTGACGGCGGCACGGAAGCGGGAGAGCGACGACCCGAGCCCGAGCGCGGCGCCGATCTCGTCGAGCAGGCCGGGGTCCGGCGGGCGCGCCGGGAGCACGCCGTCGCCCGCGGGCAACTCCGTCGGCAGCGGCACGTCGGTGGCGGTCTTCACCACGGCCGGCGCGACGGCCAGGTAGTCCCTGGCGGCCTCCAGCTTCTTCCTGGCGCCGGGCGGGAAACCGCCGTGGCCCTTCTCCAGCGCGGTGACGATCTGCTCGATGCCGCCGAACGCCCGGATCAGCGCCGCCGCGGACTTCTCCCCCACCCCCGGAACGCCGGGCAGCCCGTCGCTGGGATCCCCGCGCAGCACGGCAAAGGCCCCGTACGCTTTACCCGGAATATCATATTTTTTAGCGATATCTTGCTCGGTGAACGGCTCGAGCTTGGACAGGCCCCTGATCGTGTAGAGCACGCTGATCCGCTTCGCGTCATCGACGAGCTGGAACAGGTCGCGGTCGCCGGTCACCACCTCGACCGGCCCGGCGGCCCGCGCCGCCGCGCGATGCGCCAGGGTGGCGATGACGTCATCGGCCTCGTAGCCGGCGTGCTCGGCCAGCGTGATCCCGGACGCCTCCAGCACCTGGGTGATCAGCGGGATCTGCACCGCGAGGGCGGGCGGCGTCCGCTCGGTGCCGTCCGGCTCGGCGCGGTGCGCCTTGTACGTGCCGATGGCCGCCACCCGGAACTCCGGGCGCCAGTCGGCGTCGAGGCAGGCGACGAGCCTGTCCGGACCGCGGTCCCTGACCAGCCTGGCGATCGCGTCGAGCAGACCGCGCACGGCGTTGACCGGTGTCCCGTCCGGCGCGGTGACGGTCTCCGGCATCCCGTAGAACGCGCGGTAGTACAGCGACGCGGTGTCCAGCAGCATAAGCGTGCCCACGCCGCTATCCTGCCACTACCCGCGGGCCGCCGGGCGCCCGGCGAGGTAGCTCCAGAGCGCGAAGATGACGGTGCCCATGCCGGTGAACCCGAGCCCGAGCGCGACCACCACGCCGAGCGCGGTCATCACGGGGCTGGGCCAGGAAACCCGGACGAAGAAGACGGCGGCGATCTCGGCCAGCCCGGCGACCGCCAGCACGAGCAACGGCAGATTTCTTCCCGAACGGATCGTCGCGACTGTCCCCGCTCCCCGCTTCTCTCCCGTTTCTCCCGGCTTTCGCGCCGGGCTGGCGGCGAAGCCCTTTTCCGGCGGGCGGGCGGCTTCCGGCGGGCGGGCGGCGGAGGCGGCCTTGGAGACGGCGTGCGCCATGTCGCTGGCGACGACCGGGACCCGCAGCCAGCGGTCAAGCCGCCCGCGCTGCCAGGCGTGCACCGATATGGCGGTTCCGTCGGCCTTGCCGAAGGTCACCTTGGCGCGTTCCAGTTGCACGGCGGAGATGTCCCCGAGCCTGATCCGGCGGGTGAGGAACCCCATCGTGACGGTGAGCAGGCCTTTCCCCGGATCGAGCGTCACGGCCGGGCGGCGCGCGACCATCCCCAGGCCCCAGGCGCCGAGCAGCGCCCCGACTCCAGCCGCTATCCAGGCGGGGAAGAACACCGCGGCCACGACGACGCCGAGCGCCGCGCCAGTCGCCGACTTGACCTGGACGGCGACGGGCGCCCGCCAGCTCTCGGCCGGCGGGGCGGCCTCTTCCGGTGAGGCGGCATCTTCCAGCGGGGCCGCGGCGCTCGGGGGGACTGCGGAATCAGGCACGAGTCCGAGTATGCAGCATGGGCCGGGCTACCGGGCTCCGCGCGGGCGGCCCGGCCGGCGTATCGGGGTGGCGCGGTCGGGCATCCGGCCGGCGTCGGCGAGGGCGCGGCGCAGCAGGAACTCGATCTGGGCGTTGGTGCTGCGCAGTTCGTCGGCCGCCCACCGCGCCAGGGCGTCGTGGACGGCCGGGTCGAGCCGCAGCAGGATGCCCTTGCGTTCCGCCATCTGGTTACTGGTACAGCGAGCCGGTGTTCACGACCTGCTGGGTGGCCTGCTCGCTGCACAGCACGACCAGGAGGTTGGAGACCATCGCGGCCTTGCGCTCCTCGTCCAGGTCCACGACGTCCTCCTCGTCCATCCGCTGCAGCGCGAGGCGCACCATGCCGACGGCCCCTTCCACGAGGGTCCGCCGGGCGCCGACCACGGCGCTGGCCTGCTGCTGGCGGAGCATGGCCTGGGCGATCTCCGGCGCGTAGGACAGCTGGGTGAGCCGGGTCTCGATCACCGTGACCCCGGCGGAGGCGACCCGGTCGGCGACCTCGGTGGACAGTTTGCCGGTGATCTCCTCGGCGTTCTCGCGCAGCGACATCGCGCCGGTTCCGCGGCTGTCGTAGGGGTACTGGGAGGCGATGTGCCGGACGGCGGTCTCAAACTGGATGGTGACGAAGACCTCGTAGTCGTCCACGGAGTATGCCGCCTGCGCGGTGTCGGCGACCTGCCACACGACGACGGCGGCGATCTCGATCGGGTTGCCGTCGGCGTCGTTGACCTTCACGACGTCCGACTCCTGGTTGCGGATCCGGGTGGAGACGACGATCCGGTTGGTGAACGGGTTCACCCACCGCAGGCCAGGCTCGCGAACCGTCCCGGTGTACCGGCCGAACAGCTGCACCACGTGCGCGCGGCCCGGCACGACCGCGGTGAGCCCGCGCAGCACGAACACGGCCGCGATCGCGAAACACGCGCCGACGATGCCCAGCGCCAGCCCGGCGCCGCCCCCGCTGGCGCCGGCCAGCAAGAACATCACGATCGCGACGATGACAAGGGCGATGCCGCCGACGAGCAGCCAGGCGCCGGGCAGGTACATGGCCCGCCTCTCGGCGATCTGCTGGCGCGGGACGGGCACGCTATCGGCGGGCTGATCCTGAGCGGCCATGCCTCCACCTCCGGTCATAACAGGATTCCCTCAGCGCCCAGAGGCTATCATACTGATATCAGTTTTAACACACTCCCCCACCGGCCCGCTCGATTACGCAATCGAGCGCGCTATGACCCCATCGATCGCGCAATCGGGGGGTGCGGGAGCCGGGCTTGAGGTGGTGCTACCACGGTAGTACCATTGCCCCATGGGCGCAGTCGTGAAGAAATCCGTATCCGTTCCCGATGTGATCTGGGCGGCGGCCGAGGACGAGGCCGCGAACGGCCACACGACCGTCTCGGCCTTGATCGCCGAGGCACTGGAAAACCTCCTGGCCGTCCGGGCCGGGCAGCGCGCCGTCCGGGAGTGGGAGCGGGACAACGGCGCGCTTACCGCGGAGGAACTGGCGGAGGCCGATGCCCTGCTCGACGGCAGTGACGTGGGGAGGAAACGATGAAGGGCCTGACCTATGACTCCGGCGCGCTCATCGCCGCCGAGCGGAGCGAGCGGAAGATGTGGGCGCTGCACAAGCGCGCCCTCGACCGGGGCGTTCGCCCGGTCGTGCCCGCCGGCGTGCTCGCGGAGGTTTACCGGTCAGCTCGCCAGGTGAACCTATCCCGGCTGCTGGCGGGCTGCGGGCTAGACCCGATGGAGGAAACAGCGGCGAGGGCAGCGGGGGCGCTCCTGGGCAAGTGCGCGATCAACCCGGGTGCCGTCGACGCATCGGTCGCGGAGCGCGCGCTGCGCCGGAGGGACGCGGTCGTCAGCGGGAACGCTGATCACCTTCGCGCGCTCGCCGACGGCGTCAGCCGGAAGCTGGACATCATCACGGTGTGACGCTGCCCAGGGCAATCCCCGGGCAATAGAGTCGGGCTGTGCCGCCGGATGACCCCTTCGATACCGCGAGACTGCGCCGGGCCGTGCTGGACGCGTGGGCCGCGTCGCCCGCGCGGTTCCGCGAGGACGCCAACGCCGAGGAGGACTACGCGCTCGGCGGCTACCGCGACCGCCTGGTCGTGGAACTCGCGCAGAACGCCGCCGACGCGGCGGCCCGCGCCGGGGTGCCCGGCAGGCTGCGGCTGACCCTGGCCGACGGGGTGCTGACCGCCGCGAACACCGGCGCCCCGCTGGACTCTGGCGGCGTGGAGTCACTGTGCACGCTGCGCGCCTCCGGCAAGCGGGACGGCAAGCGGGTCGAGGCGACCGTCGGGCGATTCGGGGTCGGGTTCGCCGCGACGGTCGCGGTCAGCGACGCGCCGGAGATCGCCTCGGTGACCGGGGCCGTCCGGTGGTCGGCGGAGGAGGCCCGCGATCTGGCCGCGGGCGTTCCCGCGCTGGCGGGCGAGCTGGGCGCGCGGTCCGGCCACGTCCCCGTGCTGCGCCTGCCGTTCCCGTCCGGCGGCTCTCCCCCGGATGGTTTCACGACCGCGGTGACGCTGCCGCTGTGCGACCCCGGCGCGGTCGAGCTGACCCGGCGGCTGCTCGCCGAGGCCGGCCCCGCGCTGCTGCTCGCGCTCCCGGCCCTGGCCGAGGTCACGATCGAGACTCCGTCCGGGATCCGCCGCCTCAGTGCCTCCAGGGACGGGGCCTCCAGGGACGGGGGAGCCGTGGATGGAGGCTCCCGGAACGGGGACTGTTGGGACGGGGAGGCGGAAGGCGGCGAGGTCGTCACGGTCACGGTCGATGGCGTGGCCAGCAGGTGGCGGGTCACGGCCGCGGGCGGCGCCCTGGACCCGGCGCTGCTGGCCGACCGTCCCGCCGAGGAGAGGGCGCGGGCGTCCTGGTCGGTGCGGTGGGCGGTGCCGTTGTCGTCCGCCGACCACTCCGGCCCCGTCATGCCGGTCCCCGGCTCCTCGCTCCCGTCCGGGCGCCTGCCCGGCGCGGTGGGCGCCGTCGTGCACGCCCCCACCCCCACCGACGAGCCCCTGGAACTCCCGGCGCTGCTGCTCGCGTCGTTCCCGCTGTCCCCCGACCGGCGGCACGTGGCTCCCGGCCCGCTGGCCGATTTCCTCGTCGACCGTGCCGCCGGGGCCTATGCCGCGCTGCTGCCCCGGCTCGCGCCGGGACCCGGCCTGCTCGACATGGTGCCGGGCCCGGTGGCGCACGGCGAACTCGACGGACAGCTGCGGCGGGCGATACTAGCGCTGCTGCCCGAGACCCCGTTCCTGCCCGCCGCTGAAGCGGCCGAGGCCGACGAGGTCCGCGAGACCGCCGGGACCGGCAGGACCGGCAGGGCCGGCGAGGCCTATGGGAACCCGAACGAGCACCCGCGATTGCGGCCGCGCGACGCCCTCGTCCTCGACGTGAACCTCCCGGCGCTGCGCGACTTCCTGGCGCCGGTGCTGGCCGGCCTGGCCGCCGGGCCGTCTCGGCACCCCGCCTACCGGACGCTCGGCGTCCGGCGGCTGCCGCTGGCGGAGCTGACCGACATGCTCGCCGCGCTGGACCGTCCGGTGTCATGGTGGCGCGGCCTGTACGGGGCACTCGCCGCGGCCGATCCGGGGCAGCGGGCGGAGCTCGGCGCGCTGCCGGTGCCGCTCGCCGACGGGCGCCTGGTCCGCGG